>CAZOCL010000024.1:0-34493 GCA_964578245.1 uncultured Klebsiella sp. | reverse complement strand
CACATAGTGCAGCACGGCGGCTTCGAGCGTCGCGAACCGGCCGTCGTGCATGTAGGGCGCGGTCAGTTCGACGTTGCGCAGCGAGGGCACGGCGAACTTGCCCTTGTCGCCCTCCTGGCCAGTCACGTTGTAGCGGCCCAAGTCCGCCGGATTGTAGTCCAGCCCGTTGTTGGCAAAGGCGACGTTTTGGAAAAGCGGCCCGCCGTGACAGTGGAAACAGTCCGCACCAAACTGTCCGCGCCGCGGGTCGTGCTCCGTATGAAACAGCTCAAAGCCGCGCTGCTCCTCGGCGGTGAACTTCGCCTCCCCCCTCAGCACGCGGTCAAACTTCGCATCGTGTGACGTGAGGGTGAGGAGGAACTGCTCCAGGGCGAGGCTGACTCGCTCGGCTGTGATCTCAGGGCTGCCGAAAGCGCGGGTGAAGAGGGTGGCGTAGCCGGTGGCGGCGGGCATCCTGCCCGCCGTGGAGGGCGGCACCTTGCCGCTCGGCCTGGAACTGTCCGAAAGCACGGTGATCGCCTTTGGCTGGCCTGGGCCGCCGGGCGGGACGCCTGCCGCCACCAGCTTCCGCACCACGTTCTCCAGCGTCTCGTGCATTTCCAGCTCGTCCTGGATCGGCATGAGCGCCTGCTGGCGCAGTGACTTCGCGCGCCCGTCCCAGAAGAACTCCGACTTCCACGCGAGGTTGTAGAGGGGCATCGCGTTCCGCTTTCCCGGCAGTCCGTCCACGCCCAGGCTGAACGCCTTGCCGCCATCCACCGTTCCCGCGTCCGCCTGATGGCACGAGGCGCAGGCCTGCTTCTCACCGCGTGAGAGGAGCGGGTCATGGAACAGTCGCCGGCCCAGTTCGACCCCCTCCACCGTGAGCGGGTTGTCCAGCGGCAGCGCCGGCTTCGGGAAGTAGGCCGACATCGTGAACCGATACGGGGTGCCGACGAAGTTCGTGGTTCGGGCAGCAGGGGTCGCCGGTCGCGAAGCGGTGGCAGCCGGCGGAAGCACACGGGTGCCCACGACGAACGCACGCTCCACGCTCTGCCTCAGCCGGTCAGCGAGTTCGTCCCCATCGCGCGAGTGTGTGGAACTCGTCTCCTCGTCCAGCACTACCTCGTCCAGCACGCGTGCCAGATCGAAGCCCAGGCGCAGCGCAACCGAGCGTGCCGACACAAAACTGTTCCCAATCGCCAGCGTCACCGGCACCTCCACCGTCATCAACTGCCGCTCCGTGGCCAGGTGCCAGGAGAAGCCCTCGAGTTCCCGGCCCTTCGCTGTGGCAGCAGAAGCGATCAACGACGGATGGCTCAGGCCGGAATCCGCCAGCCGCGTATCGAGCTGGTTGACCCGCGCCAGGACTGGTGCGGGCCGGCCCGTGGCGGACGAAGCCGAAGCCCATTTTCCCTCCAGTGCGAGGAAGACATACCCACCCTGCCAGTTCCAATGCAGCCCGTTCACCGTGGGGTTCAGCGGATGGGTCGCGTCCCACTGCGTGGGATTGCCGAGGTTCTGTTCCGCTGGCACCCCGATGTTGAACCGCAACCGGTCGTAGTCTCCTGCTGGCAGGCCGCGCAACACGAAGTTCGTCCGGCCCGCGCGACCGTTAATGAAGGCGAACCAATAGTGCTTCTCCAGCCACGTCCCGTTCGTGCGCCGCACGGCGATGCCGGAAAGCAGCATGTCCAGCCGGGTCACACTGATGGCCTGCCCGGCGGCATTGGTGACGCTCAACTGGTCGAACTTGAGCGGCTCACCCCGGTAACGTGGTTCGATGGCGACCGTCACCTCCGATTCCGCGCCCCGCGCACGATTGCTCAGCCACAGCAGCAAACCCAGCACCGCAAGCAGCGCCCAGGTCCGGGCGATGCGCTGGTTGGTGGTGAGGGGTTGCGATTTCACGGCCTGCATTTCACTGGATTGTGAACCCGCCCGTCAACGTGTAGCTCGCCCCCATCGGCATGCCCGGCGGCGGCGGGAAGGTCACCACCACGTTCTGCGCGCCGGTTGTCGCGTTGCCCGGGATGACAAACGTGGCGACCACGGTGCCCTGCGCGGTGCGCTGGATGCCTGTGCCGGTGACGCTTCCCAGCGTAACCGTGGACGGCAGAATTGTCTGGCTGGTCATCGGGTCAGTCAAGGGCGGCAACGGCGGATTTGTGGGCAATGTAATGGTCACCGTGACCGTGGTGCCACGAGCCGCACTGCCGCCGGGAGCCACCGAGTTCGACGTGCCCCCACCGCCGCCACCCGCCGCATTCACGGTGAAGACATTTGTGCCGGTGATGGTGAGCACGGGCTGGCTCTGCACTGCCGGGAAGGTGATGACGGCGTTTTTCAGACCCGTCGCCGATGGCAGGGTGAACGTGGCCGTCACGGCTGAACCGTTGTAGGAAACGCCCGTCCCGGTCACTCCGCCCAACGTGACGGACGTCGGAGTCGTGCCGTTCGGCGGCAGGTTCGTGCCACTGAGGGTGAAGGTGACCGTCGCAGACGCATTCGCGGTGCCGCTGTTGGGAGTGACGTTGCCAATGGTCGGCGGAACCGGCGTTCCACCGCCACCGCCACCAGCAGCGTTCACGGTGAAGACATTCGTGCCCGTGATCGTGAGCGCGACACCACCCGTCGGGGGAGCCGGGAAGGTCACAACGACATTCTGCAGGCCAGTCGTGACCGGCAGCGTGAAGCTCGCCGTCACCGCACTACCATTGTAGGAAATGCCCGTGCCACTCGCGCTGCCCAGTGTCACCGAGGACGGCACCGCATTTGCCGGCGGCAGGTTCGTGCCGCCGAGTGTGATGGTGACCGTGGCGGACGCGCTCGCCGTCCCGCTGTTGGGCGAAACACTCGCGATGGTCGGCGGTGCCGGCGTTCCACCGCCACCGCCACCACCGCCCGCTGCATTCACGGTGAAGACGTTCGTGCCCGTGATCGTGAGGGCGACACCGCCGGTCGGAGGTGCCGGGAAAGTCACGACGACATTCTGCAGGCCAGTGGTCACCGGCAGCGTGAAGCTCGCGGTCACCGCGCTACCATTGTAAGAAATCCCAGTGCCGCTCGCACTGCCCAGCGTCACCGAGGACGGCACCGCATTTGCCGGAGGCAGGTTGGTGCCGCCGAGCGTGATCGTCACCGTAGCCGAGGCGCTGGCCGTGCCACTGTTGGGCGTCACGCTCGCGATGGTCGGAGGCGCAGGCGTTCCACCGCCACCGCCACCCGCTGCGTTCACTGTGAAGACGTTCGTGCCCGTAATCGTGAGCGCCACGCCTCCGGTCGGGGGAGCCGGGAAGGTCACGACGACATTCTGCAGGCCTGTCGTGACCGGGAGCGTGAAGCTCGCCGTGACTGCGCTGCCGTTGTAGGAGATGCCCGTGCCGCTCGCGCTGCCCAGTGTCACCGAGGAGGGCACCGCATTTGCCGGTGGCAGGTTCGTGCCACCAAGGGTGATCGTCACCGTGGCGGATGCGCTCGCGGTGCCGCTGTTCGGAGTGACGCTCGCGATGGTCGGAGGCGCAGGCGTTCCACCGCCACCGCCACCGCCACCGCCACCGCCAGCACCGTTCACGGTGAACACATTCGTGCCTGTGATCGTGAGCGCCACGCCTCCCGTTGGTGGTGCGGGAAACGTCACCACCACATTTTGCAAACCAGTCGTGACGGGCAAGGTGAAGCTCGCCGTCACCGCACTGCCGTTGTAGGAGATGCCCGTGCCGCTCGCGCTGCCCAGGGTGACCGAGGTCGGCACCGCATTCGCGGGCGGCAGGTTCGTGCCACCGAGCGTGATCGTGACCGTGGCCGAAGCGCTGGCCGTGCCGCTGTTCGGAGTGACGCTCGCAATGGTGGGGGCTGCACCGCCGCCACCACCGCCGCCCCCTCCTCCGCCACCGCCGCCACCACCACCACCGGCCGCAGTCGTGGAATAGCTGGCCAGCCCCGTGCGCGCCACCCGATAGAAACCGCGCGCAGTGCCCGGGGAAATCGCTCGTGAGCCGACATTGGTCGTCGGCTGCACCCCGGAAGCCGCCGTGGTCCATGCACCATTCACTTCCGAGCGGCCTTCAACCGCGTAAGTTCCGCCCTCCGCCGCGCTCCAGGTTAGCGTCACGGTCCCCCCGTTGATCGTCGGCCGCCCCACTTTCACCGGAAGGTTTGGCCCGCCGACGAAATTGGTTGTGACCGCTTCGGTGATGCTGGTGACCGGTCCGCCACTCGTGGTGCCGTAGAAGACGCGTCCGATATTGTAGGGATAGACCGGCGTGCCGCTGGAACCGATGGTCATGAAGTAGGCGTAGGTGCCGTTCGGGAATTCCGGCGTGACGCAAAAGCGCCCGTTGTGCTCGTCGAGGTCGAAGTTCACCCCCTGCACCAGTCCCACATCGCCCAGGAATTCGTAGTCCTCGTGATAGCGGCCCACGACATAGATGCCGGTGACATTCGGACCGTATTCGTTCGCCGCGAGCGTCGCGGAGCGGCTGCGGCCGCGCGCGGCCCAGGCGGGCAGCGTGACCCGGCCGGTGGTGGCAAGGTTCACGGTGCCATTCTGCCCGTTGCGAACCGCATACCCCGTGGTCATGCGGCGGATGCCGCTGCTGGAGTTGCTAGCCGAGGAATAGCCGTAGGGACCGTAGATCGGATAACCGTCCCTTACCCAGCCCAGCAACGGCGAGTGCTTCGTCGGCGCGCTGCCGTTCTCGGAGTAAAGCTTAGTTGCCGGGTTGAAGTTGACGTTATCTCCAAGCTGGTAGCGCAGCGCGAGCGGGTTGGCGTGGTAATGGTAGGTGCCGGTCTGCTCCTGGTGCGCGTTGCCGGGATCGAAGGAAATGCCTTCCTCGGGATACGCATCCCGGTTCCACAGGCCGCCGCTGCCGCTCTGCACCTCCGCCGTGCCGCTCCAGAAATAGCCGTCCTGCCCGTCAAACATCGCCACGCCGTCCACGAAATACCCGATCGCGCCGAGGGTCGTGAGGCTCGGGGCACCGGCAGCGGACGGGGAGCGCGGAAAGCGCCAGATCGTGGCGGTGTTGCCGGGCAGGTTTGGAAAGAGCTGCGACTTGCCCGCGTCGAGATACCACGGTCCCATGTTGTGGAAGCCCAGGCCGGTGGTGCGAATGTAAACGAAGCTGGCCGAGGAGCTAATCTCCTGCACACCGGCATAGGCCGGCAAGGTCTGCGCCACCGTGCCACGGCTCCAGGTGGTGGAAGTCGTGCCACCGTTCGCATTGGCCGTGGTCTCGTAGATCCGCGCGTATTTGCCGGAATCCTTCGTGAGCCACGAGGCGATGAGCGGCGCGCTGATCACCGTGCCATCGGTGGTGAACGTCACGTTCAAGACCAGTCCCAGCCCGTTGATGGTCCCGGCATCGCTCAACTGGGCATCCCCCGCATCGGCGGTGTAGCCAAGCTGACCAGCGTAGCTGCCACTCGAAAGCGCCACTCCCGTTGCATCGAGAGTGTTCACCGTCTCGCCGTTGAGGTTGAAGGCATTGGAGGACGTGGCTGAGGACAGCCAATAGAGCGGCGGCGCCCCATCCACGGCGCGGATGCCCAGGCCTTGGATGCGGAACCGGATGGAACTGGCGGTGACGCCGCTGGAACTAGACACCAGTGATGCGGCGAAGTTCACACCCTCGCCAAAGACAATCAGATTGCCGTCCCCCCCCACGATCGGGTTGCCCACGCCCACACGCGTGTCGCCATCGAGCAGCGAGAGCACCGCCGCAGGGTCAGGGGAGAAGGCCGTCATCATCACTGCCACGGTGACGCTCTGGCCGGTGGTGGCGTCCGTGAAAGTGTAGTTCTTCGTCCCGTTCGCGCTGGCGGCGAGGGCAACGACTGAGTCGGACACCGTGACATCAGCGGCCTGGGCCGAGACGAGCGTGGCGAACGCGACGAGGCAGCGGAGAAGATGAAGTTTCATGGCAGCAGCGATGTTTTCTGCCGCCACCATGCGCCGCGTGTGTAAAGGGATTATGAGCCTGCCAAAGTGGATTTGTTAAGCCGGTGTAAATGTGCTCGCCGCCGAGCGCAACCGGGAAAAACGTTGAGCCAGCCAGACGCGACCATGTTGACGTTTTTTCCAGCGCCGATGCCAAGCGGGTTCCCAAGCCCGCTCGCTTCTGTTATCACTGTCCCCGACGCACACATGGCCGCGCCCATCAAACCAGCCGCCCCCGCCGCCGCCCCGGCCACGCGCATCCTCGTCATCGACGACGACCGCAAGCTGTGCCGGCTCATCAAAGACTACCTGGAGCCGCTCGGCTACAGCGTCCAGGCCACCCACACGGGGCCGGAGGGCGCGGAGCGGGCCGTCGCCGAGTCCTGGCACGCGGTCATTCTCGACCTGATGCTGCCCGGGTGCGACGGCTTCGAGGTGCTCAAGCGCATCCGCACGCATTCCGCCGTGCCGGTGCTGATGCTGACGGCGCGCGGTGAGGAGGCCGACCGCATCGTCGGCCTGGAACTCGGCGCGGATGATTACCTGCCCAAGACCTTCTCCACGCGCGAACTGCTCGCCCGCCTGCGGGCCGTGACCCGCCGGACGAACCACGCCGCCACCGGCGCAGCCTCCGAGGCCGACGAAGAGGTGGTGGCGGGGGACTTGCGCATCAACACCGCCGCGCGCACCGCCACCTTGGGCAAGAACGCTTTGACACTTACCCCGGTCGAGTTTGATCTCCTGGTCTCGCTCGCGCGCGCCCAAGGCCGGGTGAAGTCCCGCGAGCAATTGCTCGACGAAATTCGCAACCGCAACTACGAGGTGTTTGACCGCTCGATTGACGTGCATATCTCTGCGCTCCGCAAGAAACTGGGCGACGACCCGAGGGAGCCGCGCTTCATCCGCACCGTCCGCTCAGCCGGCTACATGCTTATTCGCCCGGAAGTCTCATGAACCCGCGTTTCCCGCTCACCGCCAAGATTCTCACCTGGTTCTCGTTGAACCTCGTCCTGCTGATGGTCATCGCGTGGATCGTGCTGCGCTACTCGGCCAGCAACGGTTTCGACTCCTTTCTGGCGGGCCACGTCGGCGGTCGTGTCGAGGCCACCGCGCGGGCCATCATGGCCGAACTCGAGACCAAGCCGCGCACCGAGTGGAACGATGTCCTCGCCCGTTACGGAGAGGCCCATGATGTGAAGTTCTTGTTGCTGGGCAACGACCTGGAAACCCTCGCCGGCGAGGAAGTGGACTTGCCCGAGTCGTTGCGCAGCCAGCTTCCGCGTCCGCCGAGTGGTGGAGCCGGACGGCGCGGCGCGGCTCCCGCTGGAAGCAGCACGGGCAGCGAAACCAACAGCGAGGGGTTCGGTTTTCCCCCGCCGGGCAAGCGCCCCCCGGGCGGCAAGAAAGGCCTGCCGCCCGACATCACTGCCACCCGCCCACCCACCGAGACCGGCTGGACCGAAGCCACGAACTCAGCCGCCGGACGCTCGGCCGACGCCCCCGGCACCGCACCGATCCACCGCCGGTTCCTCGTGCAATCGGAGAACCCGCGCGCCTACTGGGTGGGCCTGATGCTCGCCCTCCGGCCAAGCCCCGACACCGATCACCTGCGTTGCACGCTGCTCGCCCGCTCCACCACGTTCAGCGCGGGCGGCTTCTTCTTCGACTACCGGCCGTGGCTCCTGGGCTGCGCGGGCATCGTGGCGTTGAGCGGATTGTTTTGGTTCCCCCTGATTCGCGGCATCACCAGCAGCATCGCGCAACTCACCCGTGCCACCCGGCAGATCGCCGACGGCCAGTTCGATGTGCGCGTGGACGAGAAGCGCACTGATGAACTCGGCCAGCTCGGCGGCGCGATCAACCGCATGAGCACCCGCCTCGAAGGCTTCGTCACGGGCCAGAAACGCTCGCTCGGGGACATCGCGCATGAACTCTGTTCTCCCCTGGCCCGCCTCCAGATGTCCGTGGGCATCCTCGAGCAGCATTCAACCGAGGAACAGAAGCCGTGCCTCGACGACGTGCGCGAGGAAGTGCAGCACATGAGCGACCTCGTCAACGAACTGCTTTCGATCTCCAAGGCCTCGCTCAAGCCGGGCAATGTCAAACGCAAGCTGGTCAATGTGAAGGCCATCGCCGATGCCTCGGCGAAACGCGAGGCTGCCGACCGTGGCGAGGTCATCGTGCAAATTCCCGCGGAACTGACGTGCCTCGCCAACCCGGAGCTGCTCCAGCGCGCGCTCTCCAACCTCATCCGCAACGCGCTGCGCTATGCGGGAGATGCGGGCCCCATCACCATCACCGCCCGACGCGAAGGCTCCTCCACCGTCATCAGCATCACGGACCTCGGTCCCGGCGTGCCCCCCGCCCACCTGGACCGCATTTTCGACGCCTTCTACCGCATCGAGCCGGACCGCGCCCGCAACACCGGCGGCGCAGGCCTGGGGCTGGCCATCGTGAAGACCTGCATCGAAGCCTGCGGCGGCACCGCCACAGCGAGGAACCGCGAGCCCTGCGGCCTGGAGGTCCGGCTGACATTGCCGGCGCAATAACCGTGGCGGCAGGCGTCCCGCCTGCCGTAGAGCCGGGCGTCCCGCCCGGCGGACCCGGCGAGCAGCAGGACGAAACGCCTGGAATCCTCACGGCCCAGGTCCGCGCGGCAAGCCGTCCCACGGAATACCGCGATCCAAAATTTCTGGCCGTAGAAAGCAAACGGGCCGGCAAGGAGCCGGCCCGTCGCGTGACAAATGGTGCAAAGCCCTACTTCTTTTTCTTCTTCTTCGGGTCTTCCTTTTTCGGATCTTCCTTTTTCTCGTCGGGCTTGGCCGGGTCAGGCTTCTTTTCTTCCTTCTTTGCGGCAGCTTCGGCTTTCTTCGCTTCTTCAGCCTTCTTGTCAGCTTCGGCCTTGGCGGCGGTCGCAGCGGCAAATGCCTTCAGGTCCGCGCCGTTGTCGATGCGGGCGGTGGGCAGCGCCTTCTTCAGTTCATCGACTCCGGCATCCGTGACCTTGGACTCAAACAGATAGACGCTCTTGAGGTTCTTCAAGCCGGTGAGCTGCTTGAGCCCGGCATCGGTCACTTGCGTGCCGACGAGATTCAGATAGGTGAGATTGGCCAGGCCCTTGATTCCGGCGAGGCTCGAATCCTTCACGGTGGCGTTCGCAAGATTCAGCGAACGCAGGTTCGTGAGCTTGCCAACCTTGGCCAGGTCCGCATCCGTCAGCTCCACGCCAGCGGCGTTCAGCTCGATGAGATTGCCCACGTCCTTGATCTGGTCCCACACCTTGGCGTCGAACTTCTTGCCGACGACGCGGAGGTTAATATAGCGCCAGTTGCTGCCCTGCGCGATTTCGCGGGCCGTGATGCCCGCCTTGGCGAGTTCGCCGACGGCCTTCGTCTCGGCGGCGCTCGGCTTCGGGCCGGGACCAAGGTCGGATTCCTTCTTGTCTCCGGCGCCCCCACCCGCAGTGGCGAGTTTCACGCCAGCGGGCCACTCCGCCCCGGCGTCAATCCACGCCTTGATGAGGTCGGTGGTGGCCTTGGAAAGCGGCTCGCCCTTGGGCGGCATGATGTCATCGTGGCCCTTGGCCAGGGTGATCACCTGATAGATGCGGCTGTCCGCGCCCTTCCCCGGGACGACGCCGGCCTTGCCGCTGTCGCCACCCTTGAAGGCAGCCTCTTTGGAATCAAGGCGCAGCTTGCCCTTCTGCTTCTCCGGCCCGTGGCACTCGAGGCAGTTCTTGGCGAGAATGGGGCCGATGTCCTTGGCGAAGTCCGGCTTGGTGGCGGCAAAGGAAGTCGTGGCGCTCAGCGCAGCGACGGCAAACAAAAAGGAGGTCAGTTTCATGCGTGGTGCGATTTCAACGGAGGTTCAGACGGAAAGCAAGCGCGCGGGATTCTAGCGATGTGCAGCGGTCAGGCGACTTCGGACCGGAGTATCCGCGCGGCCTCCGCCTCGTGGCACAGCTTCTTGTAGGCCTCGTCAATGCTTACCACCGCGCCAGAGCCGGGGGCGAAGCCGCAGTCGGGGTTCAACGTGATGCGCTCTGGAGCCAGAAATTTCAGGGCCTGACGGACCCGCGCGGCGATGGTCTCCGCCGAATCAATCTTCCCCGGGGTCACATCCACACAGCCCAGGCCGATCTCCAAATCCTCGCGCAGTTCTTTGAACACCGCCATGTCACCCGCGCTGGGACTGGTGAATTCCATTGTGAGATGATGGACTTTCAAGCGGTTAAGATGCCGGATGATGGGGCCATAGCCGCCGCCATGCGCCACTTCTCCGCGCGCGCGCCCGCCCGCGCGACGGCACAGATGCACGGCGATCCTGATGCCACTCACGCCGCTGACGACCTCATTGATCATGTCCACGGCGAACGCGGCGGCGGCCTCCGGGTCGGAATACTTCGCGCGCACCTCCGGGTCCACAAACAGGCAGAGGTGCGGATCATCAATCTGCGCGATGTCCGCCCCGGCATCGCGGATCAGTTCCAGTTCGCGCCGCAGCACGGGCACACAGGCGCGGACGAAGTCGTTGCGGTTCGCATACGCCCCGGCCGACTTCTCCGCGCTCCACATGCGTTCACCCAGCAGCGCCGGCGACGGCAGCGTGGACTTGATCAGTCGTTTGGTGACGGTCTTGAGAAACGTCACCTCGTTCGCGATGAAGCCCGGCGTCTTCGGCGCCAGCTTGTCCACAACGAGCGTGAAGGGCCGGCCATCCGGCAGCGCGCCCAGCTCGAAGCCGTGCGCCAGCTCGGCAATGACGCCGATGTAGGATTTGCGCCACCACTCCCCGTCGGTGATGACATCAATGCCCGCGTGCTCCTGCATCGCCACGGCAAAGCGCACCGCCGCCTCCATCTCGGCGCGGTAACGTTCCGGCGGCAGCGGTGGCCGGTCGTTGATGAGGTCGAGCACAAACGCGGGCCGCGGCAGCGAGCCGACGACGGAAGTGGGGAAGAGAAGCTTGCTCATGGGAAAATGGGGAAACCACGAATGGACACCAATGCACACGAATCAGCAGGGACAGGACGGCCCGCGGAACACGCGAAAAGACGCGAAAACAACTGTCCGGTTGCGTGTGCTTGGCAGGCCTTCAATGCGTGTCTATTCGGGTCCATTCGGGTTCAGCAATTCACTCGCCGCGCCAGTTGCGGCGGGCCAGTTCGAAATCTTCCTGCGTGTCCACTTCCATGTAGTCGCCCGGCGTATCGGCATGGGCGAAGGGAATCCCGGCTTCGATCATCTCCTGGAAGAGCAGGATGAGATACGCCTTCTCGAACACCGCCGCCTCGCGCCACGGCTTGCCCGCGTGGCTCGCGCGGACCCGATGAAAGTGCTCACGCAGCCGCTGGGCCCCGGCGGGCGTAAACTTCGCAATGCCGGTGTATTCGCCATGCGCCTCGTGCGGCACGATGCCGCGATGCACGCGTGTGACCTGGCCGTTCAGCACCGTGACCTTCTCCCCGTCGTCGGGCGGGTGCTGGGTGCGATGCTGGTAGCGGTCCAGCCAGCGCGTGTCCACGCTAAGCGCGATGTCGGCGGGTTGTGCCAGCACGCGGCGGATGACCTCGCTGGTGAAGAGGATGTCCGAGTAACAGCACACGAACCCCTCGTCCATGACGTCCTCCGCGTGCATGAGCGAGGCAAGGATGTTGTTGTGCTCCCAGCCGGCGTTGTGACGAAAGGTGAAGTGCGGGTAGTCGCGCCGCACCTTGTCAATCTGGTAGCCGCCGATGAAGCAGATGTCCGTGACGCCCGCGCCCGCAAAGGCCCGCAGCGCCCAGTCGAGCAGGCGCTTGCCCTGCACTTCGGCGTAGCACTTCGGCGAGTCCGCCGTGGTCGGCATCAAACGCCGCCCGCGGCCCGCCCCAATGATGATGGCTTTCATTCGTGGTAAACTGGCTTTGGATGAAAACCGGGGCTTGGCATATTGAGAAGTGAATTCCGTGTCAGGAAGTCTTTGCCGAAATGTCCTCTCGCTTCCCCTCCGCCCTCCATAAGCACGCGATCACCACCGCACCGGCGAAGGCACAGGCCGCCCAGAACTTCACCGCAAACGGCCAGCCATGGTCCTGCGCGATGTGGCCGGTGAGCTTGTCGCCCGCCGCCGCGCCCATGTAGCCCATGAAGTTCACAAAACCCGCCGCCGCCGCCGCCGTGCCGCGTCGCGCGAGGTCCACCGGCAACGTGCCCACCAGCAGCACCTGCGGCCCGAAGATGCAGAAGCCGATGCAGAAGAGCATCGTCACGCTCGCACCGAAACCCCAGTGAATGACCGTGTCGTAGGCCAGCGCCAGCAGGCCCAGCACCAGCAGCAGCGCGGCGATGACCGGCACGCGTCGCCCGCCGAAGAAGCGGTCCGTGGCCCAGCCGGACAGATACGCGCCCGCAATGCCGCCGAACGGCAGCACCGCGTATTTGAAGGCGGCGGAACTCACGCTCGCGCCCTGCACTTCCTTCAGGTGCGTCACACCCCAGTCGGTGAAGCCGTAGCGGCAGGCATCCAGCAGGCAAAGCGCGACCGCCACAAACCACAGCGCCGGATTCGAGAGCGTGGTGGCGAGGTTTTCGCGGAACGAGTTCGGGGTAGTCGGTGAAGGATGCGCGGCGCTTGGCTCCAGGTTCGCATCCTCCGGCGACTCCTTGAGAAACACCAGCATATGAATCGCACTTGCGACCAGCAGCCCCGCCGGCACGTAGAGCGCACCGCGCCAGCCAAACTTCTCCGCCGCCCAGCCGGCGACTACAAAGGTCAGTGCCCCGCAAAGCTGGTAGCCCGTGCCGATGATGCCGATGGCCCGCCCACGCTGGAGCGGCGGAAACCAGTTCGCACCGACCTTCATCGTCGGTGGCCAGCCGAGCGCCTGCACGTAGCCGTTGCAGGCCCAGACGAAGATAAGGAAGTAGAGCGCCGTGCCGAATCCAAACGCGATGTTCAGCCCCGCCGACGCGAGCAATCCCAGGGCGAGCAGCTTGCGCGGCGGCAGCCGCTCGGCAAGCTGACCGTTGATGAACTGCCCCACGCCATACGCCAGCTTCAGCGCCATGAGCACGGTGCCGAGCTGGTTCTTGTCGAGGGCCAGTTCCTTGCCGATGCCCGGCAGGGCCACGCCGAGATTGTTCCGGCAGAAGTAGAACGAGCCGTAAGTCAGCCAGAGCACCCAGAGCACGACACGCTGGTGCGAGGAGAACGAGCCGACGGGCGTCGACTGACAGGTGGAATTCAAGAGGCCAAAGGAAAACGGAAGGCAGGAGGCGCGTCAACTCTGCGCTCCAGCCGATGACAAGCCGGCCGGCATCTGCTATCAGCCTGACGTGCAACCCACGTTACGCTATTGGCTGCTGCTCTTCTCCGCGGCGGTTGCTGCTGGTGCCGAAGACACCAACCGGCTGACCACGCTCCAGCGGCTCGAACCGGCGCGCCTCGCCGCCGTGCAGGCTGCCCGCCAGCAATTTGCCGCGGCACGCAAGCCCGTGCCACAACACGGGCTTTACGATGACTTCCGCGCGGTGCTGCATGTCCACGCGGAGGAGGCCAACGCGGGCTTTGGCACGCGCGCGGAGGTGCTGGCGGCAGCGAAGAAGGCGGGAGTGCGCGCAGTCTTCCTCACCGACGCGGCCGGCGTGAAACCAGACGCCTGGCACGGGCTGCGCGAGGGCGTGCTGTTCATCACGGGTGCGGAGGAGGACGGTCGCCTGCTGCGATTTTCCGAGTTCGGGCCGGACGGCAAGGTGCGCACCGGAACCGATCTGACGTTTCACTCTTCGCTCGCGGAAC
The DNA here is from genome assembly GCA_964578245.1 of uncultured Klebsiella sp. Classification (GTDB taxonomy): domain Bacteria; phylum Verrucomicrobiota; class Verrucomicrobiia; order Limisphaerales; family SXTU01; genus SXTU01. The sequence continues at coordinate 20,791 of CAZOCL010000024.1, read as the reverse complement.
CGCGTGTTCTTACGCCTGGCGAGGCCACGGGGATGGAGATCGTCAGCCGCAGCCTGCGATCCCTGCTCCCGCTCGAAACCAACCTCCCGTTCGCCGATGAGGTGCTGGGCGCAAGCGACAGCCACCCAGCCGGACTGTTCGGACAATGGGACGCGGCCTTGCAGAAACGACGGTTCACCGGCATCGGAGCCAACCACCTCCACCCGGGTTCTGAGAAACGGGGCCCAACACCCAGCCAGTTGGAGACGGTCTTCCGCAATCTCAGCACACACCTCCTCGCGACGGAATTGACTGAGCCTGCTCTGCGCGACGCCTTGCGAGCTGGACGCGCCTATGTGGCGCATGACTGGCTGTGTGACCCGACCGGCTTTGGCTACTACGCGGTGAACAACCTCGGGGCGTTCGCGATGGGTGAGACCGCGCCGAACGGCATGTTCTCCGGCAAGACGCGGCTCATGGCGCAGGCACCCGTCCCCGCGCGCTACCGGCTGGTGCATCGCGGCAAGGTGGTGGCTGAGCAGGTCACCAGCCGGTTCGAATTCGAGCCGTCAGAATCCGGGGCGTATCGCCTCGAAGCGTGGCTGGAGGTGGCCGGTGAGTGGCGGCCGTGGATCTACGCGAACCCGATCTTCCTCAGTGGCAATGCGCTGGCGGGACTGCGCGCTCCGCCCACCGGGACACCGGCGAATGTCGAGTCATCGCGCAATCTCTCCTACACGCAGGGGCGGCAGGAAGATTCCCTCAAGCACATGCTGGATGTGTATGCCCCGAAGGACGCGAAGGGCGCGCCCGTGTTTGTCTTCCTGCATGGCGGTGCGTGGCGTTTCGGTGACCGCACCCTGTATCCGCCGCTGGGGAACTTCTTCGCGCGGCACGGGATTGTGACCGTGGTGCCCAGCTACCGGCTCGCGCCGCAAAGCAAGTTCCCCGCGCAGGCCGAGGATGCGGCGTCGGCGGTCGCGTGGGCGTGGAAGAACATAGGGAAATACGGTGGTGACACGAACCGCTTCTTCGTGGGCGGCCACTCGGCGGGCGGGCATCTCGCCGCGTTGGTGGCGCTCGACCGCAAGCTCCTCGCAGAGCACAAGCTCACCCCGGACATCTTCAAGGGCGTGCTCGGTCTGAGTGGTGTCTATGACCTGCGCGAAGCGGAAGGCGCGCTGTCCTCGGTCTTCGGCAAGGAACCGGCGGGGCTGCTCGCAGCATCTCCGCTGGCTTACCTCACCAAGTCCGCGCCGCCCTTTCTGCTGTCGTATTGCCAGTGGGATTACTACTCGCTGCCCAACCAAGCCCGGCAGTTCCACGCGGCGCTCAAGGACAAGGGCCTGCCGGTCACGCTCGAATACACGCCCGGCGAGAATCACATCATGGAAGTCTTCGCCTATCTGGATGATGCGAACGTCACGGCCAAGCGGGTGCTGGAGTTTCTGAAGGCACCGGGGAAACCGTAGCCAACTGGCGGGCGGCGCGCCTTGTTCGGTGTCCACGCTTTAGCGTGCTGATGCAGTCGGACACCCTAAAGGGTGGACACCAAGCGAAGCCGCCGTCGCCGGTGCGGCATTCCCGCGCGCTACTCCCGACCGCATTTCAATAATCCGCGATGGACCCGTCCTTGAGTTTCGCACCCGGCCACTTGTAGGTCTGCGGCTTCTTGGCTTCCTCATCGAGGATCTTCGCATCCATGTCCACGCCCAGGCCGACGCCTTGCGGCAACGCGACATAGCCTTCCTTATCCACCTGCCAGTCCATCACCGCAATGCCCCGGGGGTTGAAGCCCATGTTGGTGGGATAGAACTCGTGGATCAGGAAGAGCGCCGTGGCCGCGATGGCGTGAATGCTCGCGGAGATGCCGAGGTTGCTCGCCGTGCAATGCGGAGCGAGCGGGACCATGTAGGTCTCGGCCAACGCGGCGATCTTGCGCATCTGGCTGATGCCGCCAGTGTGGCAGCAGTCGGGCTGAAGGATGTCCAGGCAGCGCTCCTGCAAGTAGGGGATGAAGCCCCAGATGGTGCGGTCGCGCTCGCCCGCTGCCAGCGGGATGTTGATGGCCTGTTTGAGCCGTTTGAAGACCTCGATGTTGCCGGGCACGGCGGGTTCCTCGATGAAGAGGAGGTCGTAGGGCTTCAGGGCGGCAGCAAGCTGGATGAGTGTCGCGGGCGGCACGGCGCAGTGGGCGTCGAACATCACCACGCCGTCCGGGCCGACCTTCTCACGCGCGTCGGCGATGGCCTTGACCATGCGCTGGATGTCGGCGGGCGTGCCGGAATGCTCGTAGATGCCGTGCGGCGGAACCTTCAGGGCCTTCGCCGTGTGATAGACGCGGATGCGATCACGCACGGGACCGCCGAGCAGGCGATAAACCGGCACGCCATACAGCTTCCCGGCCAGATCCCACAGCGCGATGTCAATGCCTGCGATGACGTGGACCATGAAGGGGCCGCCGCGGATGTCGCGGTGCGCCCGGTAAAGTTTTTGCCACAGATGCTCGATGCGCGTGGGGTTCTCGTCCTGCAGCAGTTCAAAGAGCGACGCCATGAGCGTGATGGCCACGCGGATGTCCGTGCCCTTGATCTCGCCCCAGCCGCTGACGCCGTGGTTGGTGTCGATGCGGATGTAGAGCACCGGGTTGATCCACCACGCCTTGTAACCGGTGATGCGGATCGAGGAGGCTTTGTCGGCAACGGTGACGGCCGGATTGTTCTCGGCGCTCAGAGCGTCCTGCACCATGCCAAAGCCGGTGGCGGCGAGCGCACCCAGCGCGACGAAATCCCGGCGAGAGGAAGCGGAAGGCTGATTCATGAGCCGCAGTTTTCTGCGACTGCGTTCCGAATGCAAGCGCGGTTCACGGGGACTTGGCTGTAAGACGCGTTCGCGCCGGGCCGACAGTTCGTGCGACCCGGGCAAGCGGGACGCTTGCGATACGGCCGGCCGGAGGCCGGCGCTACGTAGCGCGGGCGTCCGCGCCGGCTCGGCATTCGGGCAGTGCGCCCTTGCCTGTGGCAGGGTTTGGCTTAGCGTCCGGGCATGCGATTCGGATTTCTGCTTCTGCTTCCCCTGCTGCTCGCCGCGTGCCGGACCACGCCGGTGGTGCTGGACACCGCCCGCCCCTTCCATGATGCGATGGCCTCCCGGACCAACACACTGGGCGTGATCAAAGGGAGCGACGCCGAGCGTGCCGCCGTCCAGCGCGTGAAGGACTTCTTCGCCGTGATGACCGAGGCTTCCGTGCGCCAGCAGACGCGTCAGGTCTATGCGCCCGAGGCTTACCTGAACGACACGCTCAAGTCTCTGAATGGCGCGGCCACCATCGAAGACTACTTCCTCGCCACGGTGCGGAATGCGGACAGCGTGACAGTGCAGTTCGAGGATGTGGCTGAATCCAACGGCAACTATTACTTCCGCTGGGTGATGGACACGCGGCTGAAACAGCTCCGCAAAGGCGAAACCATCCGCACCATCGGCATCACGATGATGCGCTTTGATGCGCAAGGGCGCGTGGTGCTGCACCAGGATTTCTGGGACGCCACGGCCGGTGTATTCGAGCATGTGCCCGTGGTCGGGACGGCGATTCGCGGCATCAAGGCGAAGTTTTGAAACGGAGTTCAACCACGGATGGACACGGATTCACACGGATGGGGATGAAGGCCAAGCCTGGACAAGCAATAGTCGTGACTGGCACGGACACGGGCGTGGGCAAGACCGTGCTGACGGCGTTGCTGACGCGGCACCTGCGTGCCTGCGGGGTCAGTGCGGTGGCGCTGAAGCCGCTGTGCTCCGGCGGGCGTGAGGATGCCGTGGCGCTGCACGCGGCGAATGACGGGGTGCTCACTTTGGACGAGGTCAACCCGTGGCATTTCCGCGCGGCACTTGCGCCGGTGCTCGCGGCGAGACGGGCCGGGACCACGGTGAAGCTTGAACAGGTCGTGGCTCTAGTGCGCAGCAGGACACGCTTTGAACTCGTGATCGTGGAAGGCGCGGGGGGCATGCTCAGCCCGCTGGGCGAGGGATTTGACACGCGGGATTTGATCACTGCCCTGCGTGCCATTCCGATCCTCGTGGTGCCGAACCGGCTGGGGGCGGTGAATCAGGCGCGGCTGGTCTGGGAAGCGCTGCCGAAACCAGCGCGACCTGAGGCCACGATCGTGCTCGTGGATACGCCGCGAAAGGACAAGGCGGCGCGGTCCAATGCGGCCTTGCTGCTGGAATGGCTGCCTGGCGTCCGCCTCGTGCGGCTGCCGTGGTTGAAGCAGCCGGACGAAACGAAGGCCGTGCGCGGTGCCCTCGTCAGGGCCGCGCTGGAGGAACTGGCGCAGGATTCAGGCCGCTGCAGGCGGCTAATCCCAATTGGTGGAAAGCTCCGGCCAACTCCCCAATGTGGACCATCGACCGCGCTCTCCCTCACCCCGGCCCTCTCCCGCTAGGAGAGGGGGACACCTAGCCAGCTTCGGTTTGCAGAGGTGCAGCTTTCGGACACGTTGCTGCCGTAGATTCTCCCTCTCCCAGCGGGAGAGGGCCGTGAGGGAGAGCGGTCACGCAGTTCAGCACGCTGCATTTTGCCAAGCCATTCTCAAAGCTGGCATACCCTCCCCAAAGCTCGAACGCGGTTCGTTTTCGGACGGTGAAGCGGCCTGAAGGCCGCGCGCCTCAGGCGGGGCGCGGAGCGGGCTTGAACTGCGCCTTCATCAGGAACGTCAGGGCCTTCACGGCCAGCTCGATGATGAGGAAGGGCTTGCCGATCAAGTCGTTGCCACCGCTGATCGTGGACTTGGCCCGGCTGGCAAAATCCGTCAGACCGGTCACGAAGACGACGGGCGTCTTGGTGTGCTGCGGTTGCAGGCGGATCTGCTTGCAGAGGTCGTAGCCGTTCATCCCCGGCATGTCGATGTCCAGGAAGATGAGGTCGAAGGTCTGCTTCTTGCACAGCTCAAACGCCGCACCGGGATCGGCCACGTCCGAGGCCTTGAGTTCGGCCTTCTCCAGACCGCGCATGACGGCCTTGCGGGAGAGCGCCTCGTCGTCCACCACCAGCACGCTCGCGCTGCCCAGCTTGATGTTCTCGGCGGCATCCACGTCGTTCGCCAGGTGGGCCAGGAAATCCACCGTGTGCGCCAGGGTGCGCGTGGTCGAGGGATTGATGCTCTTGGGATTCTCGTAAAGCTCGGTGAGCAGCGCCTCGAACGCGGAGGAGATGCGGGCGATGACGCCACAGCCGGCCACGCCAGCACCGCTGGTGAGCGAATGCGTCTTCCGATACATGTCGAAGAGGATCGCGCTGCGCTCCTCCATCCAGCGGAGGTTGCTGGTGTCGCTCTCGTTCTTGACGAAGGCCTGCAACCGCTGGCGCAGGTAGCCGATGAACTGCGGCAGGTTTTCCGCGAAGCCGCGCCGTAGCTCGTGCTGAAAGTTCTGCTCCACTTCGAGCAGCGTGTTTTCGCTCGGGGCAACGTAATCCTCCGCTGATGGCGTGGCGGATTTGGGCGCGTTGGCACTGGGAAAGCCAAAGCCCTCCATCTTGATGGCCCCGGGCATCGGGATGGCTCCACTGCCACCGGACTTGGGCGGCTCGACCGGCATGGGCATCGCAATGGGCGCGGAATCCCCCGCCAGCTTGAGCGGGATGTCGGCCGGGGGTGCCTTCGCGACGGGGGCCATCGACTTGGGCACTTGAGGCGCACGGGCCGGTGCGGGCTTGGGCTGCGAAGTCATCTTCAGCAGGCCGGAAAGCAGCGGGGTCTCCTCGGCCTTGGCCGGAGCGGATGCCAGTGGTGCCATCTTGATGGGACCGTCCCCGGCCGCAGGCGCACCGGCTCCCGACGGGGCGGCGGCCTCCGCCGTGCCCAGGCGAATCGGACCGGCAGACTCGGGCGGCGGACCACCCGCGGAATCCTCACCTGCGAGCGTGGCCTTGAGCACGTCGGACACCTGCTTGGGCGTGCAGATGGCCTTCGTGAGGCATTTGTTCGCGCCAGCCTTCCAGGCCGACTGAACGAGCGTGCCGAGATAGGAATTGGTAAAGACGACCACCGGCAGGGTCTTGGACTCCTCGCGGCTGCGGATGAATTTCAGGACTTCGATGCCGTTGGCCTTCGGAAGCTGGAGGTCGAGCAGGACGATGGTAGGCAGGTTGCTCTTGATCATCTCCATCGCCAGTTCGCCATCGGCGGCGTGCTGGACCTGGAAGCCGTCCATCTGCAGCTTGCGCTGGTAGATGTTGGCAATAATCGCGTCGTCTTCGACGATGAGGACTTTTTTCATCGGTCTAACCCGTTGTTCTATTAGGCATCAGTCTCCGTCGGCGGGGCAAGGTTGGCAAGGCTGCGGAGGGGTTTACACCGGCGCGGCCACGCCCCGGTCGGCCGGCAGCAGCCGGGCCTTATACATGTGCGTGAGCGATTTCACCGCCAGTTCGATGGGCAAAAACGGCTTGGCGATGATGTCACTGCCGCCGGCCAGCGACGACCGCGCCCGCATTTGAAAGTCATTCAGCCCGGTGACGAACACGACGGGCGTGCGCGCGTAGTCGGGCAGTTGCCGCAGCTTCTGGCACAAGGTGAAGCCGTCCATCTCCGGCATGTCGATGTCCAGAAAAACGAGGTCGAAGCGCTGGCGCTGCAGCATCTCCAGCGCCTCGATGGGGTTGTCCAGGCTCACGTAGGCGATGCCCGCCTTCTCCAAGCCGGAGATGATCGATCGGCGCGAGAACACTTCGTCATCCACGATAAGCGCCAGCGGAGTGAGGCTGGCATCGTGCTCAGTCTGGCTCTCCACCTCCAGCAGACGCGCGAGGAAGTCCATCGCGTGGGCGAAGGTGCGCAGCGAGGAAGAGTTGGCGTTCTGCGGGGCCTCGTGCAGTTCACGCAGAAAGGCCTCGAGCGCGCTGGAAAGCTGGGCAACCTGCTTGAATCCGGCCAGGCCCGCCTTGCCCGTGAGCGAGTGCAGCGTGCGATACATTTCGCGGAGCAACTGCGCCCGCTCCTCGAGCCACCGCAGGTAGGCGACATCGGCCTCGCTCTTGACGACGGCCTGCAGGCGCTGGCGCACATCCACGAGCATCTGCGGCGAGGACTGGAGGAACTGCCGGCGGACTTCACCCTGGAAAACCTCATCGCGTTCCGACTCGGCGGTCGTAAGAACCAGCGGGGGAGCAGCGACCGGCTCCACCACCGGCTCCGGCGCGGGCGAAGGGACCGGCTCGTTAGGGGCGGCGGAAGCCTTCGCCTCGGCCTCTGCGAGCGTGTAACGGACCACGTCCACCACCTGACGAGGCGTGCAGATGGCCTTGGTGAGGCACTTGTTCGCACCGGCCTTCCAGGCCGACTGCACCATGTTGCCCAAGTAGGCGTTGGTGAACACCACCACCGGCAGGGTCTGCAGTTCCGGTGTGGCACGGACAAATTTCAGCACCTCGATACCGTTGACCTGCGGGAGCTGGAGGTCCAGCAGCACGACATCTGGGCGATGCGACTTGAGCGACTCCATCGCAGTGCTGCCATCCCCGGCCAGCTCGACGATGAACTGCTCGGCGACAAACTTCCGCTGATAGAGGTCCGCAATGATCGGGTCGTCTTCGACGATGAGGATTTTCTTGCCCGCGGACATGCGAATGAGGGGAACGCGCGGTTCAGGCGGGCACGGGCAACCGGACGGTGACGACGGTGCCGACCCCCTCAGTGCTTTCGATCAGGAGCGTCCCCCCATGCAACTCGATCAGGCGCTTGGCAATAACCAGGCCCAGGCCGCTGCCCTGCTGTTCGTGCTGACGGCGGTCAAACTGCACGTAGGCAGCGATGCTGTTGATGTATTCGGGCTTCATGCCGCGGCCCTGGTCGGAGACGACAATCTTGAGCACCTTGCCTTCAGGGGCGGCACTGAACTTCACCGGCGTGCCGGGCTTGGAGAACTTGAAGGCGTTGCCGAGCACTTCCTCGACGATCTTGCTCAGGAGATCCTCGGCGCAGCAAACCCCGCCCCGGCAGATGTCGGTGCGCAGGTCATTCAGCCGGCCCGCCGCCTGGGCCTTGGTGTGAGCCACCAGCGTGAGCGGCTCGTTCACATCGGCCACGCGTTTGGCGCGCATGGCGGAAATTTCCTTGTCATCGGCGCGCAGGAGTTCGAGCTGCGAGTAAATCAGGAAGTTCTGGATCAACCGCTGGAGCCGCTGGCCGGACTCGAGGATGTTCTTGCCCATTTCCGCCAGTTCCGTGGGCTGGAGCGAATCAGCGCAGGTGCTGATGATCTCGCCGTAGCCAAGGATGCCCACCAGCGGCGTGTTCAGCTCGTGCGGCAGCATCAGGCTCAGGTTGGCGCGCAGCTCGGCGAGCTTCTTCTCGGCCGACTGCTTGACCACGTCCTGCTTCTTGAGGCGGGCCTCGACCGCCTTGAGCAGCGCGTTCATGGCGAACGGCTTGGAGAGGAAATCATCCGCGCCGAGTTCCATCCCTTTGCGCATCCCGGCCCCGTCCGTCTCACCCGTCATCAGAATGAGCGGAATGGCGGCAGTGGTGGGGTCCTTGCGGAGATCGGACAGCGCGGTGAAGCCGTCCGCCTGCGGCATGTTGATGTCGCTGATGATGAGGTCGGGCAGCGCGGCGCGCGCGAGCTTCAGCGCGGAGGTGCCATTGTCGGCGTCAATCACCTCGTAGCCCTTCAGCTTCAACACCATCTGGATGGTCGAACGAAGCTGCGCGTCGTCGTCAACGATTAGGATTTTCGGCATGGGTCAATTGAGGTGGCGGAGCAACAGTCCAACCGGCGCTTCCGACAACGTGCGCGCATAGTCTGCCGGGTTCGGGCCGCTTTCAAACTGAAAATCATCTAGGGGTTTGCCTGAATCCGGCCCGGGGTCACTTCCCAAAGCCCTGGACCTTGAGCCACACGGCCAGATCTTGCGTCCACGGGTGCAGCGCCGTCACTGGGGTCTTCTCCGGATCCCAGGCCTTCACTCCGAGGCCCATCCCATGGCCGCCCTTTTGATAGACATGCAGGTCAAACGGCACGTTATTGCGCTGCAACGCGGCCGCAAATTCCAGCGCGTTCTCGATTTTCACGCCCTTGTCCTCCCAAGTGTGCCACACAAAACACGGCGGCGTGTTCTTGGTCACCTGCAGTTCGCTGGACATGAGCTTCACCAGTTCCTCGGACGGTTCCTTGCCGAGCAGGTTGTTTTTCGAGCCGTTGTGGGTGTGCAACCCCATGGTGATGACCGGGTAGCAGAGGATTCCCAGATCCGGCCGGCTGCTCGCGCGCTCAATGGGATCAGCGGCATCGGGCTGGCCCGCGTCGAAATGCGTCACCGCCGTCGAGGCCAGGTGCCCGCCGGCACTGCTGCCCATCACGCCGATGCGCTTCGGGTCCAGCTTCCACTCGCCCGCGTTTGCGCGGACATAGCGCACCGCCCGGTTCACGTCGTTCATCATCACCGGGTGGCGGTAACCGGCCGACCCGAGACGATATTTCAGCACAAATCCCGCGATGCCGTGCGCATTCAGCCACAGCGCGTAGTCGCGGCCTTCATGCGCCGCCAGCCCGCCGTAACCACCCCCCGGGCAGATCACCACCGCGGCACCCGTGGCCTTGTCGGCTGCCGGGAAAAACGGCGTAAGGGTGGGAATGTCCTTCACCGGGTCAGTCCCGAGCGCACCGGGCGTGTCCTTGGCCCACAGCGGAAAGGCCTCCTTCGGTTGCGCGAGCAGCGAGGCGGCGGTGGCAAGCATGACAACGGCGAGGGCGAGCAATTTCATCGTTCAAGGCGGCTATGGAACTGGCCAACGATACCGGGCGGGACGAACCGGGTTCAACTTGAATCCAGCACCGGCGCGCGGCATTTATGCCGCTTCAGCATTCGAACGCACTCTGGCGAGAGAACACCCAGGTGCGCTGCCCGTTGAAGCGGCATAAATGCCGCGCGCCGCCAGCCTAGCGCCGCTCCGTGAGCGCCTCGGTGAGCACGCGACCGTCCACATTCTCGAGTTTCAAGCCCAGCAGCGCGGCGACCGTCGGGGCCACGTCCACGTTGCGGATCTCCCCAAGCTTTGCGCCCCGCTTCACGCCATGGCCCCAGGCGACGAACATGCCGTTGAGCTGCGGGTCGCTGGCCAGATAGCCATGGTGCCCGGGATAAACCTCCGGGGTCACCTCGGTCACCACGGCCTCGCCGGTCGGGTAGTGCGTGAAGGCGTAGCCGTCCTTCGCCACCACAAACAGATCGCCCATCTGGTCGTTCTGCTCCGGCGTGGGCAGCCCGAGGGACGCGAATTCGGACGGCTCGTAGATGTGCTCGACGCCTTCGATCTTCCCGAGCAACTCCTTCACCTTCGGCAGCAGCGCCGCGCGTTTCGTCTTGTCCGGCACGTAGATCATCGCTGAGCCACCGAGCGTGTTCGCGACCGCCTCGCACGTGGTGATGGCCGGGCCTTGCACGCGAAGCACGCCGGCCTGCTTGAGCGCCACGTTCGGCCTGATGATGCGCTTGGCGTTCTTGAACCCATGGTCCGCGGTGATGACAAACGTGGCCTTGTCCGCAAACCCCGCCGCCCGCACCGCGTCGAACACCTCGCGCAGGCAGGTGTCCGCAAAGGCGAAGGCCGAGAGGCTCGCGTGGTTGCCGGGACCGAACTTGTGATTGATCGCGTCGGTGTTCAGCAGATGAAAGAGCAGCAGGTTCGGCTTGTGCTCCTTCACAATGTGGACGGCCGCACGGGTCCAAAACACGTCGCGCCAGGGCGGGTTGCGCAGATTGAATTCCTTCAACTCGTTGGCCGTGATCTGGCCGCTCGCGAGCATCTCGCGCTCGATGGGGTTCACCGCGTTGGGCCGCTCGCCGAACTCGAAGTGGAATGTCCCGGCGTTGGTCGTGGGCACCCAGTCCACATGCGCGGTCTTGAGGCCGGCCTTGAACGCGAGGTCATATACCGTCGGCACGCGGATGAGTTCGCTCTTGTCCTTCCACGGCTCGAGCTTCAGCGGTGCGTCCGGCCCCTGGCGCACCATCATGCCGTTGAAGAGCACGCCGTGCCGCGCAGGCGTGACGCCGGTGACCAGCGTGGTGTGGTTCGGCCAGGTGATGGTCGGGTTGGCGATCTTCATCGTCTGAGCCACCGCCCCCTCGCGCGCGAGCTTTTGCAGGAAAGGCATCGGCAACGCGGGATCGTCCCAGATCCACGACGGGAAGCCGTCAATCGTCACCAGCACGACGATGCGGTCCCTGGCGGGCATCTCGGCGGCGAAGGCGGGGAGGAGCGAGGCCAGCAGGGCGAGGAGGAGAAAGGCGCGGCGCAACATGCGGGAGTCTTGTGGCAGCGGAATTCGTCGGCGGCAAGCCACATTGAGCGGCGTTAGCCTCGAACGGTTCTAGCGCGAGTCAGCCCACATGAAGCAAAGCAACAGGCCAATCGGCAACAGCAAGCACGTTGCAACACCGTAAGCCTTCAATCCACCGCGCTCCTTCATGGCCAGCCAAATGCCAATTCCACCTGAGAACGTGAGCAGGATTCCGGGTGGCTGTCCAATCGGGCCCGGCCAGTAATAGGTTCCCTTGTGCATGAGCCAGATGAAGGTCACGGCTAGCGCCAACGAAACGGATGGAACACAAACGGCCAGCGCACGCCTGCCTCGCTCGGACAAGCCGCCTTTTGCTGATAACAGCCACATCAACACGCAGGCCACGCAAGTTGCGGCGGCATCCCACGGCAGGATTTTCATCTGGCCCTCTCGACGGACGGCTGCTCGCTGCTGTTTGAGCGCCAGTCCGGCCTGTTCGATGGTGCCGTGAACCGAGCAGGACGGCTCACCGCTCACGTTGGATGAAGCAATGTAGTGTCCACCTCCAGGGCACGCTGGTAGTTCTGACCCTTTGAGGTAGGCCAGCAGCGTGGTGTCGGTCAGTGAGTAAGTGTCGGTCGCTGCCTTCTTTTGTGCCAAGGCCCACTGCTGCACGGCACCGTCGATCTGTTTCATGTAGCCGATACACGAGCTGACTTGATCAGAGCCGTGGACAGCTTCCGACTGGGCCAGCAGACTCAGCAGGAAAACCCATGTCCGGAGCCGAGCCATGTTGCATCGTCCTCAATTATGCGGCACCGCACGGCGGCGGGGCGACCTTCTCAGCCCATTCTGAAACCACAGCCGCCACACCATGAAGAGCGCTTCCTTCACGATGCCTTTGGACATCTTCGAGTTCCCCTGGAAGCGGTCCGTGAAGATGATCGGCACCTCGGCGATGTGCAGGCCCTGCCGCCAGATCTTGTGCGACATCTCGATCTGGAAGCTGTAGCCGTTGGACCGCACGGCATCGAGGTCCAGCGATTGCAGCGTCGCGCGGCGGAAGCATTTGAAGCCGCCGGTGGGGTCGCTCAGCGGCAGGCCGGTGATGATCTGCACATACTTCGCCGCGCCGAGCGAAAGCACGAGGCGGTTGAGCGGCCAGTTGATCACGCGGATGCCATTGCAGTAGCGCGAGCCGATGACCAGGTCCGCCGAATGCGCCGCCGTGAGGAACTTGGGGATGTCATCCGGGTTGTGCGAAAAATCGCCGTCCATCTCCATGATGAACTCGTAGTCGCGGGCCAGCGCCCACTTGAACCCGGCGATGTAGGCGCGCCCCAGGCCGTTCTTCTCCGCGCGGTGCAGGACGTGGATGGACGGATTCCTGGCCGCCAGTTCGTCGGCCAGCTTTCCGGTGCCATCGGGGGAATTGTCATCCACCACAAGCAAGTCCACTGGGACGGGGAGCTTGAGAATGTGCTCGGCGAGCGGAGGTAGGTTCTCCCGCTCGTTGTAGGTGGGCACGATGACTAAGGCGCGCTGGCTCATGCTTCTCTGGGCGGCCAAGCGTCAGGGAATGGCCGCGCCAACACAAGCCGGGATTCCCCGTAGGCGCAGCGGCGGGCCCCTGCCCTGCCCTGCCGGCGGTCAAGCGGAGCCGCTTGCAACACGGAGGTAGACCGGCGCTTTTACGCCCATTTCCAGCGGCTGGTGAAATAGCGCAAATCTCCGCTTGCATTGGAACCGCCGTTGCCTAATCTCTGCCCTGCTTTCCGACGGAAGCGAGCGTAGCTCAGTCTGGTAGAGCGTCACCTTGCCAAGGTGAATGTCGAGGGTTCGAATCCCTTCGCTCGCTCCAATTCTCTACCTGTAGTCCCTTGCGGCAACACGCGGCTCTGACATAAGGGAGTGCCGTGAGTTGGGCCACCGCGCTATTTCTTCCAACCCTGCTTTTCAGAAATAAGGGGCAGCCTATTTCCACCGAGTGTCTGGCGGCAAACTGATGGCCCCACGCGCCCTTGATCGACTTTGCTGTCTGGTGCGTCCACATTTTCCGACGCACCGCATGAACTCAGCACTCCCCCTCCACTCCCACGTCCTGGCCGCCAGCCCCCTCGCAGCTCGGTGGGCGTCACATCGCGCTCTCGCCATCGCCTGCCTGCTGTTGCTGACCACGGTTTCAGCCCGGCTGGCCCAAGCGGCGGCTGATCCCGGCCGACAGGAACACGTGCTCAAGCTGGGTGAGGCCAACACTCTGGGGGCGGAGTTTCAAGTGGGTCCGGCGGGGAAGGTGGGTGTGCTGCTCAAGTTCACCAATGGCCAGACGAACCTCCTGCGCGGCACGGTGAAGCCCGATGTGCTGACGCGCACGGTGGACAAGGACGGCAAGAAAGTCCCGGAGCAGGTCCCGCTGCCGGACGGGCTCATCGAGTTTCAAGGCTCAGGCCTGAGGTTCCATCTGCACAGCCGACCGAATCTCGCCCGTTACACAGAAGTTCAGCGTGCAGGATTGGCGCAGGCGTGGGAGACGCTGCCCGCCGCGTCGCAACATTGGGTGCCGTTGGAAGTGCGGGCGGATCCTGCCGGGGCGGAGTTGTGGCTCGAAGGTCGCTACTGCGGGCGCGTGACGAACGCGAGCCGGCTGGCGGAAATGAGTCTGCAATTGGAAGCCGGTGGCACGGTGCGCGGGGCAATCGCGCGCACCCGCGCGGAGGACGGCCGGTTCCTGACCCTTGACGTGCGGCATATCGGCCGGCCCGGAGTGCTGGAGGCGGCGAAAGTTTCGCTGGCTCCGGGCCGACAGCAGGTCAGCAACGTGCCCATGATCGTGGTGGACGGTCGCGGCAATGCCGATGTGGGCCGGGCCAAGGAGATGCAGGGATCGCGGGCGCTGGAGACGGACGAGAACACGTCGCGCACCTCGTTGGATGCGATGCCCGAGTCGCTGCACTTCTCGGTGCCACCGGCGTTCTATCACCGCGCGTGGGTCTTGTGCGCGGTGGAGGCGGATCCGGGCAAGGACCCCGTGCTGACCACGCGCCTGACGCGCTTTGGCATCTCGGGGCGAGGCGGCGCGATGGCGGACACCACCCTCACGCTGCCGCGCGGTGGGGAACCGCCAGGCGCGGGCATCCAGGCGGTGGGCAATGTGACCTACGCCTCAGCGAACCGAAAACCCACCACCACGCCGCTGTATCTCGTGCGGGTGGATTTGAAGACCGGCGACATTCTGGACCTCATCGCGGACACCCAAGATACCTACGCCGCGATGAAGATCGGCCCTTATCTCGACTTCGAGTTTCTGGGCAAGTGTGGCGGGCTGGAAGTGCAGCGGGACCGACGACGCAAGCCAGTGCCGACATCGACCAGTGCGGTGCATGTGTTTGGCGTGACCTTGGAGCAGTCGCCAGTCGAGGTCCGGCTCAAGCAGGCGCAGCCGGGCAACATCTTTCACAACGATGAACGGCCTGAGACGACGTTCTCGCTGCGGGCGGTAACCGCGGGTCGCTACTCCCTGCGCTGGGAGATCACCGACATCGCCGGCGGAATCCTTGCCCAGAACCAACGGGCCGTCGTGCTGCACAAAGCTGGCAGTGAAGCGGACATCACCCTCCCGCTCACCATGCCCGAAGTCGGCTGGTATGGCCTGCGCGTGACGCTGGCAGACCAAGCTGGCCAACTGCTGCTGGAGCACAGCGCCGCCTTTGCCCTGCTGGGCAAGGACACCCGCAAGGCCGGGTATGAGTCGCCCTTTGGCACCTGGTGGTTCAATGGCGTGCACTACACCACGAAGGACACCAACGTGGCCGGCCCCATGCTGCTCAAGGCAGGGTTCCGCCGCACGACGATGGGCTGGACGAAGGACGGCGAGGCGGAACTGGCCCCGTGGCAGATCTCGCTCAACCAAATCAACTGGCCATTCCGGCTCGCAGATCTCAAGGACTGGCCTGCAGCGGAAATCCGGGCCGAGAAAATCATCGGCGACCTGCTGAAACGCTTTCCCCACTGCCAATACATTGACCTGTTCCACGAGAGCTACGACCCCGGCGGGTATCCCCCGGAACTCTATGGCGTGAAGTATGTGCCGAAAGACGCCGCCTTGGGCGAGCGTGAGGATCAGCTCTACGAACTCGGATTAAAGGCGGCGAAATTCATCCGGGCAAAGTTTCCCCAGCTCAAGATCATGGCGGGCAATTCCGGCGGTTCTTCGGGCGTGGTCGCGGTGCTGCTGCGCCGTGGCTTCCCGCGAGAATTGATCGACTACCTCGGCAGCGAGACGACCGGGCAGACCATTTCGCCAGAGAAGCTTTCACCGCACACCACGGCGGGCATCTGGCTACTGGGGGAGACCGCGCGGAAGTTTGGCTACGAGATTCCGCTGGCCGGCTGCTATGAGTTCACCTGCCGCGCCGAGCGGGATCTGGGACCGCAGCGGCTGGCCGAGTGGTATTCCCGCGACGTGCTGATCGGTTTAGCTAACCGGTTCCCCACCGTCTCGCCCGCGGTGATCGAAGACGTCGGCAACTCTTACTACGACACGCTCTGGGGCGCTTCCGGCCTCTGTCAGCGCCACCCGCTGCACTATCCCAAACCGGCCTACGTGGCCATGGCCACACTGACCAAGGTCCTGGACAGCGCGAAGCTGGTGCGACAACTGCCCACCGGCTCGGCCAGTGCCCATGTGCTGGAGTTCGAGCGGGGCGGCGAGCGCATCTACGCGCTGTGGACGCCGCGCGGACAGTGTGAGTTGGAAGTCGAGTTTCCCCCCGGCGCCGCCGCGACCCAGGTCGGTTTCTACGGCCAGCCGCGCGCTACCAAAGGTCAGCGTCTCACAGTGACCGCGAGCCCTGCCGTCAGCTACCTCGTGAGTCCGGCGGCCATGACGCGCGTCACTGCTGGCCGACGCAGTTTCCCCCAGCACCAGCCGCCGGCGGGCACGCAAGTCATCAGCCCCATGGCCGAGGTTTCCCAGTGGCAGCTTGCATCCACCGCGTTGCCTGTCACCCCGCTGCGGCGGCCGGGCCAGTTTGCATTGCGTCAGGTGAATGACGCCGAGAAGGGCGCTTGTCTCGAACTGGAACTTCAGCCGCAAGGCGAGGTCCCCAGCGTCGTCGGCGAATACACGGCGCTGCGGCTGCAGCAGCCACTTCCCATTGCCGGCCATCCGCACACGGTGGGCGTCTGGGTCAAGGGAGACAGCAGTTGGGGCCGCATCTTCTGGGAACTCGAGGACGCCAAGGGCGAACGCTGGCGCTCCTGCAACGATGTGGATGGCGGCGACTGGGGGAACCAGTCCGCCATCGACTTCGACGGCTGGTGCTTCCTCACCTTCCCGCTCACCAGCGACTCCCCCGCCAAGCACATCGAACCGGGTTCCGGCCAGCGGCAATGGCAAGGCAATATCGACGGCAAGCTCGATTACCCGCTCAAGCTCGTGGGCCTCTACGTGGAGACCCATCGCCAGTCCCTCAACCTCACGCGGATGGAACCCGTGAAGGGCCGCATCCGGCTGAAGGATGTGAGCGCGATTGGTGATGCCAGATAAGCGCTCTTACCGCCAGTCCACCTCCTTGTTAACTCGGAGACCAGTCAGCGCTTTTCCGATGCGCGGCTTGGTCGCAGTCGATCGACGTCATGACAGCCACCATCGGCATGTTCCTCGGATGAACCGTCGGGCCTCGCCGCTTCTACCGCGTAATTGAGAAGTGAGCCGGACGAATCCGCTCGCGCGTTGCACGGTGGATTGCGGACATCACCCCGAATCCAAATTGAGCGGCTTGGGGAATTCTCTCCGCCATTTCGTGAGCAGACTTCAGGCCGGTGGCAGAGCGCGCGAAAGGCCACCGGGAAGGGCCCGGTCCAGGCCGCACATTTCCCCATGGACACTGCGCCCCGAATATGACAACCATTTCCGCGTCTATACCACTGCCGACGCGTTGCTAGCACGGTGCCTGCGACGGTTGTCGGTGTAGTAAGATTAACAGTTGAACAAAAAGTCGGTAAGAAAGGACAACCTATGAAGTTCGTCAAAGTGCTCGCTGCTGTGGCGTTTGCCGTGGCCCTCTCCGCCAGCCTCGCCATCGCGGCTGAGAAGAAGGCTGATCATCCTCCGGGCAAGGTCGCAGGCTGCTGCGCCAAGGCCGCCAAGGATGGCAAGACCTGCGACCACGCCTGCTGCGTGGAAGCCGCCAAGAACAAGAAGAACTGCGAGAAGTGCAAGGGCACTAACGAAGAGCCGAAGAAGTAATTCTTCCCTCCATCTACTCACGAACGGCCAGCGGCAACGCTGGCCGTTTCTTTTTGCCTGGGTGCAGTCGAATGCTGCCAGGCAATTAAATTCCTAAGCTGCTTTAGTTAAACAAGTTGCAAATATTCCAACCCACCCGGCGGAACCGGGTTCAACCCGTCTCCCGCCATCGCTGCGCGATGGGCACGCGCCGCCCCACCCCAAACGCCTTGGTGGTCACCTTCAGCCCCGGGGCCGCCTGCCGCCGCTTGTATTCCGTGCCGTCAATCAGCTTCACCACCCGCTGCACCGCGGCCGCGTCGAACCCGGCCGCAATGATCTCCGCCGCCGGACGGCTCTTGACCACGTATTCTTCCAGGATGGCGTCGAGCACTTCGTAGGGCGGCAGCGAGTCCTGGTCCGTCTGGTTCGGCCGCAGTTCGGCGCTGGGCGGCTTGGTGATGGAGGCTGCCGGGATGATTTCACGCTGGCGGTTCACCCAGTTCGAGAGCCGATACACCATCGTCTTGGGCACATCACTGATCACGGCCAGTCCGCCGCACATGTCGCCGTAAAGGGTGCAATACCCCACTGCCAGCTCGCTTTTGTTTCCCGTGGTAAGCAGCAACGAGCCGAATTTATTCGAGAGCCCCATCAGCACCACGCCGCGCAGCCGGGCCTGGATGTTTTCTTCCGTCGTGTCTTCGGCCAGCCCCGCAAAGACCTCGCGCAATTGGCCTTTGACGGCGGCGAATGCCGGCTGAATCGGAATCACGTCGTAGCGGATGCCCAAGTTCTCGGCCAGTATCCGCGCATCGTCCAGGCTCCCTTGTGAGGAGAATTGCGACGGCAGCGAGACGCCACGCACGTTCTCCGCGCCCAAGGCATCCACCGCGAGCACGGCTGTCAGCGCCGAGTCAATGCCGCCGCTCAGACCCAGCAACGCAGATTTGAAGCCGCACTTGTGCAGGTAATCCCGCAGCCCCAGCACCAGCGCGCGATAAACCAGTTCCTCATCACCTGCCACCGGCGGCGCACCGGGTTTCAACTTCTCCGTGTCCACCACCAGAAAATCCTCGGCAAACAGAGCGCCTTGGGCCGCCAGGCGTCCCTGCCGGTCGAACACCAGGCTCGCGCCGTCGAAGATCAGTTCGTCATTGCCGCCCGCCAGATTGCAGTAGAGGAGCGGGCAGCGTGTTTTCGCGGCAAGGCTCGCCAGCATTTCCCGCCGCGTGGTGTTCTTGCCGAGATGCCACGGCGAGGCGGACACGTTGAACAGCAGGCTCACGCCCGACTGCGCCAGGTCCGCCGCCGGGTTGCGCCGGTAGCGCCGGTCCCGCCAGAAGTCCTCGTCATTCCACACGTCCTCGCAAACGGTCACGCCCACAAGCTGGCCATTGAAGGTAAACGGGCGGTTCTCCTCCGCCGGGTCAAAGTAGCGATCCTCGTCGAACACATCGTAGGTCGGCAGCAGCGACTTGGTCCGCACCTCGACGATCTTCCCATGCTGCAGCAAGGCGACTGAATTCGTCAGCCCGCGTCCCGGCCGCCCCACGGTCCGGCCGACAAATCCCACCAGCAACCCGACCTTGCCCGTCGCCGCCGCCAGCCGCTCCAGCATCGCCAGATTCTGCATGACGAAGTGCGGCTTCAGCAGCAGGTCGCGGGGCGGATATCCAGTGGTGGTCAGTTCCGGGCATACGACCAGTTCCACCCCGGCGGCCACGCCGCGCTGATAGGCCGCGTTGATTTTCGCCTCGTTCCCCACGAGGTCGCCGACGGTGGTGTTGAGCTGCGCGAGCGCGACTTTCATACGGCCAGGCCGCGCGGAGCATGGGACAAAGAAATGACCGATGTCGAATGTCGAATGTCGAACCCGGCTTTGGCGACGCCTGCCCGGCGGCCTCCGTCACTCGTCCTTGAGGATTTTCCCAAGCTTCCCCTCCCCCCGCGCCCGTCGGCCATAGACCAGTTCAAACACCGGCGAGGTCATCAGCGTCGTGACCACCGCCATCACCACCAGGATCGAGAAGAGCGGCGGCTGGATGATGCCGCGTTGCAGCCCGATGTTGAGGAGGATGAGCTCCATCATGCCGCGCGCATTCATCAGCGCGCCCACCGCCAGCGCCATGCGGTTGTCCTCCCCGGCCAGCCGCGCCGCCGCCCAGCACGCGCCGAACTTCCCCAGGCACGAGGCCGCCAGCACCACGACCGCAAGCCCGAGCATTTCCGGATTGTTGACCATGTCCAGCCGCGTGTTGATGCCGGAATAGGCAAAGAACATCGGCACGAGGAAAACCACCGTGAACGGCTCCAGCTGGCGCTGCAACTCACGCGTGAGCAGCCCGCGCGGCATCGCCACCCCCAGCAGGAAGCCGCCGAACACCGCATGGATGCCCGCTGCATCCGTCGCCCACGCCCCGAGCATGAGCAGCATCATCACCACGGCCAGCAACTGCGGCGTCAGCTTCCCGACTTGGTCCACGGCGGTGCCCAGCCGCCGGAGCAGGCTTCGCCCGACGGTCAGAATGAGCACGGTGTAAAGCACGCCACCCCCGATGGCCTTCACCGCCACCTCTGTTCCACCGCCGAAGCTGGCCAGCACCACCGCCAGCACGCACCACGCCGCCGCGTCGCCTGCCGCGCCGGCGGCCAGGGACAGCGTGCCCAGCGTGGTCCCCGTCAGTCCACGCTCGTGAATGATGCGCGCCAGCGTCGGAAAGGCGGTGATGGCGATGGCAGCGCCCAGAAACAACGTGGCCTCATAGGCCCGCACCTTTTCGCCGAACAACCCCGGCGTCTGCATGAGCCAGGGCGCGAGCAGTGCACCCAGTGCGAACGGCACCAGCAAGCCGGACAGGGACACGGCAGCGGCGCTTTTGGCCCGATGGCGGAACAGCGCCGTGTCGAACTCCACCCCTACGAGGAACATGTAGAGGCCGATGCCGAGCTGCGCGCACACGAAGAGCACCTTCAGCGAGTCCGGCGGAAACAGTTCCTTCTGCACCCCTGGCGCAAACAGACCGAACAGGGACGGCCCTAGCAGCACCCCGGCCACCATTTCCCCGACCACCTGCGGCTGTCCCACCCGCCTGGCCAGCAGCCCGACCACCCGGCACACGGCCAGGATCACGAACATCTGGAGGAAGAAGGTGACGGAGAGTTGCGGGGCGGTCATTACGGGGCGGCTCGCATCATTGCGTATGCGCATAACTCGCCGCCTCCGATGCGTCAACGTGCGATTTCAAAAACGACCTTTCGCCAGCCCGCTCTCCGGAGCGCCGGTCTCCGACCCGGCGTGTT
>CAZOCL010000023.1:0-35960 GCA_964578245.1 uncultured Klebsiella sp. | reverse complement strand
CCCACTATTCTCTGTGCATGGGTCGCCAGTGGTTACATGCCAAACGCCTCGTCAACAACCTGAAGAAGGGCAAGACGACCGGCCGTCTCGTCCGCGAAATCATGGTCGCCGCCAAGCTCGGCGGGGCGGACCCTGACGCCAACGCCCGGCTCTTCACCGCCTGTGAGAAGGCGCGCAAGGAGAGCGTCAATCGCGACGTCATCGAGCGCGCCATCAAGAAAGGCTCCGGCACCGGCGAGGACAAGCTCGTGCTGGATCACATCGTTTTCGAGGGTTACACGCCGCACAAGGTGCCCGTCATCGTCGAGGTGATGACCGACAATGTGAACCGCACCGCGCCCGAGGTCCGTGTGCTCTTCAAGAAGGGCCAGCTCGGCACCACCGGCAGCAACAAGTTCCTCTTCGACCATGTGGGCCTCGTCGAGGCGCACCACCCCACCGCCGGCACGGACATCGAAGCCGCCGCCATCGAGGCCGGGGCAAACGAAGTCGAGCCGCTCACCGCCGCTCAAAACGATGACATCCCCGAGGGCGCGACCGGCGCGCGCTTCATCACTGACCGCACCGCCATCCACGCTGTCTCGCAGTGGCTGGCGAAGAACGGCTGGTCCGTGGTGACGAGCGAAATGGGCTACGTGCCGAAGAGCTTCCCCGAACTCACCGACGCGCAGCGCACCGAGGTCGGCGAATTCCTCCACGAACTCGACGAGCACGATGACGTCCACCGCGTCTGGGCCGCGCTGAAGTAGGGGAGCTCGAACTTTAGTCCGCTTCAGCCGGGTTTATTCCCGACAGCTTGACGGGGCTGCGACATTCGGACGTTGAAACGGGCTTAAGCACGCTGCTCAGGCCAACTCCCGGTATAGGCTCGTAGAACGGGCGTGGCGTTCGTGCGTGCGCTTCCCCCTCACCCCGGCCCTCTCCCCAAGGGAGAGGGAGTAACGGCGGCTGCGTCCGTTGAATCCGCGCGCCTGAATTGCTCCGTGGCTGGCTGACTGCCCCCTCTCCTCGGGGGAGAGGGCCGGGGTGAGGGGAAGGGGTGTCCGATGATCAAGCCACATGCAATCGGGTTACTTCCTCCCTCGGTCTTACTCCCTCCGGAACCACTTCGCCGTCGGCTCGGCCTTGAAGAACTTCAGCAGCAGCTCGGCGACTTTTTGCTGACCAGAGCCCGTCGGATGCGTGCCATCGCTCCCAAAATCTTCCGGCTTGTAGAAGAATCCGTCGGCCTTCCGCGGCATCTCGCCATCGGCCCAGAGATACGGTCCCCACAGCAGCAGCGGTGAGTTCACCGGGCCGCGTGCGGCATCAAAGTTCAGCTCCGGCTTCCCGGCCATCTGGTCCAGGATCAGCCAGCGCGGGGCGAACGCGGTCTCGAACGCAAACGGCTCCGGGTTCAACTGCGTGGTCGCATACCCCCCGTAAGTGCGGCTGGAGAGGTAGGCGATGCGCAGGTTCGGAAACTTCGCCTTCAAGTTGTGCAGGCTGGCGACGAGATTGGTCTTCAGCACCAGCGCGTGACGGGGAAACTCCCCGAGGTTCGCCGGGCCCGCTTCGGCCTGTTTCATCCACACGACCTGCACCTGCTTCGCCGAGACGCCCGCGCGTTGCAGACGGTTGTCCACCTCGGCCCACAGCGGGGTCTTCGGGTCCGCCCACCGCATGCCAGTCTGCCCGCCCTGCGCCCCGTCCACGATCACGAGCTGTGGTGATTTCGCCGGGTCGTTGTCGGCCTGCTGCTTGAAGCGGGAGAAGGATTGGGTCGTGTTCGACATGCCAACGCTGAGGAGCACGACCTTGCCGCCCTTGGCCGGCTTCCCCTCGGCGTCGAGCGGCTGGATGCTGGCGGCTTCGCGCATGGCCGCGTCCCGGTGGGCCGGCGGCGGTTCGTTCTTCCCGCCGCCGTAGAGCCCGCCGTCCTCGCCCTTGTATTTCGTCGCACCCAGTTCCGTGAGCGGGGTGAGGTGTCCGGTCCACCTCGGCTGCGCGCCGCCGGAGGGCTGGCCGCCCTTGGCGCGCGCTGCCTTCGCGCGCTCGTAATACGCCTGCTCCTCCGGTGTAAGCTTCTCTCCGCGCTGCGCCCGCTGGTGGAGCTGCTGGGCGCGTGTCCAGTCAATGGGCGGCTCGGGAGCAGGAGCAGCGCGGAGGATCACGCAGAGGAGCAGCAACAGCACGAGCGATTTCATGGATGTGACCAGAGTATGCCGCTCGCGTTGTGCCGTTTCAAGCGGATGCTGGATCGGGCCCCCTGCAAGAGGAGCCGCAGCTATCCAAACGCCACGAGCGCAAGCTGCCGCTCCGGAACCATGCGCACACGCTAACCCGCAGCCTTCCCGCGCCGTCTGACACCCGGTATGCTCTCACCCATGCGCTCCACTTGCCTTGCCTGGCTTGCCGCAGTTTGTTTGCTCTGCACGCATGCGTTCGCGGCGACCCGACCAAACATCGTCATCCTGCTCGCGGACGATTCCGGCTGGGGTGACTACTCGTTCAATGGCAACACGAACCTCAAGACCCCGAACATCGACTCCATCGGTCGCCAGGGCGCGGTGCTCGACCGTTTCTATGTGTGCTCCGTGTGCGCCCCGACGCGTGCGGAGTTTCTCACCGGCCGCTATCACCCGCGTGGCGGCGTGCGCGGCGTTTCCACCGGCCAGGAACGGCTGAACCTCGACGAAAAGACCATCGCCGATGCCTTCAAAGCTGCGGGCTACGCGACTGGTGCCTTCGGCAAATGGCACAATGGCAGCCAGTGGCCGTATCATCCGAACGCGCGCGGGTTCGAGGAATACTACGGCTTCACCTCCGGCCACTGGGGCGAATACTTCAATCCACCCTTGGAACACAATGGCCAGCTCGTGCGCGGCAAGGGCTACATCGCCGACGATCTCACCGACCACGCGCTGGACTTCATGGAGCGCAATCGCGCGAAACCGTTCTTCTGCTACCTGCCGTTCAACACCCCGCACTCGCCCTGGGCCGTGCCACAGGACTACTGGCAGCGTTTCAAGGACGATGCCATCAAGCTGCGCGCCCGGCCTGGTGACCCCGAAGGCCTTGATGAAACCCGCTGCGCGCTTGCCATGGTGGAAAACCTCGACTGGAACGTGGGTCGCGTGCTCAAGCGCCTGGCCGACCTCAAGCTCGCCGAAAACACCATCGTCATCTACTTCTCCGACAACGGCCCGAACTCGTGGCGCTGGAACGGCGGCATGAAGGGCCGCAAGGGCTCGACCGAGGAGGGCGGCGTGCGCTCCGTCTTCTTCCTCCGCTGGCCCGGTGGCGGCATCCAGCCCGGCACAGTGGTGCGGGAGATCGCCGGGGCGATTGACCTGCTGCCCACGCTTGCGACCATGGCGGGCATTCCGCGTGTGGGTGACAAACCGCTCGATGGTCTGGATCTGTCCCCACTGTTTCAGAGCGGAGTCCGACGAATGATCTGGCCCGACCGTCTGATCTTCTCGAACCAGAACGGCAACGTCAGCGCCCGTTCGCAGCAATACCGGCTGGACAACACCGGCGCGCTCTTCGACATGGTCGCCGATCCCGGCCAGCAGAAGAACATCGCGACAGAGAAGCCCGATGTCGCCACGAAGATGAGCGAAGCCGTGGTGGCGTGGCGCAAGGAAGTGCTGGGCCGGACGGCTCCGCCTGCGGAAGCTGCGAAAGGGAAAGGCAAAGGCAAGGGTGGCGGCGGTCTGCCACCGGATGACCGCCCGTATCCCGTCGGCTACGCGGAGTTCCCGGTCACCCCGCTCCCCGCACGCGATGGCGTCCCTCATGGCGAGATCCGGCGCAGCGCCAGCGCACCGAACTCCTCCTACTTCGTGAACTGGAAGTCCAAGGACGATTCCATCACCTGGGACATCGCGGTGAACACCACCGGCAATTACGACGTAACGATCCTCTACGCCGCCCCGGAGGCTGGCTCGACCATTGAACTCGCCTTCAACAGCAGCAAGCTCACCGGCAAGGTCGCGCCCGCCTGGAACCCGCCGCTCTACACGAACCAGGACACCATCCCACGCCCTGCCGCAGAATCGCAGATGAAGGAGTTCCGGCCATTGAAACTTGGGACCGTCAGGCTAGAGAGTGGTCGTGGCCCCCTCACGCTGCGTGCGCTGGACATCCCCGGAGCGAGCGTGATGGAGGTCCGGGCGGTTTATCTAACGCTGCAGAAGTAATACCGATTCGGAATAATGCTCGGTGGCATGACTGGTGATCAGGGCGCGTTCCGGCTTCCTCTCCCTTCCTCGGAGGAGGGGAGAGGGTTGGGGGAGGGGTGACTTGCGCCGGAGCGCGCACGGCGTGCACCGCAGGATGACGCAGGCATGCGCAAAACGGCCCGGAGGGCCGCGCTCCGGCGGGTGTGCGGATGCTCCTTTCACCGAAAACGAGACGCACTTCTGCCACTGCTTCCATTTTCTGACCCCATTTTTCTGACCTGCCCTCTGGTTCAGACTTTACTCGCCCTCGTGCTCAGCCGCTTCCACGCCGCCTTCACCACCCATCCAGACTGCTCCAGCGCTGTCTTGGCAGTGGCGTAGTCCGCACCCGTCAACTCGCACAGGATACGCGCCGCACGGTCGCGCAGCTTCACGTTGGATGGGTTCAAATCCACCATCAAGTTGCTGATCACTTTGCCCGTGCGAACCATCGCCAGCGTGGTGAAGAGATTGAGAATCAGTTTGGTCGCCGTGCCGGACTTGAGACGCGTCGAGCCAGTCAGCACCTCGGGTCCGATCTCGGGTGCGATGACCACATTAGCAATGCCACGCTGCCGGATCATCGCCGGATTAAAGCACAGCAGGACTGTGAACGCACCGCGCTGCCGGGCCGCAGCCAACGCGCCGTGAACAAACGGCGTGCGCCCGCTTGCCGCGATGCCCACTACCACATCGCGTTCGCCTACCCCACGAAACGCGACCGCGCGCGCACCTGCTTCACGGTCATCCTCCGCACCCTCCACCGCACGGAACACCGCCGTCTGCCCGCCCGCAATGATGCCCTGCACCAGTTCCGGCGGGACGCGAAAGGTCGGCGGGCACTCGCTCGCGTCGAGAATGCCCAGCCGTCCGCTCGTGCCGGCACCAACGTAGAACAACCGTCCACCGCCCTTGAACGCAGTGACGACCTTCCCAATGACCCGCTCGATCTTCGGAGCTTCCCGACGAATCGCAGCGGGGATCTGCTCATCCTCGGAGAGCATCAGCTCAATGGCGTCAGCGAGCGGGAGCGTGTCCAAATCCATCGAGCGCGGATGGCGCTGCTCCGTGGGGGAGAGCCCGGTAGGGCGAGACTCCGTCGAGCCCTCGATACCGCCGGAGGCGGTGCGAGCGGAGCGAGCATCTCGGGCAGAACTGCCAGCCGAGACGCTCGCCTCGCTGCGCTCGTTCGACGGCTCGACGGAGTCTCGCCCTACCAGCTTACGCGCCAGTTCCACCGCCCCCCACGCACTCTCCCGCTTGAGCGGCGTCACGACACAGCCGGGCCAGCGCGTTTTGAGATCCTTCGCCACGGCGCGCGCGAACTTCGGCTGCTTGAGCAGCACGCTGCCGGCCAGGACGAATTGCACCGGCTCGCCGGCTTTCGCCAGCTTCTTTGCACAGCTCACGCCATCCTTGGCCAGGCTCGCGGCGGCGCCCTTGAGAATGTCCTGCGCAATGGCATCGCGCTCCGCCGCCGCTGCGAAGACCTCCTCCGCCAGCGCCGCGATCGCTCCCTTGCTCGCCGCCTGCGCCCACGGAATGAGCTGGTTCGGCTCGTTGAGCAGGAGCGAACGCAGAATGCGCTGCCCCAGCCGCGACCACTCCCCATCGCGGTCGAGGTAGAACACGCACGCCTTCAAGGCGCGCAGGCCGAGTTCGTAGCCGCTGCCCTTGTCGCCAAGAATGTGCCCCCAGCCACCGAAGCGAGCCGTGCGTCCATCTGCACCACGTGCGAAAAAGCACGAACCGGTGCCGCTGAGCACTAGGACTTGAGTGAAGGGTGACGGATAATGGGTGATGGGGGGATAAGCGCGCCCGACTTTGGACCTTGGACTTCGGACTTTGGACCTTGGACCTTGGACTGCCGCCAGCGCCGTCGCCAGATCATGCGTCGCATGGCACGGCACACCGGGCCAGACCTTCCCCGCCGCTGCGCGGATGCGTTGCCACTCCGGTTCGCCGCGCGCACCTGCGAGCCCGATGGCGACCGCAGTCGGCTTGGGAAGCCCCTTGAACGCCGTCCGCACCTCGCGCAGCCGACGCAGCAACTGCACCTCCGTAAGCAGCTTGAAATTTCCTGGCCCGGTCTCGAAACGCTTCAGCAGATGACCGCCGTCGCCCGCGAGCAACGCGACCGTGCGCGTCGCACCGCCCTCAATGCCGAGTGAGACGGGGAGCGGTTCTGTTGCGTGTCGCACGCGTGGAGTATGTCGGACACGGCGGGGTTTCCAAGGCGGAGTGTTCAGTATTCAGTAACCAGTATTCAGTCCGAGACAATGCTTCCACGCCTACTGAACACTGGATACTGAATACTGATTACTGAACACTCACTTGGCTTCCGCCGCTCCACGCGCTATCCCTTCCCCATGACCGAGACGGAGCAACAAATCCTCCAGACCCTGCGCGACCTCGAATCCGCCGTGGCCCGCTGCCGCACCGAAAACCCGCCACCCGCCTTAATGCCCATCTTCGAACGGCTGGACACGCTCGCGGCGCAGTTGCCGCCCAGCACTCCGCACGACCTGCGTCACTACCTCCAGCGCAAGAGCTATGAGAAGGCCCGCCTGTGGCTGGAGGACGTGGACCCGGAAAAAGGGACGTGCCATCCGCGCTGAATGAAGTGGGACATCAAAACAGGAAGCCTGCTTGATGAGCCGGCAGAGGTGCTCGTCTGCTCGGCCAACCCGCATCTCACGCTTTCGGGCGGAGTGGGAGCCGACTTGCTGGCGCGTTATGGCGCGGCTTTGCAGGAACCGCTCGCGGCTGCCGTTCGCGCCCGCACCCCTCACTTTCTGAACCAAGGCGAAATCTTCGTGCAACGAGCCGCCCAGACCCCTTATCTGGCCATTCTTCATGCAGTCGCAATAGATGGTTGGTATGAATCCAGCCCGACGGTGATCCAAACCATTGTCACCGAGGCGCTCACAAACGCAGCCAAGCTAGGCGCGCGCCGAGTTGCCCTCGCGGCGCTGGCCACTGGGTTCGGCCATCTGTCGCTGGATCAGTTTGCGGAGGGCGTGCGGCCGCTGTTGCAAAAGGAGTTCCCGCCCATCGAAAGTGTCTGCATCTGTCTCTTGGAAGAATGGCGGGCACAAGAACTGGCGGGGCACCTTCCTGAAGCGTCATTCCAGAACGCCTGATAATATCAGCCGCCTTGAAACTGTGAACTCGCTGCTGACACCAACGCGCCAACACTGAACTTTGAACCCCGAACCTTGAACTCCCTCTCCGACACCATCGCCGCCATTGCCACGCCGCTCGGGGAAGGCGGCTTGGCTGTGCTGCGCGTGTCCGGGCCACAGGCGCTGGCGGTGGGTGACAAGGTGTTTGTCCCCGTCGGCAAGACCTCGTTAAAACCCTCCGCTGCGGCGTCGCACACAATCCACTACGGACGCGTTGAGCGGGATGGGCGGTTTGTGGACGAGGTGCTGGTGGCGGTGCTGCGCGCGCCACGCACGTTCACGCGCGAGGACACGGTGGAGCTTTCCTGCCACGGCGGTTTGCTGCCCGCCAAGCTCGTGCTCGACGCGCTCCTCGCCGCTGGCGCGCGGCTGGCTGCGCCGGGCGAGTTCACTCAGCGCGCCTTCCTCAACGGCCGCCTCGATCTCGCGCAGGCTGAGGCGGTGGCCGATCTCATCCACGCGCGCACTGAGCTGGCGCTCACGGCGGCGGGCGAGCAGCTCGCGGGCAAGCTCTCGCAGCGCATCAACCTGCTCCGCGACGACCTCGTGAAGACGCTGGCGCACATCGAGGCGCACATTGACTTCCCAGACGAGGACATCGCTCCGGACACGCGCGGGCAGTTGCTCGCGCGGCTGGAGCGCGGCGTGGTCTTCATGGATGAACTCCTGCGCACGGCGGATGAAGGCCAGATTCTCCGGCGCGGCATCCGTGCTGCCATCATTGGCCGGCCGAACGCAGGGAAGTCCTCGCTGCTCAACCAGCTCCTCGGCCATGACCGCGCGATCGTCTCGCCTATCGCCGGCACCACGCGGGACACCATCGAGGAGACGGCGAACATCCGCGGCCTGCCGGTGGTATTCGTGGACACCGCCGGCCTGCGCGAATCGCGAGACGACATCGAGCGCGAAGGCATCCGCCGCACCCGCGCGATGGTGGCGAAGGCGGAACTGGTGCTGCATGTGCTGGACGCGAGCGAACCGATTTCGCCAGAAGACGAGCAGTTTCTCGCCGAGTTCGCCGGGAAGCAGCGCCTCGTAGTGCTGAATAAGGCAGATCTGCTGGAGCGCCAAATCGGAGGCGCGCGGCCTTCAGGCCGCTTCAACGTCCTTGCATACGAGGGCACCACTGCTCTGGACGCCTCAGCCGAAGGTGGCTTGAAGCGGCCTGAAGGCCGCGCGCCTGTCCCCGTCTCTTGCCTAACCGGCACCGGTCTCGAAGCGCTCAAGGACGCCATCAAGCAGACCGTCTGGGCCGGCGAGATCAAGGCGGAGATGCTGCAGGTGATGATCAACTCCCGGCATCAGGACGCCCTCCAGCGCGCCCGCAGCGCCACGGTGCGGACGGCGGAGGCCTTGCGCACGGATCGCCCCTTGGAACTGGTCGCCATGGACCTGCGCATTGCGGTCAACGCCGTGGGCGAGGTGGTCGGCAAGACGACCACGGAGGACCTGCTCGACTCGATCTTCAGCCAGTTTTGCATCGGTAAGTGAGCCGTCGTGTTGGCACCGCACCAGAGCGCCGCCTTCAGGCCGCTTGCCAACGGACAGGAAATCACATCTGGAACGGCGAAGCGGGAGTGGGATTTCGATGGGAAGTAACGGAGCCCAGGAAATCATCGCGGGCAAGATGCCCGCTGAGGCAGGCTGGAAGCCTGCCCCACTAACTCACTGTGCCTTCTTCTTGGCCTTCGCCTTGTCGGCTTTCGCCCCGGGCTGGTCCAGGTTGGCGGGGCGCGCATCCTTGAACTGGTCGAGCGCGCTCTGGAGCAGCTTCGCCGCCTCGGCGGCTTCCCCGGTCAGGGTGGCGCCTTGGAGCGCCTGCTGCTCCGCCACGTCCTTGTCCAGGTCGAACAAGTCGCCGTTGCGATAGAGTTTGTAGCGGTGGTTGAAAGCAAGCTCGCGGACGGTCATGTCGGCCCCTTGGCGCGGGGAATACCAGGAGTAAATCCACTCGCGTGGCCGCCCTTTCTCACCGCGCAATTGCGGCAGGAAGCTGCGGCCATCGTGGATCTGGCCGGCCTGGCGTTCAGTGCCGGCGGCCTCCAGCAAGGTCGGCAGGAAGTCCGTGCTGTCCACCAGGTCGCGGTGGACCTTGCCCGCGACGACCTTCCCCGGCCAGTTCGCGATCAGCGGGACGTGCATGCCGGTTTTGGTGGTCGAGCCTTTGCCACCGATGACCACCTTGTCACCCATCATCGAGCGCGTGCCCTTGCCCGTGCCGTTGTCCCCGAGGAAGAGGATCAGCGTGTTGTCCCGGAGGCCGAGCGCATCGAGCCGCGCAACCAGCTTGCCGATGAGCTTGTCCATATATTCCACCATGTCGCCGAAATGCTTCGCGTCCCGGTTCACCTGCTCGCCCGTGGCCTTCGGATCCCAGTCCTTGCTGTCGGGCGTGGGCTGGTAGGGATCGTGCGTGAGCATCATTGGGTAATAGAGGAAGAAGGGCTGGTCCTTGTGCCGCGTGACGAAATCCATCGCGTAGTCGTTTACCAAGTCGGGACCATATTCGCCGTTGGTGTAGTCCTTCACGACGCCGTTGATTTCGAGGCCAGGATTCGCGTAGCGCGGCGGCCGGCGGGTGTGCTGCCAGAGGCAGTATTCGTCGAAGCCGAAATTCTTCGGCCGGTCCGGGTCCTGGCCAAGCTGCCACTTGCCCGCCATGCACGTCGCATAGCCCACGGACTTGAGCAGCGTCCCAAAGGTGATGGCTTTCGGGTCCATGTTGCCGAAGTTGAGGTAGTTCCGGACGTTATATTGCCCGGTCATGAGCTGCACCCGCGTGGGCGTGCAGAGCGGCTGGACGAAGCAGTGCGTGAATCGCGCGCCGGTGGCGGCCAGTTTGTCGAGCACCGGCGTTTTGTAGCTCGTGCCGCCGTTCGCACCGATGGTCTCATAGCCAAGATCGTCCGCGAGGATGAGGATGAGATTGGGCTTGGCGGCAGCGGTGACAGTCTGCGCGCATGAGGCAATCCAGAGACTGAACGCGAGCAACAGGCGAAGAGGGGTCATGCGGGGCATGCGATAATAGTTGGACGCAAGTCAGTTCACTAAGGTTGCGCGGTCAGTCAGAACCGGCCTCCACCGTCACCCGCGTCCGCAGCGCATCCGCCGTCCAGTCGTGCGCCGCACCAGCCTTGGCCAGCGGGTGCGGGCGGCCCACGGCGGCGTAGTGGACGACCAGTTCGCGCGTCGCGCGGTCTTCATACACGAAGAAATTGCTCAAGGTCATCCACGGCGCATCGTCGGGCTGACGATCATCAATGATGAGCAGCGAGTCTTTCACCAATTGGAGCGACTGCGGGTCCACGCGGCCCGCGTAGAGCGGGTAGCGCGGCGAATTCGCTTTGGGGTTCGTCTTCGAGATGTTGCCGAGCCAGAACAGATGCCCGCTGGAATGCTGGATCAACCGGCTGCACGAACTGGGCGAGAAGAACAGCTCGCCACCCGTGTAGCCCCACGGTTTCGGTTCAGTCCAAGTGCGCCCTTGGTCGCTGGAAATCGCGTGCCAGCGGCGGCCCGGCTGCTTGCCGCTGGAGTCATTGCTGCCGCGCATCACCATGAGGATGCGGCCGTCCGGGGCTTCGACGAGCGTCGGCTCCAGCATGCCGCGCGTGGTGAGTTTCGGATCGCCCACGACGCGCGCGGAGAGCGTCCAGTCGAGCGTTTCCTGCGCGTTCCATTTGCCGATGAGCACGGCGGAGTCGTGATAGGTGTAGCCGCCGCCAGGATTGGCCAGCTTCCCATCGGCACCGAGCACAGTGATCTGGAGCGGCATGAGCACCTCGCCCGTGCGGATACGGATCGGGACGGAGCCAAGGTCACCGATCTGCGTGGCGTTGCGGCCGCGGATGACGCCGGGCAACGGGCGTTCCTCATTGAAGTCCCCACGCGCCTGGATGACCGGCCCGTCGTGGTAAAAGGTCCGCCCGCCGTCTTTGCTCAACCGATAGGTCAGCCCGTTTTGCGACATCGCTTCGAGCGGGTGGTCGGTCTTGAGCAGGGACTTGCCGCCAAAGATCAGCATCCGTCCAGTGGCCTCGTCCACGAACCCCGGCTTGTAGCCGAAGCGCAACGTGCCGCCGGCAACCTTCTGAAACGTCGGCAACGTTTCCGGCTCGCTCCAGGTCTTGCCGTGATCAGTTGAGCGCCGGGCGAAGGCGACATCGAAGGCGTCACTGCGCGACTGGTGCAGGTGCATCGAAGTCATTTCCGCTCCAGTGGCCTGGGTGTAATAGGCGAAGGCCCGGACCGAGACGCCCGCCTTGGGCGCGGGCATGAAGACTTCGCGAGTGCCGGGCGAGAGCTTCGGCACGGACTCCGCCTTGGGCTTGTCAATGATCAGGCCCTTCTCCTTGTCTGCCCGCGCCACGACCACCCGGCCCTTGTGTCCGGCACCTTTGGCCTGCGTGTTCTGACCGATGAGGATGCGCCCGTCCGGCAGGCCGACCACGCCGAGCGAGGCATCGAATTCCCATTTGCCCGTGAGTTTGAAGTCCGCATCCGCGCGCAGGAGGATCTTGGGCTTGCCATAGCAGCCGAACCACCACGCGCCCTCCGCCCACGCGACTGTCTGGATGCCCATGAGCGTGTAGCCGCTGGCGAGGACGTGGCGCTGGCGGAACTTGAACTGCTCGTCGTATTCGTAAACGTAGTTCTCGTTCACGCCCTCAGGCAGCCCGCCGATGACGATGAACTTGCCGTCCCGATGGGCAATGCCGCCTGCGCCATGGACCGCTTCAGGCACACGGTGCCGCGCCAGTTCGGTGAGCGTGTCCGCGTCATAGACGAAGACCCACGAATCCGCGTGACCCGCCGGGAGGTTGAACTTGCCGAGGTTCACGGCCACGTAAAGCTTGCCAGCGACATGGCAGAGATCGCCATGGTGGTCCGCCGCCGGGATGCGCTTGAGCAGGCGGCCGTCCAGGTCCGTCTTCACCAGTTCCTCAGTCCAGCTCCAGTAGATGGCGTCGCGGTCGTTGGTGCAGATGCCCTGGAGGTGACGCACGTAGGCTCCCTCGCAGCTCGTCGCGTGAAACTCCCTGGCTGGGTCCGCTGCTGGAGCGAGCGAAGCGCCGCAGAGCCACAGGCAAAGCCCGGCGCGCAACCAGGCGTTCGTGGTGTTCATGCCGGTGATTTAACCACCCGGTCGTTTCGCTGAACAAGGGGAAGTTGCCGCCATGCACCGCTTCTGGCCTTAGCTTGCCATTATCCCGAAGCCGGGCCGGCGAGGCCTCCGGCCGGCCGTGCCGCAAGCGTCCTCGCTTGCCCGGACCTAACGAACGAGACGGGCGTGCGCGGATACGCCCTTGGCCAGCACGGCAAGCTTGACGGCTTCCCATCCGTCGCCACTCTCGCGCCATGCTTACCCGCTTGCGCCACCGCGTGTTTTTCTTGTCGCTCCTGTGCGGGCTCCTGGTAACGGGCCGCTTCGCCCTGGCCGAAGCGCCCATGCCCGTCCCCGGCGCCTTCTCCCTCGCCATTCTTCCCGACACCCAGATTTACGCATGGAAGTATCCCGACACCTACACGGCGCAGACGAAGTGGATCGCGGACAACGCCCAGCGCTACAACATCAGTTACGTCCTGCACGTCGGTGACGTCACGCAGCACAACACCAACTCGCAGTGGGAGATCGCCGCCCGGGCGCACGCGCTGCTCAAAATCCCGTGCGCCATCACCAGTGGCAACCATGACCTCGGACCCGAGGGCAAGGGCTCTACGCGCGAAACGGCCTTCGCGAAATACTTTCCACTGGAGACCTTCAAACAATGGCCAACCTTCGGCGGGATCTACGACAAGGAGGCTGACCGCACGGACAACAACTACCACCTCTTCGAGGCGGGCGGGCGCAAGTGGCTCATCCTCTGCTTGGAGTTCGGCCCGCGCGACGACGTGCTGCGCTGGGGCAACGAGATTGTCGCGAAGCATCCGGACCGTTCAGTGATCCTGGTCACGCATGCCTACCTGCGCCCGGACAACCTGCGGTTCAACCGGAACGCCTTCATCAAGGTGAAGAACGTGGAGACCAGCATCGGCCTCGAACGCTACGGACTGGCCAAGGCATCCGGCGGCTTCAACGACGGCGAGGATGTCTGGAAGAAACTGGCGTCGCAGCACGCAAACGTCGCCCTCGTGGTGAGCGGACATGTTTGCTACACGGGCCGCCTCGACAGCGAGGGCAAGCACGGGAACAACGTCCACCAGATGGTGGTGGATTATCAAAATGGGAAGGAAGGCGGCCAGGGCTTTCTGCGACTGCTGCAGTTCCATCCCGACGGCAAGAAGGTCTCAGTGACGGATTACTCACCTTTGCTGAATGAGCTGAGCGACAAAAAGGGCACCACCTACGAGTTCGACATGGCACCGGCACCGAAGGCGAAGCCTACGCCGTGAGCTTGAGAGAGCCGATTCACCATGCCATCACGTTGGGGTGGCTGCGTGTTTTTTGGCGGGAGCCGGTAAAGGTCTTAGCAAAGTAGCTGTCAGGCGCTATGACAAGACGAACGCGAGGTTTAATTCTGGTCACATTGCTTCCGGTGCTGTTCACCTATTGCGGGTGGCGTTGGTTTGTCCGTGATTCGTGTCGCGAGTTTTTTGTTGAGCACTCAGGAGTCAGGCTTCCCTTTGGCACCGATAATGTCGCTCATTTCACCAAGTTTGAGTTTGCGCTTACTTCTCATTACAGCCTTCCACCAGGTTCCAGGGCGGAGTTCGCTCAGAAGCATCGCTTCACCCGTGTTCCCTCCAAGGACTGGAGCCCAATCTTTCACCTTGGGGATTTGCCAGCTCCCTTTGATCGGCTGCCAGTATCTGGCACTTTGTTTTATTTCGACGGTGCCGATTCTTCGACTGCTTGGGACGCAGTTTATCACATGGAGTCAGGAAGCCTTTGGACTTCGATATATTTTGCCGATTACCACGGCGATCTTCCTCCGCGGGTGCTGACGCCGCCGCACAAGTAGCCAACCGCCGCTGCTCACCGTCTGTTAATGCTTGGACTACTTCAGCACCTGGTCCAGCCACTCATACGCCGCCTTCCGCTCCGCCTCGGGGAAGTCATGCGGCGCATCGGGCGTGACGAGCTTCAGGCGGTCCGGGGCGTCCATCAGCGCGTAAACTTCCCCCGCCTTGGCGAAGGCCTTGCGCACGCCGCCGATGTCGAAGTTGCTGTCCTTGATCGGGGAATTGGAGAAGAAGCCACGCGGGGCCAGCGCACCGAGAATTTCGTAGAAGTCGAAGGGCATCTTGTCCGCGTTGTTCTCGTAAACGTCCCGGATGCGCGGCATGTAGCGGTCGCTCGTCCAGCCGGCGATCTTGCCGCCGTAGTAGTCGTGGAAGGGCGTGAAGCCACAGCTCGACACGACCGCCTTGAGCCGCTCGTCAAACACGGCCGTGAACAGCGAGTTGTGCCCGCCGAGGGAATGGCCGATGACCCCGAGCCGGCGCGCGTCCACCTGCGGCAGGCCCTCCAGCAGGTCCACCGCGCGGAGGTTGTTCCAGATCGCCTTCATGGACCCGCTCGCGTAGTGCGCGCCCTGCTTCTTGAAGTCGTAGGGATACTCACCGAAGGACGGGTAGTCCGGCACGAGGCAGACATAACCGCGCTCGGCCAGCTCGTGCGCGTAGTGCAGCGGCTTCAACCCGCCGAGGCCGGCCGGCTCGTCTTTGCCGATGCGCGTGGTCTGGTGCAGGCACAGCATGGCCGGGGCCTTGCCGGCGAGATCGTGTGGGATGAGCAGCCACGCGGGGACGCGGTCGCCGGGCTCGGGTGTTAACCTCACCTTGCGCCGGAGATACTTGGGCGTGCGCTCCTCCGAAACGATCTCGATGTCGAGCGGCACGCGCCGCGCCGCCTCGGGGAGCGGCCCCATGGCCTGCTGCATGCCGGCGCGGATGTGCGCGACGCGCTCGGCCCAGTCGGCCTTGGTCTTTACTGGCCGTTCGTTGCCGGCCGCATCCTTGACCACGAGGAGCTGCGCGTGGTCGCGATACGCGACGGGCGGCCCCGGCTCGAAGCGACCGACCGGAAAGCCGTCGGCATACGCGATGACGAACTCGCCGTTCGGCGTGCGGTAGCGAACCACCTCGCGACGCGCGAAGTCCGAGGGGCCCGTCCGACGCCGCGCCTCCGCTCCATCGGGCCGCAGATACTTCTCCGCCGCGGCCATCACAATCTCCGTGGTGCCGAAGAAGTGGCCGGGCGTGGTGTGAACCTTCCCGTCGAGATCCGCCTTGCTGATGAACTTCGCCTCCACGTCCAGCCCGGCGCGCTTCATGCCGTCCACCATTTCCACGGCGTCGGCATAGGGGCAGACGTTGTCCTCGGTGCCGTGGATCACGACGATCTTGCTCGTCGCCCCGAGCTGCTTCATGGCGGCGAGATGGGCGGGGTGTCCCACGAACCGCAATGCCTGCTCGTCGGGCGTGAGGTAATTCCGGCTGCGCGGGTCGCGGCTCCAGCGCGCGTCCAGGCGGCTGCCGCCGGGCAGGTTGAACGCGATGTCGTCCGAGAGCTTCTTCATCCCGCACATGTCCACGATGCAGGCGAAGGTGCGGGGCGCGAGCTTGTTGGCCATGAGTGTCACGTTGCCGCCGCCCGAGCCGCCGGTGCAAAACGTGCGCTCGTCGGCGAAGGTCTTGCCTGCGGCGGTCAGTCGGTCACGCACCCACCACAGTGCACGCAGCGCATCAAGCGCCTGCAGGTAGCCGAAGTCGTAAGGCTCGGGTGCGTCGACCGAATCCGCCTTGCCGCTTTGCAGATAGTTCACGCCGATGGCCACGACGTTGAGCCGCTGGGCCAGCACGCGCGGGTCCGCCGTGCCCACACAATCGCTGCCGCCCCAGTTGTGCAACGTGAGCATGAGACCGGTCTGTGCGTTCACGCCGTCGAGCGAGCCGCCGGGGTAGTGGACGAGCGCGCGGAACTGCCGGGCCCCGGGCCGCTGCGGCCACTCCTGCGCCGGGAGCATGGCGACGCTGTCCTTCGCCGGCAGCGTCGGCCAGTCCGTGGCCGTCGTGACAGAGGCGGTCAGCAACATCAGCAAGGCACCGGCGAGCAGCCGGACGACTGCCAGCGAGCCGATGACGCGCCGCAGAGCGGGAGAAAATGCGAGGTGTTTCACGAGGCCTTTGACGTTCGCGCTGGCTGCCTGTGGAATACAATTTGTTCGTCCTGTCTCGCCTGCCTTGCTAGACATGGGCGTCGTCACTTTGAACCAAACACCTGATGAAACTGATTCGCTTTGGCCTGCCCGATCAAGAGAATCCCGGACTTATTCTGCCGGATGGACGCTGGATTGATGCCTCGGGCTTCGGCTCGGATTACAACGAGCAGTTCTTTGCCGGCGACGGCCTGCAGCGGCTCGCGGCCTGGGCGGCGGCCAATGCGGCCAGTGCGCCGACCGTCAACCCGGCCACGCGCCTCGGGTCATGCGTCGCGCGTCCGAGCAAGATTGTCTGCGTGGGGCTGAACTACGCGGACCACGCGCGCGAGTCCGGCGCGGAGATTCCCAAGGAGCCGATCCTGTTCTTCAAGAGCACCGGTTCGCTCACCGGGCCGAACGATCCGCTCATCATCCCGCGCGGTTCACAGAAGACCGACTGGGAGGTGGAACTGGCCATCGTCATCGGTCACAAGGCCAGCTACGTCAGCGAGGCGGACGCGCTCAAACACGTGGCCGGCTACGCACTGCACAATGACTACAGCGAACGCGCCTGGCAGCTGGAGCGCGGCGGCCAGTGGGTGAAGGGAAAGAGCTGCGACACCTTCGCGCCGCTCGGACCCTTCCTCGCCACGCAGGACGAAATCCGCGACCCGCACGCGCTCGCGATGTGGCTCACCGTCAATGGTGTGAAACGCCAGAACAGCACGACGGCGCAGATGATCTTCCAGGTGCCGCAACTGGTCAGCTACATCAGCCAGTTCATGAGCCTGCTGCCCGGTGACGTGATCAGCACGGGCACGCCTCCGGGCGTGGGCCTGGGCCTCAAACCGCCGGTGTTCCTCAAGGCGGGCGACGTGGTGGAACTGGGTATTGAGGGACTCGGCCAGTCGCGTCAGGCGGCACAAAACTGGGCGTAGTTTCGGCAAGAATGGTTGAGGGTCACCTCAAATTCGCCGTGATTGGGTCGCGTCGAACGAGGGTGAAATCCAACCCCACAACACGGTGGCAAGTTCCCGGTTGCGTTGCTGCCATTGCCGCAGCCTGCTGGCTGGGCATGATGTTCTTGCTCCAGCCCGTGCCTTCGGCTGGCGCGGCAGAACCGCATGGCAAATCCTTGGCCCCCGCTGAACGCGCGGCGGTGGTGTCCGCTCGTGAGCGCGCCGCGCTGGCGCACGTGATCTACGCCTCCACCATGGAGGTGCTGCATCGCCACTATTTCCGCCGCGGCCAGGCGGTGCTGCCGGCACGGGCGATGGAGGACGTCTTTGCGGATGTGGCCGAACAGACGAAAGTGGAAGGAAGCTGGATCGCGGTGAACACCAAGGCCATGAGCATTCACCATGAGCCCAAGAGCGACTTTGAGAAGCAGGCGGCAGCCGCCATCGCAGCGGGAGAGGAAAAGTTCGAGGTGGTAGAAAAAGATGTGTATCGCAGTGCGCGGCCGATCCCGCTGGGCGAAGGCTGTGTCAACTGCCACACGGGAATGTTCCGCGGTCCATCAAAGACGCCGCGGATGGCGGGACTGATCGTCACGGTGCCGCTAAAGTGAAGGTCTGGGCGGCTATCCGGGCAATCGTGGGGAGCAAGCGGGACGCTTGCGGCACGGCCGGCCGGAGGCCGGCGCTACGTAACACCGGCGTTCTCGCGGGCTCGCGGGCTCGCACTCAGTTCGGGCCTGAGGCTTGACAATCTTCCGCTACAAGCGCATCCCCATCAGTGTGAATCCAATCGGCCATGGCGCAGCCCACGCACGCAGCGGCGTGCTCCCTTGGTTCGGCCCGGCGGGCGGTGATCTGCTGCGAATCGGCAGCACGCGCCGGGGGTTTCTCCAGACGGGTCTGGCTGGCATCGCGGGCCTTTCCCTGCCCGCGTTGTTGCAGCAACGGGCTCTGGCCGCGGCGGCCGGGCAGTCGAAACGCAAGACCAGCGTCATTCTTTTCTGGCTGTCGGGCGGGCCGAGCCAGATCGACATGTGGGACCCGAAGCCGGACGCGCCCAGCGAGATACGCGGGCCGTTCGGCGACATCCCCACCAAACTTCCCGGCGTCCACGTCTGCGAGCACCTGCCGCTGACGGCGAACCTGATGGACAAGCTCACCATCCTGCGTTCGGTGGACTGCCAGGCCAGCAACCACACGCCCATCACCATGCAGGCGTGCAATTCTCTCGCCCGCCGCACCAATGACGGCAAGGACGGCGGCGGCTACCCCAGCATGGGCGCGGTGGCGGCGAAGTTCCGCGGACCGAACGTCCCGGGAATGCCAGGGTTCGTCGGCCTCGCCGATTCGTGGAAATCGGACGTGTGGGGTGCTGGCGACATGGGCAACGCCTTTGAGCCGGTGAACGGCAAGGAACTGGCCGGCCAGCTCGTGCTACCCGAGGGCCTTTCCGTGGAGCGTCTCGGTGACCGGCAGTCGCTGCAGGAGAATCTCGACCGGCTGAAGCGTTCCCTCGACCACAGCCCGGCGGTGGCGGCCGCGGACCAATACACCCACCAGGCCTACGACGTGGTCCTGTCCGGCCGCGCGCAACGCGCCTTCAATCTCGACGAGGAGACGCCTGCGATGCGCGCGCTCTACGGCAACACGAGCATGGGCGAGAAGGCCCTGCTCGCGCGCCGACTGGTGGAGGCTGGCGTCACCTTTGTGCTGGTGAGTGGCGCGTGGGGCTACTTCGACCATCACGGCGACGAAGTGCGCTGGGGCGGAATCGAGAAGGGGCTCAAGCCGTTGCTCCCGCGCGTGGACCAGACGCTCCACGCCATCGTCACCGATTTGGAAAACCGGGGCCTGCTCGACAGCACACTCATTCTCATGATGGGTGAGTTTGGCCGGTCACCGGTGATCAACAAGAACGCCGGTCGTGATCACTGGACGCGCGTGATGTCCATGGTGATGGCGGGCGGCGGACTGCGTCACGGCCAGGTCATCGGCAGCACGGACCGTCGGGGCTCGGACATCGCCACGCGACCGGTCACCCCGGGCGACTTGGCAGCCACGGTTTACCGGCACCTGGGCATTGACCCCGACTCGCAGTGGACCGACCGGCAAGGCCGGCCGATCTCCATCGTCACCGAAGGCGGCCAGGCCATTTCGGAGCTGGTTTGATCAGCCCGGTCCCGCGCGGTGTCCATCACGTTTCGATTGTGGAATCGCAGTCGGGAAACCGGCAAACGAGGAATTCAAGATCAACTGGAATTGCCGCGAAAAGGCGCAGAGGTCACAAAGAGAGCCACCCTCTATGCGCGCTTTGCGCCCTTTCGCGGCCACTGCCTTTTCAGCCTCAGATCTCAAACGCCTGATGCTGCACCGGCACGGTGACTTCAGACTTGGGCAGCAACTGCTTCAAGGTCTCGGCGAACGCCAGTGACTGTTCCTCCTCACCGTGGATGACAAAGGTCTTCTGGATCTGGCCGGTGAGCGACTTCACATACCCGGACAGCTCGTTACGGTCCGCGTGGCCGGAGAAGGCATCGATCTTGGCCACGCGGGCGCGGATGGCGTGCGGTTCGCCGAGGATGTTCACGGGGCTGCGGCCAGCCATGATCTGTGCGCCCAGCGTGTGCTCCGCGCAGTAGCCGACGAAGAGGATCAGGTTGACCGGGTCGCCACCGTGGTTTTTCAAGTGATGCAGCACGCGACCGGCCTCCGCCATGCCAGAAGCGCTGATGATGATGGCGGCCTCCTTAAGCTCGTTGAGCTTCATGGAGTGAGCCACATCGCGGATATAAGTGAGATTCTCCATGCCGAAGGGATTCCCCTTCTCCCGCAGGAAAGCGTAGGTCGCCTCGTCGAAGCATTCCGGGTGCAGCCGGAAAATCTCCGTGGCGTTGGTGCTTAACGGACTGTCCACGTAGATAGGCACGACTGGCAACTGCCCGGCGT
Organism: uncultured Klebsiella sp.; assembly: GCA_964578245.1. GTDB lineage: Bacteria > Verrucomicrobiota > Verrucomicrobiia > Limisphaerales > SXTU01 > SXTU01. The sequence goes on along the minus strand of CAZOCL010000023.1, from coordinate 15,522 downwards.
TCGTGAGCTGGTTCAGCGCATAGACGATCTGCTGGGTGCGCCCCACGGAGAAGGCCGGGATGATGACCTTGCCGCCACGGTTCACCGTTTCCGCGACCAGCTTGCACAGCTCGTCGCGCGCGTCCACCGGGCTGGAGTGGACGCGGTTGCCGTAGGTGCTCTCGATCTGGAGAAAGTCCACGTTCTCGACGGGCTGCGCGTCGCGGAGGATGTCCTGGCCAGGCCGGCCGATGTCCCCGCTGAAGAGGTAACGGAACTTGCGCGCGCCCTCGCGCACATCGAGCACCACCTGCGCGGAGCCGAGGATGTGGCCGGCGTCTTTGAACGTGACCGTCACTCCGTCCGCCACGGGCATGGGGCGGTCGTAGTTGATGGCCACGAACTGCCGGATGGCGCGCTCGGCGTCCGTGGCGGAGTAGAGCGGCTCGACGGGCGGCTTGCCCTGCTTGGCGCGCTTCTTGGAGACAAACTGCGCGTCCGCCTGCTGGATCGAGGCGGAGTCCTCCAGCATAATGCCAGCGAGATCGCGCGTGGCGAAAGTGGCGTAGATGTTCCCCGTGAAGCCCTGCTTGCAGAGATTCGGGAAATTGCCGCAGTGGTCAATGTGCGCGTGGCTCAGGATGGCTGCATCGAGCGTCTTCGGGTCGAACGGAAAGCAACAGTTGCGGGTGATGGACTCCTCGCGGCGGCCTTGATAGAGCCCGCATTCAAGCAGGATACGCTGGCCATTGACCTCCAGCAGATACATTGAGCCGGTGGTGGTGCGGGTGGCCCCGTGGAAGTGGATGCGCATGCCGGGAGGGTAGTTTCAAAGTCACAGGTTCAAAGTTCAAAGTTCAAAGTTGAACAACGATCTGCCTTAATGCCGCCGCGTGCAGATTTACACGAAGTTCAAGCAGCCCAAGCAGAAGAAGCGCTCCGGGGGCGAGTGGCATTGGAGCTGGGCCGTGCTGGTCGTGCTGGCCTGCTTCGGGGCCTGGTGGTGGTGGACGCGGGCAGAGAGGACGAAGCAGGCCCCACCATCCCCGCCGGCCACGCCTGCGCAATTGCAGACGTTCTCCCCGGCCAGCACGACCTCCTCGCTGCCGGTCACGGTCGTGACCAATCACGTGCGACCGGTCGTGGGCGGAAACGTCCCCATGCCGGTGACGAATCGCGTGGCTTCCGTGCCCGCCACCAATCGCGTGGCAGTCACCGAACCAGTCTTCGACAACAACACCTTCCCGCGTCCCCCGGCGAACGTGTTCGAAATCCAGGTGGCACTCGCACGGGCCGGGATTTCCTCCGGCTCGTTTGACGGCACGATTGGCTCGCAGACCCGCGCGGCCATCCGGACCTTCCAGCTTCGCGAGGGGCTGGCCGAGACCAGCAACGCGGATGCGGAGACCAAGGCGCGGATGCAGCTCACCCTGCCGCCACTTACGAATTACGTGGTCAGTTCCAATGACCTGGCACGCCTGCAGCCGATCAGCACGACCTGGCTCGGCAAGTCGCAGCAGAGCGCCCTGGATTACGAGACCATCCTGGAACTCGTCGCGGAGCGGGGCCACGCGCACCCGCTCTTCATCAAACGCCTCAACCCGGCCGTGGAATGGACCAACGTCACCGCAGGCGTGGAGGTGCGCATCCCGAACGTGAGCTACCCGCCCGCCCGGACCAAGGCCGCGTTCATCGTGATCCATCTCTCGGGCAAGACGCTCAAGGCCTTCGACGCGAACACGAACCTGCTCGCGCATTTCCCGTGCAGCATCGCGGCGCGCGTGGAGAAGCGGCCGGTGGGTGAGCTGCATGTGGCGGTCGTCGCGCCGAACCCGAATTACACCTTCGACCCCGAGGTGTTCCCGGAATCGCCTGAGGCGCAGAAGCTGGGGCGTAAGCTCATCCTGCCGCCGGGACCTAACAATCCGGTGGGGATGGCGTGGATCGGCCTGGACCGGCCCGGCTATGGCATCCATGGCACGCCGTCGCCGGAACAGGTGGGGCGCACGGAGTCGCACGGCTGCTTCCGGCTGGCGAACTGGAACGCGGAATATCTGATCAAGCTGGTGACCGTCGGGACTACGGTGCGGGTGGTGGAGTGATCAGCAACCTGCGGCTGCTGGCAACAGGTGCCCGGAGCGCGGCGCCCACACCGCAGAAACCTACGGTTGCAACGATGGGTTTGAAGCACCTTTTGGCTGGCCCGCCCCTGCGGCCTGACGGCCGCGCTCCGGAAAGCAAAAAGGACCGGCATCGCTGCCGGTCCTTTGACTTCCAAATGATTACCCTTCCGCTTCAGGCGGCGATGGCCGGGACGACGAAGGGCTTGCGGTAATCGCGCGTGAGCTGCTTGTCCGCCTCGGCGTTGCCGATGAAGGTCTCGGTCTTCGGGTTCATCTTCAGCACCGGGCCCAGGGTGAGCTTGTCCGTGTCGATGTTGACTTCGTTGACCTTGAGGTGCTCGAACATGCGCTCGACCGTCGCGAGGGCCTCGCGGTCGCCCTTGATTTCCTCGCGGATCTGACCGGGCGCGGCCTTCTGGCCGAGCCGGTGCGAGATGTTGCCGGTGTGGCAGAGGGCGCTGGAGAGGTGGCCCTCCAGAATGTCCGCATACTGGTCCTTGTAGCTCCGGCTTCGGACAGCCTCGATGAAGTTCTTGAAGTGCGGAGACTCGCCGCCCTTTTCTTCCTTCCACGATTTGATCTTCTTGCCCTCCTTGTCGTAGGCGTCAGAACCGGTGTAGCTCGGCACGGTGACGTGGCCGCCTTCGCAATGGACCACGACGCCGATGGTCGAACCCATGAATTTATCCATTTCTTTGGCGCCCTTCGCGGAAGGAAGTCCCCGCACCTCGAAGATCAGCGGGGCCTTGGCGTAGTCGTGATAGATCACCTGGGTGTTCGGCGTCTCGCCGTCGTCCACGTAGCCGAGACGACCGCCGACGCTCCACACGCGCGGGCTGAGTTCCATCTCGCCCGTGAACCAGCGGCCGATGTCCATCTGGTGGATGCCCTGGTTGCCCAGGTCGCCGTTGCCGTAGTTCCAGATCCAATGCCAGTCGTAGTGGAGCTTGGAACGACGCAGCTCGTCCTTCGGAGCGGGACCGCACCAGAGATCGAAGTCAATGCCGGGCGGAATGGGCTTGGCCCCTTCCACCTTGCCGATGCTGCCGCGCGGCTTGTAGCAGGTGCCGCGGACGGCGAGGATTTTGCCGAGCTGGCCGGACTGGACGAACTTCACGGCCTCGCCGATGCCCACGCGCGACGCGCGGCTCTGCGTGCCGGTCTGGACGATTTTCTTGTATTTGCGGGCGGCGTTCACTAGCTGGCGGCCTTCCCAGACGTTGTGGGAGACGGGCTTCTCCACATACACATCTTTGCCCGCCTGCACGGCCCAAATGGCGGCGAGAGAGTGCCAGTGGTTGGGCGTGGCGATGGAGACGATGTCGATGTCCTTGTTCTCCAGGACCTTGCGGATGTCGGTGTAGGGCGTGACCTTCACGCCCTTCTTGTCCTGCGCATCCACGCCCTTGCGGAGGACGGCGTCGTCCACATCGCACAGCGCGGTGAGCCGCACGCCTGAGTCCTTCAACCCACTGAGGGCGCTGATGTGCGCGCCACCCCGGCCGTTGAAGCCGACGACGACGGAATTGAGCGTGTCACCGGGGCTCTTTTGCGCCCAGGAGGTCGGCGCGATGTAGAAGACGCCGGCGGTGGCGCCAGCGGTTTTAAGGAATCCACGACGGTCGAAGTATTTCATTGGCGGGAGGGATGAGTTGCAGTTGGCAGTTGCTGGTGTCGGACAAATGGACGCGTCCCTGAAGCAGAGGCTTCAAGCCGGACAAAGCGGTCGGACAAGTTCTGGGACACGTTTCGGGGAATCTTCAAAGCGGCGGGCGACTTGGCAACCACATTCTTTCAGGTGGGCCGGCGCTTTACCCCGGAATGAGGCACTCCAGGCCGCTTTGCGGGGGAGGTAAGGGATACGGAACGATGCAGTGGGCGAACGGACCATTCCCTTTCAACGCAGAGGCTGGGCACGACTGCATCGTTGACTGAGTTGAGGTGGCCTCACCGTGCGCCCCGCCAAAGCGGTGGAGGGCCACCGCACTCCAAGACGCTGGCGCGTAGCCGATGCCCTCGTGGTCGCGAAGCGTCTTGGAGTGCGCCAGCCCTCTGGCGCCTTTTGCGACGTGCGGGGCACCGAAGGAGAAACGTAGCTGGTAGAGACATTTCGCTGCGTTGGTGCTCTATGCTGATCAGACGGGCTTTTGCCGCTTGTTGACAGGGCGATTCAGGTGCGCAGACTTCCATCATGACTGTGGAGAACCTGCATGAGGCGCTGGATTCCGGGCGTCCGTTTGAGATTCAGATGGCGGATGGTCTCGCCTATCCGGTGCCTCATCGCGATTTTCTGGCCTTCACCCGGAAACGCACGGCGGTCATGCTCGCGCTCGACAATGGTCGCACGCAAATACTCCCGCTCATCACCATGACGGGCATCACCTACTCCCCGCAGACCGAGGCGCACAAGGAAGCATAGCGCCAGCTCATCTTCGCAGTGTCCAATCAACATTTCCTCATCATCGGCGGCGGCATCGTGGGCATGGCCACCGCGATCAAGCTCGCGCGCAAACTGCCGGGCGCACGCATCACCGTCCTGGAAAAGGAGCCCGGCGTCGGCCGGCACCAGAGCACGCACAACAGCGGCGTGCTGCATTGCGGGCTCTACTACAAGCCAGGTTCGCTCAAGGCCCGGCTCGCGGTCACCGGCGTGCAGGAGATGACGCAGTTCTGCCGCGAGCACGCCCTCCCGCATGATGTCTGCGGCAAGCTCGTCGTGGCCGTGGATGACACCGAGGTGGCGCGGCTCAAGGACTTGCAGGAGCGCGGCACGAAGAACGGCCTCGCTGGCCTGCGCTGGCTGGGCCCGGAGCAGATGCGAGAAATTGAACCGCACGTCGGTGGCGTGGCCGCGCTGCATGTGCCGCAGGAGGGCATCGTGGATTACGCGAAGGTCTGCGCCACCATGCTCGACCAGATCACCAAGGCCGGAAACCGCGTCGTCACTTCCGCGCGCCTCACCGCCTTGCGTGAGAGCCCGTCCGGCTGGGTGGCGGAGACCACGGCAGGCGCGTTTGAAGGCACATTCATCGTGAACTGCGCCGGCCTGCACAGCGACCGCGTGAGCGAACTGGCGGGGGAACGCCGTGACGTGCGGATCGTGCCGTTCCGTGGCGAATACTACCAGTTGCGCAAGGAGCGAGAGTCGCTCGTGCGGCACCTGATTTACCCGGTGCCGGACCCGCAGTTTCCGTTCCTGGGCGTGCATTACACGCGCATGATCCATGGCGGCATCGAGGCGGGGCCGAACGCGGTGCTGGCATTTTCACGCGAGGGCTACACGAAGACGGACATCCGGGTGGGCGACTTGTGGGATGCGGTGACCTTCAAGGGCTTGTGGAACTTCCTCGGCAAGCACAAGCGCATGAGCTGGGAGGAGATCAAACGCAGCTTCAGCAAACGGCTCTTCTGCGAATCGCTCCAGCGGCTCGTGCCTGAAATCCGCGAGAGCGATCTGGCTCCGGGTGGGGCGGGCGTGCGCGCCCAGGCGATGTCACCGGACGGGACGCTGGTGCAGGATTTCTGCCTCGTGGCACGGCCCAAGGCGCTGCATGTGCTGAATGCGCCCAGCCCGGCGGCAACGGCTTCACTGGCCATTGGTGAGGAGATTGCGCGGCAGGTGGCGGAGGCGGTGTAGCGCAAGGCCGTGACTTGCCGTGTCGTCGGCGTCCGCGCCGGCTCGCGCGCTCGAACGGCTGCGGAGCTACGCCCGCCTTACGAGCCGGCGAGGACGCCGGCGGCACGGCAGGCCGGAGGCCTGCGCTACGCCCGTCCTTGACTCCCAGATGTCTCGGGCGAAGCTCCCGTCATGCGTTTCTCGCTTTGTGCCTCCCTGCTTTTCGCCGCAGTCGCCGTCCACGCCTCGGACTGGCCGATGTTTCGCGGTCCCGATTTGAACGGCGTCTCGCGCGAGACCGGCTGGTCTTCCACCTGGTCTGCCGATGGACCGAAGGTCGCCTGGCGCGCGAAGATCGGCCTGGGCTTCTCCACGTTCGCAGTGGGTGGCGGCAAGCTCCTCACGACCGGGCACGATGGCCGGGCAAAGGGACAGGACACGGTCTGGTGCTTCGATGCCGCAACGGGCAAGGAGCTGTGGAAGCACAGCTATCCTGCCCCGTTGGGCAATAAATACTTCGAGGGCGGCACCACCAGCACGCCGACGATTGAGGGGGACCGCGTGTTCCATCTCAGCCGCCAGGGGGATTTCTTCTGCTTTGAACTGGCGACCGGCAAAGTCGTCTACCAAAAGCAACTCGCGACGGAACTGGGAGTGGACGTGCCCGAGTGGGGGTTTGCGTCCTCGCCGCTCGTTGAGGGCAAGCTGGTCATCCTGAATGTCGGCGACCACGGCCTGGCGCTGGACAAGGCCACCGGCAAGGTGGTCTGGCAGAATGGCAAGGGCTCCGCCGCCTACGCCACCGCCGTGCCCTTCGACCTCGACGGCACGCGCTGCATCGCACTGCTCACCTATCGCGAGTGCGCGGCGGTCGAGGTGGCCACGGGCAAGGTGCGCTGGAAGACGAAGTTCGTGTCCAGCTACGACACCAGCGCGGGCGCGCCGGTGATCCACGAGGGCACACTGCTGATTTCCGCCTACACCAGCGAGGCGGTGAAGCTGAATCTCCGGGATGGCACTCCCGCCGCTGGCTGGAAGACCGACACGCGGGTGCATTTCAACGCGGGCGTCGTCATCGCCGGACACCTCTACGCCTTCCACGGCCAGGCGGGGAAGCCCGACGGCGAACTGCGCTGCCTGGACTGGCAGACCGGGGCGACCCAGTGGGCGCAGAAGGGGCTGGGGGTCGGCTCGCTCATGGCGGCAGATGGCAAACTGATCTGCCTGAGCGAGACCGGTGAACTCCTGGTCGTGAAGGCTTCACCCAAAGGTTTCGAAGCGCTGTCCCGCGCCCAGGTGCTCGGGAAGAAGTGCTGGACCGTCCCGGTGCTGGCCAACGGGCGCATCTATGTGCGCAATGTCCCGGGTGATCTGGTCTGCGTGGATGTGAGCGGAAAGTAGGTCCTCGGTTCGGAGTCCCGCCTTCAGGCGGCAAGGCGTCCGAACTTCAAGGACGCTACGCGCGAAGCGCCTTGACCGTGGCGAGGTTCCACCGGCTGAAGCCGGGACTCCGAGCTGGGCTCAAGCGGGCATCAACGGCGGGGCTTCAACCGGAGCCACCACACGGCGGGGACGGTTGATGACTTCCCGGGCGATCACACCATCTTTCATGTGGATCACGCGCTGGGCGCGCTCGGCGACCTCGTCCCCATGCGTGACGAGGACGATGGTTTTGCCCTCGGCGTTGAGGCGGTCGAAGGTGTCGAGGATTTCCACGCCGGTCTTGGAGTCGAGATTGCCCGTCGGCTCATCAGCGAGGATGAGCAAGGGGTCGTTCACCAGCGAGCGGGCGATGGCCACGCGCTGCTGCTGGCCGCCGGAGAGCTGCTTGGGCCGGTGGTCGAGGCGGTCGCCGAGGCCGACCATCCGCGCCAGCCGCTCGCAATGCTCCTGGCAGACGGAGAGGTCCTTGCCCTGGTAGAACAGCGGGACGTGGATGTTCTCGATTACGGTGAGCTGCTGGATGAGGTTATAGCTCTGGAAGACGAAGCCCAGCGTGCGGCCACGGAAGGCGGAGAGCGCGTCGTCATCCATGGTCGCGACATCCACGCCGCCGAGGAAATACTTCCCGGCGCTGGGCCGGTCGAGGCAGCCCAGGACGTTGAGCAGGGTGGATTTTCCCGAGCCGGACGCCCCCATGATGGCGACGTATTCGCCGGGGTAGATGGCAAGGTCCACGCCCCGCAGAGCGCGCACTTCGACATCGCCCATCCGGTAAAGCTTCTCGAGCTTCTCGATGCGGATGATGGCGCGGTCGCTCATGGGCCGGTGGTGCTGCGGGCGGGCTTGTCAGCCTTGTCCGTCTTGGGCGGCTTGTCGGTGCTCCGCACGGGAGCGCCGCCGGAACTGGTCCGCACTCCGGGCAGCGCCTTCTCCATTTTCACCGGCTTGACCGGGAAGGCGGTCGGGGGCGGGAGCTTGGGCAGTGGGCGGTTGGTGCCGTCTTCCTCGCGGTTCAGCACGGAGCCGTCCAGCGAGATGCTGTCGCTGTTGGCGAGCGCGGAGAGGAGCACGCGGTCGCCTTCGCCCAGGCCCTTGCGGATTTCGATCATGCGGTCGTTGAACATGCCCACCTCGACCGGCACCGGCACGTCCTTGTCCTCCCGTTGCACGAAGCAGACCTGCTGGCCCTTGACGGTGGTGACCGCCTGGATGGGCACGGTAATCACCTGCTGGAGGTTCGTGACGACGATCTCGGCGCGACCGGAGACTCCGGGCTTGATGTCGCTGAGCGTCTCGTTGATCCAGACCTCGGTGGCATACACCTTCATGTTGGGGTTGTAGAAACGGCTGGAGGTGTCGGGCAGCACGGCGATCTTCCGCACGATGCCCGTGAACTGCTGGTCGGGCAGCGAATCAATCGTGATGTAGGCCCCGAGGTTGGGCTTCACCTGGCGAACGTGGGACTCATGCACCTTGATCTCGATCATCATCTGGGTCACGTCGGGCAGCTTGATGAGGTCCTGCTTCTGGCGGATGGTCGCACCCTGCTCGATGAGGATGCCGCTGCCGGTGGAACTGCCGGTGGCATAGACCACGAGGCCGTCCTTTGGCGCGTAGATCTTGGTCAGCTCAAGCTGCTCCTTCATGTCCTTCAAGCGCTGCCGCTGGAGGTCGAGCGCGTTCTGCTTGGCGCGAAAATCCGCCTCATAGGAGGTGATGGTGGCGGTGGCGCGCTGCTTGACCTGCAGCAGGGCCAGCCGGGTCGAGTCCACGCCGGCCTCCATCAGGCGGACGGACTTGGGGTAGGTGTATTTGATCGCCAGCTTCAGCTCCACCTCGGCCTGCTCGATGGTGATGTCGGAGCGCTTGACGGTGAGCGAGTCGGCCTTGAGTTCGTCCTTGGTGGCGTAGCCTTTGGTCTCGAGCGTCTTGGTCCAGTTCAGGCGGTCTTGCGCGCGCTGCTGCTCCTCCTGCGCGATGGTGATGCGGGCCTCGATGGCGCGCTTCTGCTGCGGCCAGTCACCTTCCTTGTATTTCTCGAGGTCGGAGATGGCGAACTCCACTTTGAGTTCCGCGTCCTTGACGGCCCCATCCATGGTGAGCTTCTGAATCTGCAGGTCCTCGCGCGCCTTGTTGACCGCGCCGTCACTGTTCTCGACCGAGACTTCCTGGTTGGCAATTTTCTCCTTCAAACTGGAGGAGTCGAGTTCCACCAGCAGGTCGCCTTTCTTCACCGTGGTGCCCTCGGGGACGACGCTGACGATGGTGGTGCTGCCTTCCAGCTCGTTGCGGATGACCAGCTCCTGCACGGCGCGCAGCGTTCCGCCTTCGACGAGCGAGACCAGGAAATCATTCCGCTTCACCGTGTAGTAGCTGTTCGCCTGCGTGACGGGTTTGCGGGAGCGCGAGAGCCACGAGACCATGCCGATCAAGGCGATGACGAAGAGCACGAGCCAGACTGGACGGCGGCGGATGAAATGGAATAGGCGGCCAAACATGATTCAATTTCCAAAAACCTTTTCGGGGGGAGCGACCGCGTCACCGGCCCCATCGGGCTTCCGGCGGTTTGGCGGGGCGGTTCCGGCGGGGAGCGGCTGCGGCTGCAGCCACCACTTGTCGCCCTGGGTGCTCAACGCGCCCACATCCACCAGAAACTTCAATCGCGCCGCCAGGTAGTCCACGAGCACCTGGGTGACGGCGTTCTGTGCGAGCACCTGCGCGGTCTGCGCCTCCAGTTGATCACGAATCTGCGCACGGCCGGCCTGGAGCAGGATGCCGGTGGCGTTCACGCGCTGGTCCGCCAGCACCAGCGCGTTCGTCTGGATGATGTAGTTCTGCTGCAACTGGTCGAGATTCCGCAGGCCCTGCCGCACGGCATCCCGGCTGGTGTCCAGCGTCAACGCCAGCGAGCGAAGCGAACGCTCGAAAGTGATGAGCGTGGCGCGATAGGCGTTGCGCTGGAGGAGGCGGTCAAAGGGCAGGTCCAGTTGCAGGCCGGCATTGGCGGAATACTGGGACACGTCAAACTTGCTGTAGTTCACGGCGTCATTCCCCAGCGAGACGCCGGAGACGAAGGTGAGGTTGGCTTTGAGCCGGTCGGCGGCCACCACGATCTTGCGCTTGCTGTCCTCGAAACGATCGATCTCGTTGAGCAGGTCCAGCTTGTGGTCCACGGCGGCGGCAAACGCGGCCTCTTCGCTCGTTTCCAGCGTGAGCAGGCCGGTCTTCTGCAGGTCCTCCAGCGCCGCGTCATCAAGGGCCAGTTCCACGCCGAGCGGGAAGCCGAGGGTGATCTTGAACTGGTCCAGCGCGGTCTGATACGCCTCCACGGAACTGATGTAGGCGCTCTTGCCCTTGAGTTCCTCCTGCAGCGCCTGATCCACTTCGTAGCGCGCGCGCCGCTCGGCCTTCCACTGCGCTTCGAGCAGCTCGCGGATGGTCACGAGCTTCGTGTAGTTGTTGTAGGCGTTGCGCACCGTGTCCTTGCGCTGGAGCAGACGGTAGTAAGTCGTCACCACATCCACCGCGAAGGTCTGCTGGAAGAGCGCGTAGGCGCGCAGCTCGTAGATCACGTCGCGCTCAGTCTGCCGCAGCAACTCTGCCACCACGTCCGCGCCCGCGCCGCGCAGCAGCGGCTGCGTGAAGTTCAGCGACATCACGGTGGTGACGGAGCGGCGCGGGTCGCCGGTGAAGTAGCGGAGCAGGTCGTTGGCGAGCGTGGCACTGACCGTGCCGCCGCTGGCGAGCAGTTGCGAGAAGCCCAGGGTGCCGCCGCCTTCCACCCGGCCGTCCTTGTCCGTCTCGCGCACGAGGCCGGCGTTCAGCGACCCAAAGGGTCGTTTCTCGAACTCGTGGCGTTCGCCCGTCAAGGTGAGCGCCGAGAGATACAGCTTCTCCTTCTGGAACTGGTATTGGCGGTTGAACTCGACAGCGATCTTGAGCGCGTCCTGCAATGAGAGCACTTTTCGACCCGCACCCCCTTTGCGGTCGCCGAACAGCTCCTCCCAGCGAACGTCCTTCGGGTCACGCTGCGACCAGGGGGTATTGATGGTGAAGGCGTTGGTCTTGCCGAAGAGCAACTGTTGTTTCCGGCTCAACACGCCGTAAGTGTCCTTGTCCGCCTGCGCGTGATAGTGCTGGGTGGAGCAGCCTCCGGCCAGCAGCACGAGCAGGCTGACAACTGTGGACATAAGCACTCCTCCGCGAGACGGCGCTGCTGCCGTCCCGCGCCGCGTTGCGCCACATGGGCGCTGAAGTTGTCCGGCTGACGTGACCAAATTCTTAGGGTTCGAACACGAGTGCGCGGAATAGACGCCACCACGCGCACGCGGTTTCAATGCTTTATCAGAACGTGGAGAGTGAATGAGAAAAGGGGGTGGGCGAAGCAGGAAATTGAGGGTGAGGGCCGAAGGGGGCGCGGCTGCGCTTGGCTGAAAGCTTGGGGGAATTCCAACCGCCTCGGCCTTCGGGTGTTGCTGCGGCTGATCCCGCGCCGAGCGGGACACAGCCGCGCTCCGGGACGTGGGGGACGCGCATCCTCGCGGACGGGGCGTCCGCGCTCCGTGCCTGGCGCATCTTTGTCTTCCCCAAATCTTTGGGTCAGTTCCGCGCCTCACCCATGCCGGTGGGGCGGCGAGAGCGAGAACGTGTTGGGCAAGTGCCGCACCTCGCGCACCTCACCCTCGGCGAGCAACACCTCCACGATGTCGAAGCGCAGCTTCACCCGGGGGTCCTTTAGGAGCCGCAGATAGTCCAGACCAGCCTGGGAGAGCAGGCGCTTCTTGCGCGCATTTACCGCGGCGGCGGGGCGCGTCCACGTCTCGGAGGAACGGGTCTTCACCTCGACGAACACGAGGCAGTCCTCATCCCGGAACACGAGGTCAATCTCGCCGCGCGTGGAGCGGAAGTTGGCGGTGAGGAACTTGAGCCCCTGCGACTGCAACTGCGCCTTCGCCGCGCGCTCGCCCAGCTTGCCCCGGCGGAGATGCTCGGGCTGGTCCGTGGCGGCGAGGGCTTTGAGTTTTTGCCAGAGTTTCTTCATTGCTGCGTGGTGCGTGGCGCGTGGTGCGTGAAGGAACCCGAATCACTAGCGGAGTGGTTCACGCACCACGCACCACGCACCAGGTCGCCACGTTCGCTCATCGCCCGCCCTCCACAAACAACTCCTTCTGCTCCGCCTTCAACGGCGCGAAGCTCCGCCGGTGGATGGGGCACGCACCGAGGCGCGCGATGGCGGCCAGATGCGCCGGGGTGCCGTAGCCCTTGTGCTCCGCGAAGCCGTAGCCGGGGAACTCGCGGTCGAACGCGAGCATCTGGCGGTCGCGCGTGACCTTGGCCAGCACGCTCGCGGCGGCGATCGAGTAGCTGCGCGCGTCGCCCTTCACCAGCGGCGTCTGCGGGAAGCGCAGGGACTTCACGCGAAGGCCGTCCACGAGAACATGCGCCGGCGATGGGGTGAGCCGGGCGAGCGCATCGTTCATGGCGCGGTGCGTGGCCTGGAGGATGTTGATGCGGTCGATCACCGCCGCGTCCGCCTCGGCAATGGCGTAGCGGACTTCCGTGCGTGCGGTGAGCCAGGCGAAGTAATGCTCGCGCTGCGCTTCGCTGAGCTGCTTCGAGTCGTTCAATTTGGCCAGCTCGACGGGAAATTCGCCACACAACCACTCAACGGGAAATATCACTGCGGCGGCCACCACCGGACCGGCCAGCGGACCACGACCGGCCTCGTCGAGCCCGGCCAGTGAAGTGATGCCGGCGGCGACCAGTTCCCGCTCATGCGCGAGCCGGTCCACCGGAGCACGGCACGCTTTTGTTCCCTCGCCCCGCGAGGATCGAACGGGGAGAGGGATGCCCGGCAAGGCGATCCCGCCTTCGCGTCCGTTGCGCTCCTTGCGTGAATCAATCCTGGCCATCGCTTCAGCTCAGCGTCGCCACCGCTGCCGTGAAATCCTCCGGCCAGGGAGCCTCAAAGATGATCATCTTGCCCGTCTTGGGATGCGTGAAGCCCAGCTTTGCCGCGTGCAGCATCTGGCGCGGGGCCTGGAAGCCGGTGAGTTCCACCAGCTTGGCGTTCTGCTTTTTGCCGTAGATTGAGTCGCCCACCAGCGGATAGCCCAGATGCTCCATGTGGACGCGGATCTGGTGGGTGCGGCCCGTGTGGAGCGTGCAATGGACGAGGCTCGCGGCCTTCATCCGGCGCACCACGGCGTAGCTGGTCCAGGCCGAGCGCCCGCCGCCTTCGGTCGCGGCCATGCGCTTGCGGTGGGTGACGTGGCGCGCGATGGCCACCTTGATCTCGCCGGCGTTCTTGGTCGGCGCGCCGCAGACCAGCGCGTGATAAACCTTCACCACCTCGCGCTGGGCAAACTGCTCGGAGAGGGCGGTGTGGACCACGTCGTTCTTCGCCACGACCATGCAGCCACTGGTCTCCAGGTCGAGCCGGTGCACGATGCCCGGCCGGGCCACGCCGCCGATGCCGCTGAGCTGGCCCTTGCAATGGTGCAGCAGGGCGTTCACCAGCGTGTGCCGCTCGTGCCCGTTGCCGGGATGCACGGCGATGTCCGGCGTCTTGTTCACCACGAGGAGCGACTCATCCTCGTAAAGCATGGCGATGGGGATGTCCTCGGGTTCGGCCTTGTCCGGGCGCGGCCCGGGCCAGTTGACATGCACGACCTCGCCCGCGTGCGGGACGTGCGTGGCTTTCACCACCTCGTCGTCCACGGTGATCTCACCCTCCTCGATCAGGCGCTGGAGGGCGCTGCGCGAGGCCGCCGGGTAGCGGGTGTGCAAAAAGCGGTCGAGCCGCTCGCTGGGCAGCGTGAACTCGATGGTAAACGTTTCGGAACGCTCGGTCATGTAATGGCAGCATGCCCGCAGATGACGCGGATAACACGGATTTCCCAAAAATTCGGGACATATGAAGGCAGGAAGTGGAGGAAATTCAACCTCGGAGGGACACGGATGGACACGGATGGGAAGAGCCAGCGTAACACGCGAATGGACGCGAAAAGAGACAGGGACTGCCCAGATTCGCGTTCATTCGCGTGTTTCGCGGGCCGACCCTCGGATCGCTTTTCAAATCCGTGTCCATCCGTGTGCATCCGTGGTCTATCAGCTTGAATCCCAATCTTTGTCTTTCCCGAATCTTTGGGGAAAATCAGTTCCTTCATCCGCGTCATCCGCAGGCCAATGGTTGATTCAGCCTTCACTTGGCCTTCGCCTCCAGACCCTGGGCCTTGGGCGCATTGGCCTTGGGACTCTGGCCGCCGCCGGACTTGAACCACCAATAGAACCCGGCTCCGGCCGCAAAAATGCCGATGCTCACGACCTGCCCGGGAGACAGCGGGCCGATGAATTTCGTGGGCGCGTAGTCGCCGCGAAAGCTTTCTACCAGCGCGCGCACCGGCGCGTAGGCCATCAAATAGATGGCGAAGATCTGGCCATCGAACTGCTTCCGCCGATACAGCCACGCCAGCACGCCGTAGAGGATGAGGTTCAAGCCGGACTCGTAGAGCTGCGTGGGATGCACGCCCACGCCTTTCGTGACGTGATCCTCTGGGAAATGCACTGCCCACGGCAGATCGCACACGCGCCCATGGCAGCAGCCGGTCATGAAGCACCCGATGCGCCCCAGCGCGTGGCCCAGCGCCACGCTGGGCACGAGGGCGTCGGCGAGCTTCCAGACGGGCAGCTTCTTCCAGCGGGCAAAGAGGATGCCGCAGATCGTCGCGCCGATCAGGCCGCCATAAAACACGAACCCGCTGCGCGTGGTGAAGATCCTGGTCCACGGCTCGTCCGCAAACTCCTCGCGCCAGTAGCTGATCACGAAGAGCACCCGCGCGCCGACGATGCCGCCGAGGAACAGCCAGAAGACCACATCCGCCACGGCGTCCGGCGACAGCCCATCGCGCAGGCCGCGCCGCTGGGCGGTCCAGTAGCCGGCCATGAACCCGGCGGCCACCAGGATGCCATACCAGTGGACCGTCAGGCTGCCGATTTGGAATGCGATCTCGTGCACTGGGCACAGACTACGCGCTGCCGCTTGCAGCGTCGAGCGCGGTTCAGCTAAGATTCTCAGCATGAGCACCCTAGTTCGCGCCGTGTTTGCCCTGGCCCTGTTCGCCTGGTTCACTAGCCACTCGCTTGCCGCCGAGGCCCCGCGGCTGAACATCCTCTTCCTCTTTGCGGATGACTGGGGGCGGTATGCGAGCTGTTACAAGGGGCTGGATGGGCGTCCGACCATCAATGACGTGGTGCAGACGCCGCATGTGGACCGCGTGGCGCGTGAGGGGGTGCTGTTCAAGAACGCGTTCGTCAATGCGCCGAGCTGCACGCCGTGCCGGAGTTCGCTGCTCTCGGGCC
>CAZOCL010000022.1:30448-36020 GCA_964578245.1 uncultured Klebsiella sp. | reverse complement strand
CATGGACAAAGAACGCAAACTCATCATCGCCGGCAACTGGAAGATGAACAAGACCGTCGCCGAGGGGCTGGCCCTCGTGGACGGCCTCAAGCGCGAACTCGCGAGCGTGAAAGAGGTGGACATCGTCGTCTGCCCGCCCTTCACCGCGCTGGAATCCGTGTCCAAGGCCATCGAGGGCAGCACGCTCCGCCTCGGTGCACAGAACATGAGCGAGAACAATTTCGGTGCGCACACGGGTGAGATCTGCGCCGGGATGCTCAAGGAATTCCTCGTCCGCTATGTCATCCTCGGCCACTCGGAGCGCCGCCAGTTTCAACTGGAAGGCGACCCGCTGATCGCCAAGAAGGCTGCCGCTGCGCTGGCCGCATCGCTCAAGCCCATTGTCTGCGTCGGCGAGAAGCTCGAAGAGCGCGAGACCGGCAAGACCGAACAGGTCGTCGAGACGCAGGTGCGCGGCAGCCTGGCGGGCCTGACCAAGGCGCAGATGGAGGAAGTGATCATCGCCTACGAGCCGGTCTGGGCCATCGGCACCGGGAAGACGGCGAGCACGCAGCAGGCGCAGGACGTGCATGCGTTCATCCGCCGCGTGCTGACCAGCATGTTCGACGAGGCCACCGCGCGGCGCGTCCGCATTCAATACGGTGGCAGTGTGAAGCCGGGCAATGCCCGCGAACTGATGGGCCAGCCGGACGTGGACGGTGCCCTGGTGGGCGGCGCATCGCTCGCGGTGCGGGACTTTGCTGACATTGTAAAGAATTCGATTTGAAGAAGCCGTTGTGGTTTGCTGAACGAAGTTAGCAGAAAGACAAGACTATGAGTTTCGTTGCCGGACTTTTGACCGCTGTCCTTGTGCTGGACAGCCTGTTCCTGATCCTCCTCATCCTCGTGCAGTTGCCCAAGAAGGAAGCCGGCGTCGGCCAGGCCTTCGGCGGCGGTGCGACCGACGCGCTCTTCGGCGCGGGCACCGGGAATGCCCTGACGAAGATGACCAAGTATGCGGCGACCATCTTCCTCACGCTCTGCCTGGTGCTTTACATCATGGGCGGGGCCGCCCGCCGCGGCAACACCAGCAACGTGCGCGAAGAGCTGAAGAAGGGTTCCAGCAGCGGGTCCGTGCTCCCGCCGAAGCCCGCCACCACGCCGTCCCTCTCGTCCCCGCCGGCGGCCATGCCGCCGCCGACCATTCTCACCAATGGACCTGGTGCTACGAACCCGCCCGCCGCCAAGGCGGCTCCGGCAACTGGCGCAGCGCCTGCCTTGCTGACCGCCACCAACGCGGCGCCGAAGGCCGTCGCGCCGGCCCCGGCGACTCCGCCCTCGACAACGCCCCCGGTGAAAAAATAACTTCGGCCTCATGCCGACTGCGAATTACGCCCAGAGACGAGTGCTCGGGGCGTTTCGCTTTTCCGGGGGGCGTGTTGCGTGTTGCGTGTTGCGTGTTGTCGCTGACCGGATGCAACTGCTGACACGCAACACGCAACACGCCGCACGCCTTGCCGCCGGCCTCCTCCTCG
The DNA here is from genome assembly GCA_964578245.1 of uncultured Klebsiella sp. Lineage (GTDB taxonomy): Bacteria > Verrucomicrobiota > Verrucomicrobiia > Limisphaerales > SXTU01 > SXTU01. The sequence goes on along the minus strand of CAZOCL010000022.1, from coordinate 34,506 downwards.
CCGCCTGCCTCCTTGGCTGCACGCGCTCCGAGCCGCCCGCGAACCTCGTTCTCGTCAACGGGGCGGAGCCGGACTCGCTCGACCCGGCGATCATCTCCACGCAGACGGAGATGCGGGTCGTGAAGGCGCTCTTCGAGGGGCTCACGCGCCTCGAGGGCACCAACGCCACACCGGAGCCCGCCATTGCCGAGCGGTGGGAGATGTCGCCGGACGGGGTGGTTTACACCTTTCATCTCCGCACCAATGCCTTTTGGTCCACCGGGCAGCCGATCACGGCGGAGGACTTCGTCTGGTCGTGGCGGCGCGCGCTGGACCCGGTGACCGGCGCGGAATATGCCGGCCAGCTCTTCTTCATCAAGGGGGCGGAGGACTACTCCACGGGCAACACCAACGCGGCGACCGGCAAGCCCTTTACCCGCGAGGATGTCGCCGTGCGGGCGATTGACGCGCACACCCTGCGTGTCGAACTCATCGGGCCGACGGCTTTCTTTCTGGACCTGTGCGCCTTCCCGACGCTGGCGGCGGTGCCGCGCTTCTGGATCGAACAGCACGGGGATCGCTGGCTGCTGACCCAGCCCGTGCCGTGCAACGGCGCCTACACGCTGGAGTTCTGGCGGCTCAACGACCGCGTGCGCCTGCGCCGCAACCCGCGCCACTGGGACGCGCCGAACATCCGCAGCGAACTGGTGGACTTCCTCCCGATCAAGTCCGCCACCACCGCGCTCAACCTCTACGAGACCGGCGCGGCCGATGTGATCTGGGACAAGAACCTGGTGCCGAACGAATTGATGGACGTGCTGGGCTCGCGACCGGACTGCCACAAGTTCGACTACCTCGGCACCTACTTCTTCCGCTTCAACGTGAAGCGCAAGCCCTTCACCGATGTGCGCGTGCGTAAGGCCTTCGCGCTGGCGGTGGACCGGAAGAAGCTCGCCGGGAAGATCGTGCGCAGCGGCGAGACACCCACTTCGCACTTTGTCCCCAAGGGCATGGGCGTCTATGAGCCGCCCGAGGGCTGGGGTTACGATCCCGAGCAGGCCCGCAAGCTTCTCGCCGAGGCGGGTTACTCCGGCGGCAAGGATTTCCCGCCGTTCCACTATCTCTTCAAGACCGACAAGCTCGACGAGCAGGTGGGCGTGGAGTTACAGGAAATCTGGCGCAAGGAACTCGGGGTGAAGATGGAACTGCGGGCAATGGAGCCGAAGGTCTATTACAGCGCCCAGAGCGCGCTGGACTACGACCTCTCGCGCAGCAGTTGGATCGGGGACTACAACGACCCGAACACGTTCCTCGACATGTTCATGAGCGGGAATGGCAACAACCGCACCGGCTGGGCGAATGCGGCCTACGACAATCTGATCCGCACCGCGAACCAGCAGACTGACCCGAAGAAGCGTGCGGTCATGCTGCGGCAGGCGGAAACGCTGCTGATCCGGGATGAGCTGCCGATTGTCCCGCTATGGTTCTACGCCGGGGTGAACTTCTTTGATCCGAAGAAGATCGAGGGCATCCATGCGAACCTGCTGGATGAGCATCCGATTCATACGATCCGGAGGAAGTAATACGAATTCTCAATGTAAGTCGGTAGCCTCCCACCGGACGTCACCCCTCACCCCAACCCTCTCCCCTCCTCCGAGGAAGGGAGAGGGAGAAGAGGTGCGTCGCGGTCCGCTTAGGCCATTCCACCGATAGTCATTGGGGATTGGTATAAACGGCTAGCGGACGCTTTGGGTGTGGGTTGATTTCCAAAAGTGAACCGCGGATGACGCGGATGACGCAGATAAGAACGGTTCCGTCGGAGCCGCATTCGAATCAACGTAAGGACGCCGAGCACGCGGAGGAACGCAGAGAACTGGGCCTGCCCAAGCAGGTTAACCGGTTGGTGCCCGGCATCCGCTGGCCCCTCTGCGTAGCTTTGCGTTGAAGGGAAGCCATGGACAGGCAAGCCGGTCGCCCGACGGATGCTGGGAAGCCATTCCCATCCGTGTCATCCGCGAAATCCGCGGTTGAATTCGTAGTTCGGGTCGAACCCGGTCACCCGAGGCGAGCAGCGGCTAAAACTGCAGGCGTGCGTCGTCCTTGAGGATCGTCTCGAGGTTCTTCCACTGGGACTCGTTCATGGTGTTGAACGAGTGCAGGTAAACCTTCACCACGTCGGCCGGCTGCTTGGTGAGCAGGGTATCCACGGCGGTCTTGAGCTTGGCGTCGTCCACGGAATCCGGCAGGTCATCCACCACACCGTCCTTGTGCGTGATGCCGACGCCGTCGAGGAAGTCGGCGAGCAGGGACTTGTGGGCCTTGAGCAGCCAGCCGCGCAGCATGGTGCCGGCGGCGAGTTCCAGGCCGGGGCGGCTCAGGTAGGCGATCATGCCCACATGGCGTTCCTTGCGCGGCTGCTTGTCCAGGAAGACGGGCCGCACCTTGCGGGCGTTGGCGATGGCGGTGAGGGTGGCGCGATACAGCTCGCGGTCGTTGGCATAGGCGTGCTCGAGGATGTCCGCCGCCAAGGCAGGCGGCATGAACCCGAACAATTCGTGGGAGGTCAGCATACGTTTCCGTTCAAAACAGAGGGCGGAGTGTAATGACGAGGCTCCAAACTGCAAGCCCGACGCAACAGTAAATGAATCGCCCGATGAGCGGGCTCCGATGCGGGGCAGGGGAGCACCGACGGTGGGAGCAGGTTAAGCACCGGGGCGCGGGTCCCGACCCGGTGAAACTGGCCGGTCCCGGCTTTACTGTCCCAGAAAAGCATTTTTTCAGATTGACCCGAGGCGCGCATCTGTGAGCCAATGAAACTCTATTTTCGATGCTCGATTGTTGAATTTGTGACTCTGGAAAATGCCAAAGGTAGCGAAGCCAGGCCGCGTGCCACGCATCGGCGCGAACACGGCCAAATACGATGCCCATCACACCGTCCTCAACCAGACCTATGGCGCGCTAGCTGACCTGCGTCGGGAACTGGCCGATTCCAAGGAGAAAGTGGCGGAGCGCGGCAACCTGCTCCACCTCTTCGCCACCTGCACGGACTCGCAGCGCTCCTGGCTGCTGCTCGAGGATTACTTCGAGAAGCTGAACCTCTCGCGCAAGGACTTTGGCGCGAACGAATGGTGGCCGCGCATGGTGGACGCCAAGGGCCGTCCCCGGCTCGAGGAACTGGCCATCCTGTTCCTCCGCGCCGGACGCTCGCTGCCGCAGGAGCTGCAGCAGTTCGCCAATTACTCGCGCTTCGCCGAGATCGAGCAGGCGGAGCAGGAGGGCAAGCTGATGCAGGAGCTGGAGCACTGGCTCTTCCCGCCCGCCCCCGTCCATCTCGACACCCCGCGCGCCGGCCTGCGGGTCATCTGCAAGCCGCAGCCGCTGGTGAAGGACTCGCCGCTGCACCAGCTCGCCGTCGAATTCCACCTGTTTCGTCCGCGCACTGGTGAGAAGAAGAAATCGCTGGCTGACCTGATTGACCTCAACACCCGCGCCGCGCACGAGCAGGAGCTGTTTCCCGCGTTCGACTGGGAGTTCATCCAGTGGGTCGTGGAGAGCAACCGCCATCGCGAGGACAAGGACAGCGACTTCGTGCTGCAAGGCCTGGAACTGCTCCAGTGGATCGCCCGCTGGGGCCATCACGGCCGGCTGCTGATGGAGTGCGGGACCAAGCCCATCGTGTATCACGGCCAGGTGGTCGAGCTGACGCCGCACCTGCAGAACGGTTCCCAGGAACTGTCCTTCACCCAGCGCATCAAGCTCTCCAACGGCGAGCTGCGTCCGATCACGGACGCGGTGTGGTTCGCCGGCCAGCCGCCGCTGGCGTTCGTGGACGACACGTTCTACCTCCTGCGCAACGCGCCGCCCGGCGGGCTGCTCGAAGCCATGGCCCGCACGCCCTTCGTGCCGGTGCAGAAGCTGAGCCACCGCTTCCTCACGAACCTTCGTCGCGCGCACTTCGACAATGGCGTGGACTGGGACCAGCTCTGCGTGGCGCATCCCGCCGTGCCGCAGTTCACCTTTGAACTGGTGGACGAGGTCATCCGCATCCGCCTGCTCGCCCGCAGCGAGCGCGACAACTC
>CAZOCL010000022.1:0-30348 GCA_964578245.1 uncultured Klebsiella sp. | reverse complement strand
TGGTGGACGAGGTCATCCGCATCCGCCTGCTCGCCCGCAGCGAGCGCGACAACTCAGTGTGGCACTGGAACGGCCACGAGTGGGTGCAGGACGAGCCGGGCCGCAAGAACGGCAAGCCCGAGATCCTCGACGACCTGCGCCTCGAACCGGCGGTGAACTGGCTCCGCCGCCTCAACTGCTTCACGCCCGAACCCGGCCTCTGGGTCGGTGATGCGGCGGAAAACTTCTTCAGCATCCTCTCCGCGAGCTGGGCGAACCGCCCGCCGGACGCCGAATTCCTCGGCAACGCGGCCTTCCAGCGCCTCTTCCTCACGCCGCGCAAGCTCAAGCCGCAGCTCGTCGTGAAGGGCAGCGGCATTGACTGGTTCAGCGTCTCCGCCGAATGGGAGCAGGAGGGCATGAAGCTGACGAAGGCCGACCTCCAACGGCTCGCCAGCGCCACCGGCCGCTTCGTGAAGCTGCCGGATTCCGGCTGGGTGGAGCTCGACACGCAGGCCGTGCAGGCCGCGCACGAGGCGCTGGCCGACCTCGGCCTCGACGGCCTCAGCCCCATTGCGCAGCAGGTTTCCATCGAGCAGGCCGCGCATCTGGATGAGAAGGGCCTGGAAAAGTTCGGCGACAGCGAGCACGCGAAGACGCTCCGCAAGCGCCTCCAGAATTTCGAAGGCATCGCACCGACGGACCTGCCCAAGGGGCTCGTCGCCGAGCTGCGGCCGTATCAGAAGGAAGGCTTCGACTTCCTGTGCCACCTCACCGAGATGCGCCTGGGCGGCATCCTGGCCGACGACATGGGCCTCGGCAAAACGCTGCAGACGCTCATCTGGCTGGCGTGGCTCAAGGCCCGCAACCCGAAGAACCCGCAGCCCGCGCTGGTCATCTGCCCCGCGTCCGTGCTGCACAACTGGCGGCGTGAGGCGGAGAAATTCGTCCCGCACATGAAGGTGCTCGTGCTCCAGAGCGGAGCCGGCCGGCACACGTTGCGGAAGCAGATCCCGCAGCACGACATCATCGTCACGAATTACGCGCTGCTCCGGCGCGACCTGGAGGAACTGAACAAGTTCGACTTCGGCGCGCTCATCCTGGACGAGGCGCAGTTCATCAAGAACCCGACCGCGCAGGTAACGCAGAGCGTGAAGCAGCTCAAGGCCGACCGCCGGCTGGCCCTCACCGGCACGCCGCTGGAGAACCGCCTGCTCGACCTCTGGAGCATCACGGACTTCATCCAGCCGGGGTATCTCGGTTCGCAGGAGCATTTCCACGAGACCTACGATCCGAAGCCCGGCGCCGAGACCGAGGAGGCCGTCTCCTTGCAGCGCATCGCGCGCCGCCGTCTCTCCGCGAAGCTGCGGCCGTTGCTGCTGCGTCGCCTCAAGAAGCAGGTGGCGAAGGATCTGCCCGACCGCATCGAGCAGCGCCGCGACTGCGAGCTGGGCGAGGAACACCGCAAGCTGTATCTGGCCGAGCTGCGCCGCTCCCGCGAGCAGGTCATGCAGGCGGTCAAGGAAAAGGGCCTGGCGAAGAGCAAGATGCACGTCCTCGCCGCGCTCACCCGGCTGCGGCAGATTTGCTGCCATCCTCAGCTCGTCGGCAGCGATGTGGCCAGCGGCAAGACCGAGACCTTGTTCGAGCTGCTCGACACCCTGGTGGCCGAGGGCCAGAAGGTCCTCGTCTTCTCGCAGTTCGTGCAGATGCTCAAGATTCTGGAAGTGGACTGCGCCAAGCGCGGCATCCCCACGCACCTGCTCACGGGCGAAACCAAGCAGCGTCAGGAAGTGGTGAACGCCTTCCAGGCCGACAGCCAGGCCGGCGTCTTCCTGCTCTCGCTCCGCGCCGCCGGCACGGGATTGAACCTGACGAACGCCAGCTACGTGGTGCTCTACGATCCGTGGTGGAACCCGGCGGTCGAGGCGCAGGCCATTGACCGCAGCCATCGCATCGGCCAGACGCGGACGGTGAACGCCTACCGGCTCATCGCGCCCGGCACCGTCGAGGAGAAGATCTGGGACCTGCAGCAGCGCAAGGCCCAGACCATCCAGGACGTGCTCGGCGAGGAAGGCTTCGCCCGCAGCCTCTCGCAGACGGATTTGGAATACCTGTTTGCGGAGGACTGAGCGCAACTCAACGCAGGGTCGCTTTACGGGGTGCTGGCCGGGGGCTGGCACCCCGGTTTACTTCACGTCTGTAATGGCATAAATAAGCAGTTGCCAAATTTGCGGGCTTCCTTCAAATATGCTGTCGCATTCGGTCGCGCCGGTTGCAGGATTTGGTGAATCGTCAGGTGAACGTGGTTCAGTGATGATTTGAAACCCGGTGTTCGGGAACAGTCGGAGCAGTAGGAGCGACAGGAGCAAATCATCAATGAACAACAAGTTGTTTGTCGGCAACCTCGCGTTTGCCACAACCGAGAACGACCTGCAGGACGCCTTCGCCGCGTTCGGCACGGTCATGGAAGTCAACCTCATGCTCGACCGCATGACTGGCAAGTCCCGTGGGTTCGCCTTCGTTACGATGGCGTCGCCCGAAGATGCCCAGAAGGCCATTGAAGGCCTGCATGGCAAGAATTTCGGCGGCCGTGACCTCACGGTCAACGTCGCCCGTCCCCGTGAGGAGCGTCCTCCCGGTGGCGGCGGTGGTGGTTACCGTGGCGGTGGCGGCGGTGGTGGTGGTGGCGGCGGCTACCGTGGCGGTGGCGGTGGCGGCGGCGGTGGTGGTGGCGGGTATCGTGGTGACCGTGGCGGTGATCGCCGCGAGCGCAGCGACCGTTACTAAGCCGGTCTGATTTCACGAGCGCGGGATGCCCTTGCGGGCGTCCCGCGCTTTTTCTTGGCCGTCGTTCAACCCGCACTTGGCACGCTGGCGGACCTTTGCCAAGCTGCACCTCAATGAACGCCCAATCCGTGACCCGCCGAACTTTCGTCCGCGCCGCTGCCGCTGCCGCCACGCTGGCCGCCGCTCTGCCGGCCGTCAGCGCCCCCGCCAAGCAGCGCAACCACCGGCTCGGCTTCGACAACTTCGCCGTGCGCGGCATGAAGTGGAACGCCCGGCAGCTCGTGGATTACTCCGAGAAGCTTGGCTGCGATTCGCTTTTCATCACCGACCTCGGTCCGTTCGAGGGCAAGCACGACGACGCCACGCTGAAGGAAGTTCGGAAATACGCCGAAGGCAAAGGGGTCCGCCTCGAGTTGGGTTCGTGGAGCATCTGCCCGACCTCGAAGCGCTTCAAGCCCGACTGGGGCACGGCGGAGGAGCACCTCGCGCTGGGCATCCGCATGGCGGCCACCCTGGGCTCCAAGGCGTTTCGTGTCATCCTCGGGGCGCAGGAAGACCGCAGCACCGAGGGCGGCATCGAGGCGCGCATCGCGGACACGGTGAAGGTGCTCAAATCCCAGCGCAGCCGCGCGGTGGACGCGGGCGTGAAGATCGCCGTGGAGAACCACGCGGGCGACATGCAGTCATGGGAGCTCGTCACGCTCATCGAGGCGGCGGGCAAGGACTATGTGGGCGCGAACATTGATTCGGGCAATGCGTGCTGGACGCTCGAAGATCCGGTCGCCAACTTGGAAACGCTCGCGCCCTACGTCGTCGCCACGAGCCTGCGTGACGACATGGTCTGGGAATCCGCCAACGGCATCACCGTCCAGTGGACGGCGATGGGCGAGGGCTGCGTGGATCTGCCGGCCTACTTCGACCATTTCGAGAAGCACTGCCCCGGCGTGCCCGTCCACATCGAGACGATCTCCGGCTTCGCGCGCGAGTTCCCGATCTACAAGCCGGACTTTTGGAAGATCTTCCCCAAGGCCCGCGCGGCGGATCTCGCCCGGTTCATGGCCCTGGCCAAGAAGGGCAAGCGCATCGAGCCGTTCAAAGCCCCGGCGGGCGCGGACCGGACCAAGGCCGATCAGGAATACCAGCGCGGCGAGGTGGAGCGCAGCATCAAGTATTGCAAGGAAGTGCTGGGGCTGGGGCTGCGGGCGTGAGTGAGGGCGCAAAGTTTGAACTCCCAGCGTGCAACTCTGACTAACTACCACGCAGACGCTCAATCCAACTGTTAGGCACCATTCCTGAATCATGGCTGGAGAGGTTAACATGCGCGGAAACGAAAAAGTGCCGAGGTGGGTGCTTCATGCTATCGAATCGAAGCTTGGGGACTGCGAGTTTGCAATTCGACAGCATTCGAAAAAACCTCGAGCTACATCGGCATATTCTCTTCGCGAGACGGCGAAACAGTTGTTGTGGGCTCGCGAACTAATCAGGGCGCACGGGAAGATAAAAACCAAGTTTTGGTATGATGTTCCACCTCATGCGGCGAGAAAGCCGAAGAACTTTAAGCTCACCCTTGGAATAGTTGCCGATGATGCCTAACCAGAGCGTTGCATCTAACCACTCGTCCCTCTCCCCATGCCCCTCCATCTCACCCCTCGCCGTGAATTCCTCCGCCGTGCCGCGCTCGCGGGCGCGGGCTTGCTCGCCACCCGTGAGCTGTTCGCCGCCGAGGCGGGCACGCACTGGGCGCTCCTTTCGGACCCGCACATCGGGCCGAAGGAAGATTCCATCAACCGTGAGACGAACATGGCCGATCACCTGCGGGCGTCGGTGAAGGAGGTGCTCAAGGCGAAAGACTCGCTAGCCGGAGTGTTCGTGAACGGCGACTGCGCGCTGAAGGCCGGGCTGCCGGAGGAATACGCCACCTTCACCTCCCTCGTGAAGCCGCTCACCGAGGCCGGCCTGACCCTGCACATGACCCTCGGCAACCACGATGACCGGGCCAACTTCTGGAAGGCCCTCAAGTTGGCCGACGATGCCGCGCGCCCCGTGCAGAGCAAGCATGTCTCCGTCATCAAGGCGAAGCCGGTGAACTGGTTTCTCCTCGATTCCCTCGACGTGGTGGACAAGGCCCCGGGCAAGCTGGAACAGGGGCAGCGCGACTGGCTGGCCAAGGCGCTCGACGAACACCGGGACAAGCCCGCGCTCGTGATGGTGCACCACAATCCCCACCTGGACCCGACCAAGCCCAACGGCTCGCTACAGGACACGGCCGAACTATTTGAAATTCTCCTGCCGCGCAAGCAGGTGAAGGCATTGTTCTTCGGCCACTCCCACAAGTGGGATCTGAAGGAGAAGGACGGCATGCACCTGGTGAACCTGCCTTCCGTGGCCTATCCCTTCGCGAAGGAGCAGCCGACCGGCTGGGTGGATTGCCACCTCCAGTCCGGCGGCATGACCCTCGAACTCCGGTCACACAACGAGCAGCACCCGGCGCACGGGAAGAAGTCGGAGTTGAAGTGGCGGGTGTGAGCATAAGCTGGGTGTCCACGCTTTAGCGTGTCACCCGAACACCCTGAAGGGTGGACACCGAGCCAGCCGCTCACGCGCAGCCGCAGCCGTGGTTGTTGCAGCAGCTTCCGTCGGTCATGTCCTCCATCGTCGGGACCCGGCCCAGCTCGATGGTCTTCTGGATGTGCTTCATGATCGAATCCTGCACGCGCGACACTTCCTGCTGGGCGTCGAGGAACTCGGTGGCCACGGGGTTCTTCATGAAGCTCTCGCGCAGCGCCTCGAAACGGCCGATCTCCTCCTCGGTGATCTGCACGCCGTATTGCTGCTTCTGCTGGAGCAGCGCGCCGGAGTCGTTGAGCATCTGATACTCGTATTTCACCTTCTCATCCACCATGAAGGCGTCGATGCGGCGGCGGAGGTCGGCAAAGTCGGGCCGTTCAATGATGGCCTGGCAGAGGTCGCGGATTTTCTCGTCCACGGGCGAGGTTTGCACGGCGGTTTCCATAATCTGGGTTGTTTGGCCCGCCAGTTGAGCGGCACGGGCACGGCGGAAGGTAAGCACCGAATCCGGGCCGGGCCAGTATTCTTTTTAGGAACCACTTTGCCCGGAGCGCCGTGCTCCAAAGGCTGTGCGGGTGCGTCCGCCCATAAACCCAAGGTCGAAAAGGGTTGAAACCAGTTGGCTGACACTTAGTATGGCGTTGTTCTTTCGTTCGCGAGAGAAAGATGGTTCGGGACGTAGCGTAGCTTGGTAGCGCGTCTGAATGGGGTTCAGAAGGTCGTGAGTTCAAATCTCACCGTCCCGACCATTTGACTGGCAGAACAGCATGTCAGCCTCACCCTCATACCCCGCGTCGCCCCCACAGCCGGTTCATTGACTCGTCGCTGTGAGACCTCTCCTCCACGAAGTCAGCACGGCCCATACCCCGGATTCCTTGGCCGGCGGCCTGGGAGCCGGGAGCGATGTGGTGCTGCTCCGCAGCGCGGGCTTTGATCTGCCGCACGCGCGGTATTCCTTCGTCACTGCCCGGCCGTTCCTGACCTTCCAGTCCAGCGACACCCGATGCGAACTCACGACTCCCCAGACCCCGGACGCCAGACCCCAGACCCAATTCGGCAACCCGTGGCGGGTGCTTGATGAGTTGATGTCCCGCTACGAGCTGCTTGATGAAGTGGATTTGCCGTTCCCGCTGGGCGGGTGCTTCGGCTACTGGGGTTACGACCTCAAGCATTTCGTGGAGCCCAAGCTGCCGCGCCGGGCGGTTAACGACCTTGAACTGCCTGATTGCCGCGTGGGTTTCTACGACAGCCTGGTGGTGTTCGACCACCGGCTGGGCAAGACGTGGATCGTCTCCACTGGCCTGGATGTGGATGGTTCGCGCAGCGAGGCCCGCGCGCAGGCACAGACGGACTGGTGGCGCGAGCGGCTGGGTGACGTAGTCGCAGGCTTCAGCCTGCGCAGCGAAGCAGATTCGCAACCTGAAGGCTGCGACTACGCGGTGACCTCGACCTTCACGCGCGACGAGTTCATCGCACGGGTGGAGCATGTCCAGCGTTACATCCGGGCGGGGGACATCTATCAGGTGAACCTCGCCCAGCGGCTGAGCACGGCGACCTGCTACTCCGGGTGGGATCTGTTCGAGCGGCTCCTGGACATCTCCCCCGCGCCGTTTGCCGCCTATCTGGACTGTGGGGAATTTCAGATCGCCTCCACGTCGCCGGAGTTGTTCCTGCGCCTGAGTGGACCACACATCACCACGCGCCCGATCAAAGGCACGCGCCCGCGCTCGGCTGACCCCACGCGCGATGCCCAGCTCACCTACGAACTCCAGACCAGCGCGAAGGAAATGGCTGAGCTGGTGATGATCACCGACCTGCTCCGCAACGACCTCGGCCGCGTTTGCGAATATGGCTCTGTGCAAGTGCCGGAGCTGGTGCGGCTGGAGCGCTATCCGCAGGTGCAGCACCTCGTCAGCACGGTGGAGGGTCGGCTGCGGCCGGACGTGACGCACTTTGCCGCGTTCTCCTCCTGCTTCCCCGGGGGGAGCATCACCGGTGCGCCCAAGATTCGGGCCATGGAGATCATTGACGAGCTGGAGCCGGTCACGCGCGGGCCTTATTGCGGCTGCCATGGCTACCTCGGCTTCAACCGGGAAAGTCAGCTCAGCATCACGATTCGCACAGCGGTGCGGCAGGCGGACCGCACGCATTTTCATGTCGGGGCCGGCATCGTGGCGGATTCGGTTCCGGCGGCGGAATTCGAGGAGACCTTGGCGAAGGCGCGCGGGTTTCTGGCGCTGCGACCAGAACGGCTGCTTTCCAAGCCTGTCTGTCCGAAGCTGTAAGCATGGGCGGTTGGCAGCGGCTGCCGGTTCGGGGGGAGCGCGGCGTTCACGCCGCTTCAACGTGCTTCGGCTATGGTGATCGTATGCCCTGGAACATTCGGACGGTGAAGCGGCATAAATGCCGCGCGCCGCCGAGAGCGCCAAAGCGGCGCAGGTGTGACGTAGTCGCGCTCTCGGGTGCGACAAGCCACGCTGCATTTCGGCCAAATCCGGCCCTTTCGCGGCTGGCACTCCCGTTGCAGGGTGAGACGTATGAACTTGGACCGTTTCACCACCAAAGCGCAGCAGGCCGTGCAGGACGCGCAGCGCGTCGCGCATGGCTACAGCCATCAGGAACTCGACGGCGAGCACCTGCTGCTGGCGCTCATCGAGCAGCCGGAGAGCTTGGTGCCGCTCGTGATCCAGAAGCTCGGCGTCACACTCCCTGCGCTGAAGGCTGATCTGGAGAAGGAGCTGACACGCCGGCACAAGGTGCAGGGCACCAGCTCGTCGGACGTTTACCTCGGGCAGAACCTCAAGAAGGCCTTTGATGCCGCTGAGGCCGAGGCGCGCAAGCTCAAGGACGAATACATCTCCACCGAGCATCTGCTGCTCGGCCTGCTCACGGAGGGCGGTGACACGCTCAAGAAGCTCCTCAAGACGCACAAGCTCAGCCGGGACGAGGTGCTCAAGGCCCTCGTGGCCCTGCGCGGCAACCAGCGGGTGACCGACCAGAACCCTGAGGAGAAATTCCAGACGCTCGAAAAATACGGCAAGGATCTCACCGCGCTCGCGCGGCAGGGGAAGATTGACCCGGTCATTGGTCGTGACGACGAAATCCGCCGCGTGATGCAGGTGCTCACGCGTCGCACCAAGAACAACCCCGTGCTCATCGGCGAGCCGGGCGTGGGCAAGACGGCCATCGTCGAGGGCCTGGCCAAGCGCATCGTGGACGGGGACGTGCCGGAGTCGCTCAAGAACAAGCGCGTCGTGGCCATGGACCTCAGCGCGATGGTCGCGGGCGCGAAGTATCGCGGCGAGTTCGAGGACCGGCTCAAGGCGTTCCTCAAGGAAGTCACCTCCGCCGAGGGCCGCATCATTCTGTTCATTGATGAGTTGCACACCATCGTCGGCGCGGGCAAGGCCGAAGGCTCCGCCGACGCGGCGAACATGCTCAAGCCCCAGCTTGCACGCGGTGAACTGCGCTGCGTCGGCGCGACCACGCTCGACGAGTATCGCAAGCACATCGAGAAGGACCCCGCGCTCGAGCGGCGTTTCCAGCCGGTGTATGTGGCTGAGCCGAGCGTCGAGAACACCATCGCGATTTTGCGTGGGCTGAAGGAGCGCTACGAAGTTCACCACGGCGTGCGCATCCAGGACACGGCGCTCGTGGCGGCGGCGACCTTGAGCCACCGCTACATCGCCGACCGTTTCCTGCCGGACAAGGCCGTGGACCTCGTGGATGAGTCGGCGTCGCGGCTCAAGATGGAACTGGATTCCAAACCCACGGACATTGACAAGCTGGACCGCGCGATCCTCCAGCTTGAAATCGAGCGCACCTCGCTCGCGAAGGAAAAGGACGAGGCCAGCAAAGCGCGGCTCAAGAAGCTCGAAGTCGAGCTGGCGAATCTGAAGGAGCGGTCCGGTGCGCTCACCGCCCAATGGCAGAACGAGAAGGCCGCGACCAACGCCGTGAGCGTGATCCAGTCGCAAATTGACGCTGCGAAGACCGAGCTGGAGCAGGCGCAGCGCAAGGGCAACCTGCAACTGTCCGCAGAAATTCAATATGGCAAGCTGCCGGACTTGGAGAAGAAGCTCGTGGCGGTGGCCAAGCAGTCCGCTGACTCCACAGCCAACCCACTCCTGCGGCAGGAAGTCACCGAAGAAGACATCGCCAAGGTCGTCGCGTCGTGGACCGGCATTCCGGTCACCAAAATGCTCGAAGGCGAGCGACAGAAGCTCGTAAAGATGGAGGAGCGGCTCGCCGCACGGGTGGTGGGCCAGCGCCAGGCGGTCATCGCGGTGAGCAACGCCGTCCGCCGTGCCCGCAGCGGGCTGCAGGATCCCGACCGTCCCGTCGGCTCGTTCATCTTCCTCGGTCCCACCGGCGTGGGTAAAACCGAGCTGGCCCGCGCGCTCGCGGATTTTCTCTTCGACGACGAGCAGGCGATGATCCGCATCGACATGTCGGAATACATGGAGAAGCACACCGTCGCGCGGCTCATCGGCGCGCCACCGGGCTATGTGGGCTATGAGGAGGGCGGGCAGCTCAGCGAGGCGGTCCGTCGCCGGCCTTATTCGGTGGTGCTCTTCGATGAAATCGAGAAGGCGCACCACGACGTGTTCAACGTGCTCCTGCAAGTGCTCGATGATGGCCGCCTCACCGACGGCCAGGGCCGCACCGTGGACTTCAAGAACACGGTCATCATCATGACCAGCAACATCGGCTCGCCCATCATCCAGGAGTATTTCCTCGATGGGAAGACGAGCACCGGCGCGCGGTCGGCGATGGAGGACAAGGTGATGGCAGAGCTGAAACGGCACTTCCGCCCCGAGTTCCTCAACCGCGTGGACAGCACGATCATCTTCTCGAGTCTCGACGAAGACGAACTGGCCAAGGTCGTGGAAATCCAGCTCACGCGGCTGGAAAAGCGACTGGCACAGCAGCATCTCACGCTCGACGTGGACAAGTCCGCGCGGAAGCTCATCGCGCAGGAAGGCTACGACCCGCAGTTCGGTGCCCGCCCGCTCAAGCGCGCGGTGCAGGACCTGCTCCTCGACCCGCTCGCCACCAAGCTGCTCGAAGGCGAGTTCAAGCCCGGTGACCGGGTGAAGGTCAGTGCGGACGGGGACCGGCTAATATTTCAGGGGAAATGAACTGCGCTGTTTCAGTTGGCGGTTTTGCCACCGGCCGATTTCAGCATCTGGCAAATAGCCGGAGTTCCGCGCCGTTCGGCCACACTCAACAAGCTTTGACCATGTTGATTGATTGTATTCGGATCCATCCCATGCGCCAGCAGTGCGGCGATGAACTTGGCCAGTTTTGATTGGATAGCTCCATCAGCAATGCTGCCCAATTGGGTGGGAGTCCTTTTGACGAGCAGTTCAGCCAGTGCATCTGGGCCGGAGTCACGTGCGCTTTTCAATTCTTCAAAAGTGGGCCGATCAGCGAGTTTAGATTGCTTGAGCATATCTTTTGCCCCTCGGTCCATTTGGACATTGATTTGCTTTAGGAGGCCGTCGGACTTTTGTCCAGTGGCGGCCAATATCTGGCTAAACGCTTGCGCTGTTTGTTCCTGTTCGCCATCCCAGCATTTTGTCAGCATTCCAACAGCGACCGTAAACATGTCGAAGGCAGGAGCAGTCCGAGGAGAGGGTGGAATGGGCGCTTTAGTTTTCTTCCGCGTTGCCCCTTTGCCAATGGGTTCGAATTCCGAAGCGTCCGGCAGGATGTCCTCACCTTCGCTCTCGAAGTATGTGAATCCTAAACCAACGCGAGCCTCGTCAATCCCAAGCAAATTGGCGAGATCGGCAAAAACTCCCTCGGCCATCGTCGGAAAGCCGTCTGCAGGGTGGAGCACGGCTGCGACATCCGCACAAGTAGTGCCGGCGGCGCAGAATGGCAGCAGCACATCTGGCTTGCCTCGCAAACGGGCGCGCGTCTTGTCATCTATATTGTCGTCGAAATAGTCGGGCGCAGAGTTGAATTCGTCCGCGAGCGCACCGTTCTGATAAAGCCAGTAGGCCGCTATGTCGCTATCATGGACCATGCAGGCGAACACGGCGGTGCCGAGTTTTTTGGATAGTCCAGCCGCAATTCGACAGATGGTGTCTTCATTTTGGTCTTCTGATGATTCTTCATACACGGTGACCCAGGAGTTTTTCTCGGGAGACACATACGCGCGGGATTGAGTCAATGTTGACAACGCTTTCTTTGTCGCTGAAGCCGTCGCACCATGGACTTGGAAGTTTGTGAAGAAGGCACCCATATGTCGGCAGCGTATTCCAAACGCATTCGGAGGCAATTTGGAAATGCTTGCAGGTCGGAGCCTGGGCCCGCTCGCCACCAAACTGCTCGAAGGCGAGTTCAAGCCGGGTGACCGGGTGAAGGTCAGTGCGGACGGGGACCGGCTGGTGTTTGGGGGGAAGTGAGCGCTCGGCGGGGAAGTATTCAGTAACCAGTGTTCAGTGTTCAGTCGCAGCGACTGCGCACCATGTCCCACTGATTACTGAACACTGAATACTGACTACTCATCCCTTCAGTCCACATACACAAACTCGTTCAAATTCAGCAGCGCGCGGCATAGCTCGGGCAGTGTGCGCTGTTGCAGGAGCTTGAGACACGCCGTGGCTTCCTCGCGGGTGGGCGCGCGCTGGAGAACGAGGCGGAAGGTTTGCTTCACCTGCGCTTCCGCCAGTTCGCCCGCTTCACGCTGGACCCGCTGGGCAAGCGCCTTGGCGGCCTCGATGGTGAGCGCTCCGTTCAGCAGCGTCAGGGCCTGCGGGGCCACGATGGACTGGTCGCGGCGGGCGCAGGAGACGGCGTTGTCCGGCAGGTCAAAGGTCTCCATGAAGGGCACCTTCACGGTGCGTTTTTGCACCAGGAAGAGGCTGCGCACAAACTGGTCGGCCTTCGGAGAGGGATACCAGCCCTTCGTCTTCTCCGCGTTGTCGTCGAGGAAGGCCGGGTTGGCCTGCAACACCTCGGCGGGCAGTTCGGGCCAGACCGGCGGGCCGCTGTCCTTCGCGGCCAGCAGACCGGACACGGCCAGCAGCGAGTCGCGTAACTGCTCGGCGGACAGGCGATGCGGCGTGCGGGTGAAGGCTGCCGGGTTCGCTGTGGTGGCTGCGGCACGATAGGCAGCGCTGGTCACGATGACACGGTGCAATTGCTTCACCGACCAGCCGCCCCGGATGAACTCGCCCGCCAGCCAGTCCAGCAACTCCGGGTGAGTCGGCCGTGCGCCTGCGAGGCCGAGGTCGTTCGGCGTTATCACGAGCCCGGAGCCGAAGTGCTGCTGCCAGAGGCGGTTTGCCAGCACGCGCGCGGTCAGGGGATTCGTGGGCGAGGCAATCCACGCCGCCAGTGTGGAGCGGCGGCCCGTGGTCTTCGGGTTTGCGTTCGTGAGCAGCACGGCCGGATTAGGGTCCAGGGCGGAGAGGAAGCCGGCCACGACGGCGTCGCGCGGCTGCTTGTAGTTGCCTTGGAAGAGCACCTTCGTCTCGGCTGGCTTGCCGTCGGCATCGGTCATCAGCAGGCCGTAGGTGAAGCTCCGGCGCTTCGCCTCAATCGTCTTGATCTGTTCGCCGAGCTGGTCGTAGCGCGTCTTCTGCTCTTTCTCCAAGGCCGCCAGAACTTCTTTATCGCTGGGCGTGATCTTCTTCTGCACCGCCTCGAACTTCGGTTTCACTTCGCCGGTCTGTTTGTCCTTCGGCAAGTCCACCAACGCCTTCTCTTCGGGGCTCAACTTTGCCACCAGTTCCGCCCGGAGCCGCTGCTGCGGTGCTGCAAGCAAGGCTTCGCGCTGCGCCTTGAGCGGCTTTGCTTCGTTGTCCACGCCGTCGTTGTGCTTGCGGATGGCGTCCTGTTCCGCAGCCAGATCGAGCGGGGTGGTGTCGTTGAACTTCACCGGCTCGAAGAAGGCGCGGAGCCGGAAATAATCGGCCTGCAGCAGGGGATCAAACTTGTGGTCGTGGCAGCGGCAGCAGTTGAACGTGAGGCCGAGGAACGCACTGCCCGTGGTCTCCACGAGGTCAAACATCAGCTCGGCTCGGCTGCGGTCCTGCTCATTGAACGAGCCGGCCGTGTTGTCATGTGGGCCGATCCGGAGGAAGCCAGTGGCGATGAGCGCGTCCTGTTCGGCGGGGTCGCGCGGGGCGGCGGCGAGCAGTTCGTCCCCGGCCAGTTGCTCGCGGATGAACCGGTCGAAGGGCTTGTCCGCATTGAAGCTGCGGACCACGTAGTCGCGGAACCGCCAGGCGCGCGGGCGGAACTCGTCCCAGTCGAAGCCGTTGCTGTCGCTGTAGCGCACCACGTCCAGCCACCAGCGCGCCTGGTGCTCGCCGTAGCGGGGCGAGGCCAGCAGCCGGTCCGCCAGCCGCTCGTAGGCGTCAGGCGTGCGGTCGGCGAGAAAGGCATCCACCTCTTCAGGCGTCGGTGGCAGGCCGGTGAGGTCATAGGCCAGACGGCGAAGGAGCGTGAGGCGTGAGGCTTCGGGAGCAGCTTTGGCCGAGGGCGATTTCGCGCGGAGCAATTGGTCAATCGGGTGCCGCATCCCGGTGCGTTGGGGCAGCGGCGAGTCTTTGAGCGGCTTGAGTGACCACAGGTCAATGCGCGCGCCCTTCCAAAGCTCCCGCACGGGATTGCGGGGATCGGTCCAGGCATCGCCACGACGCACCGCCGATTCCTCCGCATGCGTCACCAGCGACAGCGCGGCGGCGAGCAAGGCGATGATTCTCACGGTGAGCGGCATTCCTCATCAGACAAACCGATGGCAGGGGCGAATTCAAGTCGCGGTCTGCGCTTCCAACTATTCGCCCGCACCACATACTGCCACCATGTCCGCCACACCCCACCCCACGTCGCGCCGCGACTTCCTCTGCCGCGCCGGCACGGGCCTGGGCGCGGTGGCCTTGAGCGCGCTGCTTCAGGACGTAGCCCGGGCAGACAGCGCAGGGGCGATGCCGGTGATTGACCCGCTGAATCCGTTCGCGCCTCGGCGTCCGCATTTCCGGCCGCGTGCGAAGTCGGTGATCTTCCTCTTCATGGTCGGCGGGCCGTCGCAGGTGGACACTTTTGACTACAAGCCCGAGCTGCAGAAGCTCAACGGCAAGCCCGTCCCCGCCGCCATCCGCAAGGCGCTCGATGCCACCAAGCACGCGAATGTCTTCCACGGCTGCAAGGACGAGCTGATGGGCAGCCCTTACCAGTGGTCACAGCACGGCCAGTCCGGCATGTGGGTGAGCGACCTGATGCCGCACGTGGCCCGGCACGTGGATGACCTGTGCTTCATCCATTCGCTTCAGGCCGACTCGAACAACCACGCGCCCGCGAGCTACCAGCTTCACACCGGCGACATCCGGTCCGGCAAGGCGAGCCTCGGCTCGTGGGTCACCTACGGCCTCGGCTCCGAGAGCCAGAACCTGCCCGGCTACGTGACGCTCTTCGACGCCGGCCCGCTCGGTGGTGCGGCCAACTACGCGAACGGCTTCCTCCCCGCCGCATTTCAACCGACCCGGCTGCGTGATCTGGGCACGCCGGTGCTTGATCTGTTGCCGCCTACGGAATTCGCCGAGGGACAGCGTGCGTCCCTCGACTTGATCCGCGACCTGAATCTCACGCATCGCGCTGCCCGCCCTACCTTCACGGATTTCGACGCCCGTATCGCCAGCTACGAACTCGCCTACCGGATGCAGGCGGCTGCGCTGGAAGTGGGAAACCTCGAAGGCGAGCCGGCTTATTTGCGAGCGGCCTACGGCGTGGATGATCCCGACAAGCGCACCGCGAGCTTCGCGCGCAAATGCCTGCTGGCACGGCGGCTCGTTGCGCGCGGGGTGCGTTTTGTGCAGGTCTATGACATGCCGGACAAGGACGGCTGGGACGCGCACGGCAATCTCCGGGGCAACCACGACCCGCGCGCCCGCTGGACAGACCGGGCCGTCGCGGCGCTGCTGGACGACCTCAAGCAGCAAGGGCTCCTCGACGAGACACTCGTCATCTGGGCGAGCGAGTTTGGGCGCACCCCGATGATGCAGGGGGACAAGGGCCGTCAGCACAACGCCGCCGGTTTCACGCTTTGGATGGCGGGCGGCGGCACGCGGCCTGGGGTGCGCATCGGCGCGACGGACGAGATCGGGCTGATGGCGGTTGACCGTCCGCACCCGATGATGGACCTGCACGCGACCATCCTCCACGCGCTGGGCTTGCGGCACGAAGACCTGTTCTTCAAGGCCAATGGCCGGCAGGAACGCCTGACGGGCATCGCAGGAGGAGCCAAGCTGATCGAAGGCGTGCTGGCGTAATGGTCACGAAGCTCAGTCCGCTTCGTTTTGCCACGCTATCTTTGTGGGGATCACTTCGCCGCCGGTGCATTCGTTACCGCAGCTGGAACCGCATTCGTGCTGGCTACTGGGGCGGGCACGGGAGCGGCCTTCGGCGGGAAGACGGTTTTGTATTTCACCGGCTCGGGCAGGTAGTCGTCGAGCTTGCCGATGCACCAGCCATAGCCAAGGGCGACGAGGATAATCAGCACCACATAGGCACGCCAGGGGCTGGGCTTGTCCGCATAGGGGTCGTCCAGTGAGCGTTCGGCATTGGCTGGCAGCTCGGCGACAAGCGTGAGCGCCGAGCCGAACGGGACGTTCATCTTCGCCTTGGTATTGATGGCCCAGCCGTTCGCATCCAGGATCGGCGCGAGGTTGCGCTGCCGGAGCTTCAGGAACGCTAGCAGCATCGAAGGCCCGGAGATCAGCAGCACGATCCCGAGAATGCCCAGCGGCATCCACAGGCCCAGCCCGAGCAGTGTGCCGAGGAACATGCCGATCATGCCGCTGACGCCGCTGATGGCCGTGCCGATGAGTGCGATGGTGCCGAGATCCAGCTTCTTCGGCTCCTCCTTCGCGGGGGGCTTGGTCTTGTCCGCCTGCGCCACGGCGGTGGCGGCGGAGCCAACCTTGGACTGCGCTTCCGCATCGGCGGCGGCGGCGCGCTTGGCGATCTGTTCCTCCACGAGCCGCACGAACTTCTTGTAGGGCGACCAGAAGGCCTCGCGGATGCTGATAGGGTTCGCGACGATCTTGGTGATGGTGGCGTCCCAGTCCTGGCCCTTCAGGTCGTAGAAGACACCATTGCGTCCCACGATGAGATTGTAGGAGTCGCCGTCGGTGAAGACGGCGACGATGGTCTTCTTTGCGCCACCGGTGCGGGTGATGTCGCAGTAGGCGAGATAAGCGCCGGAGAGGCCAGCGAGCGCCGCGTGCTTGCCCGCGTCCACCACCTCGACGCACAGATGGCAGGTGCGGGCGTCGAGGAAGAGCGAGCCGGCCTGGAAGATCGCACTGCGACCTCCGTAAAACTCGGCGAAGCTGACGTAGTTGTTCAGCAGCCGCACCAGGTCGCGCTGGAAGAGGAGCAGCTTCTCGACCATGCCAACCTGCTTGAACTCGGCATCCATCGCCGCGTCCTGGGCGATCAGCGTGGTGAGCGCGGCCTTGGTGTCGCTGGCGAGCAGTTCGCGCAACCGGGCCAGCCCGAGCTTCTCGACGCTGTTGGCAGGTTTGGCGGCCACCCACGCATTGAAGGGGGCGAGCATGGCCTGCAAGGTGGTCCACTCGCCTTCGGTCAAAATCGTCTTCTCCGCATCCAGCAGCGGCGCGACGGCGCTCGCGACGAGGTTGTCCACCGCTGCCTGCCAGGCGGGGTTCAGTCCGCTGGTCAGCGGCAAAGTGCGACCAGGCTCGATGTGCGCGAGGGGCAGTTTCGCGATGTCCTCGGAAGCAAGCGTCAGGTCCTTCAAAGCCAGGGCCACGAATTCGGCCTCGGCGCGGTTCAGCGGGGCCGTGGCGCGCGAATCAAAGGTGGCGAGGCGGCTGCGCGCAAAGAAATCGTCCACCTTGGCCTTCACGGCCTTGACGGCAGCGGAAGCCCCCGCCGTGGCGTCACCGAGCGGAAGGATGCTGGTCCGGTCCACCTCGGCTTTGGCGTGCCAGTCGGAGAAGGCCTGCGCATCGGCGAAGAACTGGTCCACTTTTGCCTGATTGACGCCGGGCTTCGTGCTGCGGT
Organism: uncultured Klebsiella sp.; assembly: GCA_964578245.1. GTDB lineage: Bacteria > Verrucomicrobiota > Verrucomicrobiia > Limisphaerales > SXTU01 > SXTU01. The sequence goes on along the minus strand of CAZOCL010000022.1, from coordinate 12,966 downwards.
CCGGCATGCCACCCACGGTGGCGAGCAGGTCTTCGATGGCCTGTTTCAAGGCCGGCTCACTCGCGGAATCGGCGGGCAGGATGCCATCGCCATTGAACCGCGTGGCGGCAAAAGTGCGGTTGGTCTCGGCCACGTCGGCGAGGGTGATGGCGTTGGCCGCCGGCTTGCCGAGGTTCTCCAGAATGCGTCGCGCCGTGGCGGCGAGCACGGTGTCCGCGATGGCTTCGAGCTGGACGGAGTCGCCGCCCGCGAACAGATCGTCGAGCCGCTTGAAGGAGGACTCGGCCCACTTCACCGCCGCGAGCAGCTCTGGCGGGCGGATGCGGCCATCCTTGTCGGTGTCAATATGGTCGAGCGTCTTGGTCTCGAATTCAATGCCCCGCGTGGGCACGGCCAGGGCCACCCAGAGCTTCTGGTCAAGCTGATCGAGGTGCGCGAGATCCGCCCCATTGCGGAAGGCAACCTGGTTGACTCCGCCGGCGGTGAAGAACTTCCACGAATGTTTGGCGACCACACTTTGGCTCATAGGCGCGCGGACAATAGGGCGGCGGGCGGCAGGTGAAAACCAAAGAATGCTACGCCCTGGCTGCCTTGCGCTGTGCCACCGTCTCCTGGCAGTAGCGCTCAAAGACCGCATTGATGCTCGCCCAGCCGAAGTTCTTCTCCACGAGGTCGCGGGCGTTCTTCCCGAACGCGCGCCGGCGGTCCGCCTGCTCGAAGAGCGCGCCAATCTCTCTCGCGAAATCCGTGGGGGTGTCCGCCAGCGCGATGTGCTCGCTATGCTGGACGGGCAGGCCCTCCGCGCCGATCCGCGTGCTCACGCACGGAATGCCCGTGGCCATCGCCTCAAAAATCTTGATGCGCGTGCCGCCGCCCACGCGCAGCGGGACGACCATCGCTTCCCCGGCGGCGAGGTGCGGGCGCACATCATCCACGGTGCCGGTCACCTTGATGCTCGCATCGCGCGCGGCGAGTTCCTGCACCTTGGGCGCGGGCTTGCGGCCCACGATGGTGAGGGTGGCATCGGGAAACTTCTGCTTCACGAGCGGCCAGATTTCATCGGCGAACCAGACGCACCCATCAATGTTGGGCATCCAGTCCATTGAGCCTAGGAAGACCAGCGAGCGCGGCGTGCGCGGGGCGGGGCTGAACTGGAAAAAGTCTAGGTCCACGCCGGTGGGCACCGCACCGCAGACGTTCGTCAGCTTGAACTGCTCGCGCAGCAGGCGGGCATCCTCCTCGGAAACGGCGCAGACTTTGTCCGCGAGCGAGCAGGCGAGGCTTTCAAAGCGCCGCATGCGCTGCCACTGACCGTGCATGTAGGAGCGCCGCACGCCGCGCACGGCCGTCTCATAATGGCGCTGCCAGATGAGCGACTCGACGTTGTGCTGGAACAACAGCACCGGCGTGGCGGGGCGGTAGTTCCCGTAGAAGAGGTTCACCGCCGGCGTCAGGAAATCGCACACGATGAGGTCAAATTTGCCCGACTCATCGGCGCGGCGGATCTCCGCTGACCACTTGCCGGAGAGATACTTCTGAATGGCGTAGGGAAGGCGCGAACCGGCGAAGTTGATGCCAAGCTGCCAGACGAAGCGGAGCGAGCGCTTCGGGGTCTCGCGCCAGGGAATCCACACCTGATCGTCGGAATACTCGTGGGCGTCCTTGCGCGCAGATTCCGGCGTGCCCTCGGGCCAGAGCGACAGGTAGGTGAGCGGGTTCCGCTTGCGCAGCTCGCGGAGCATGTTGAACGTGCGGATCTTCCCGCCGGTGTCCACGGGATGGAGCGGGCCGGTCTTCAGCCAGAGGATGCGCAAGGGGGTGCCGGGAGTCGAAGCTTCGCTCATGCGGGGATGTTCCAAGCGCCGGGCGCAAAGTTCAAAGCGGAAATCTTAACCGGGAGCGCGGCTCAGCTCGGCCCGCAGCCGGATGATGATCTCGTGGTGTCGCCCCAGTTGCGTCGCTTCGCAGGCCACCTGGCGCATGGTGTCGCCAAGCGGCAGGATGGCCGGGTCCAGTTTCCCCTCCGCAGTGAACGCGGCGATGAGTTCGCCTTCGACGACGCCGATGCCGAGCGAGACGAAGCGCACGTCATGCGAACGCAATATCTCCGCATAGCCCACGGCAGCATGGACGCGCTCGAGCGCGGCCAGCGACGTGGCGAAAAAGCCGGTGACCATCTTCAACGAGACATAGATCTGGTCCGCCTGTGCCTCCTCCAGCAGGGCGACTAGCGGCGGGGCGGTCTGTTCGTTCCAGCCCCAGCCATCGCGGTCGGCGAGGCCCAGAGCGATGTAGCGTTTCGGCTGGTCAGGCATGGTGGTTTTGTGGCTTCGCCGTTATCGGAGTCGAGTCATGCCGCGTGTCGGTGGCAGAGTGAACAACAACTCGCGCGGCGGCAGAAGGAATTTCCGAAATCGATTGTCGATGAGCGCTGTGGGCATCGCCCTGAAGCGAGTTCCGGGGCGTGGGAGAGCGGCTGCGAAGTCAGGCACACTTCCGATTTAACAAACAATTCTCGTAGCTGGTATCGCCGAGTGTGTGTGCAAGGAAATGGCGCACCATTTCGGTGATCGTCCGCGCAAAGCGGGCGGGGACGCCCGCGCTCCACCGGCACTCACTTCGCCCGCGGGTGGAATTTCCGATGCACCTCGCGCAGGCGCTGGCTGGCAACGTGGGTGTAAACCTCCGTGGTGGAGATGCTGGAGTGACCGAGCAGTTCCTGGATGACGCGCAAATCCGCGCCGTGCTCGAGCAGGTGAGTGGCAAAGCTGTGACGCAGCATGTGCGGGGTGACATTGCGCGCCAGCCCCGCCCGCTTCACCCGCTTGGTGATGCGCAGCCACATGGTGACGTGCGCGAACGCGGTGCCGCGCTGAGTAAGAAACACCGCCGCCGGGGACTTGGGGCGCACGAGCTGCGGGCGGGCGACGGTGAGATAGCGGTTCAACGCCTCCACGGCAAACGACCCGACCGGCACGACGCGCTCCTTGTTGCCCTTGCCGATGACGGTGACGAAGCCGGCTTCCAGGTGGAGTTGTTCGAGGCGCAGGTTCCGCAGTTCGGCCAGGCGCAGTCCGCTGGCATAGGCCAGTTCCAGGATGGCCTGATCGCAGAGGTCGGACGGCTCGGAGGTTGCGAGGGGCTTGAGGATTTGCTCGATCTCGGCGGCGGTGAGCGCCTTGGGGAGACGTTTCCAACGGCGCGGGAGGGAGAGGTTTTCCGCCGGGTTTACCGGCAGGTGCTTTTCCGTCTCGGCCCATTTGAAAAAGGCACGCAGCGCGGCGATTTGCAGGTAGAGGCTCTCGCTGCTCAAGCGCGCCTTGGACGCCTCTGTTGCGCCGTCGAGCCGTCGGTCACGCTCGTGCTGGAGGAACTCGGTGAGGTGGGTGAGTTTCACGTCACGCCAGCTTGCCAGCTTCTGCGCCTCCGCCCACGCGATGAACCTGGCGAGCAGGCCCTGGTAAGTCTTCTGCGTATGCTCCGCCTGCCCGCGCTCGTGGCGGAGGGAGAAGAGGAAATCTTCGGCAAGGGCGTGCATGCGTGTGCCGGAGAGAGATAACCGTTAGCTCGCCGCCGTTGAAGCAAACTCCAAGAGAATCGGCCAGCAGCGCGCGCGCCGTCGGCTCAGTCCGGCTCGGGATACGTCTGGTCCCGGTTCAGGAACCGGATCACGGACACGGAGCCGGCGATGATGGCCGCCTCCAGCACGAAGACAAAGAGCTGGGCCATTTGAGATTTGTTGAGGAACGTCAGGGAGCCGCGCGGTTCGACCCAGAAATAATGCGCGGCGAGGGCGCACGCCAGTGCGGTGAGCGAGGCCACCCGGACGCCGCCCAGAATCGCCGCGACGGCGACCGCGAGGTAATATGTGGAGAAGGGGGACAGGTCCGCCAGCAACGGGTCCAGCAGCCAGCGGAGCAGGGTGGCGGCGGCTGCGGCGGCGACAATCAGGCAAAGTGGAAAAGCGTAGTCCCTTAGGGGCCGGAGGCTCGTCGTTGGCTGATTGTCTGTCGTCGCCGATGTTTGCATCGTCGAGGGCGAATCTGCTTGCGGCCCGGAGAAGATGCAAGATCAGGCTACCCCTTTTCTCTGGTAAAGTGAAAGGCAGCGACTTTCTGAAAGTGTCGATAAAGCGGCTGTCACCGCTGCTTCCGCCAAACACGCGACTCAAGACGCGTGCTATAGAATTGCCGGCAGACATGGCGTCTGAATCTTTAATCCACACCCAATGGAGACGCCGCTATCGAATACGCCGAGGGTCGCTTTGTTCACCGGAGCGGTTCCTCGGGTGGCCGCTGTTGCTTCAACCACCGCGCCAGCGCGGCCCGTTCTTCAGGGGTGAGTTTGCCCAGCGTCGCCTGAACGGATTCCTAGGAAGCGGATCTGGGAGGAAGCTCGAGCCGGACGGTATCCTTGGCAAGAGCCGGTTTGGGCGGCAGCGAAATGCGGACGGTCTCCACGCGTGCCCGCAGTTCCTCCGTGCGGTGGGCGTAGTTGAACGCTTCGCGCAGGACGCGCTGCGGGTCATGGTCTTCCAGCCGGCCCAACAGGCGCGTGCGCTCGCTTTCGCTGAGGAAGAACACGGCGGGCTGCCAGTAGGCGGACAGGACTCCCAGTTCGGTGGCGGTCACGGCTCCGGTGTCCGGCAAGTCGCTCTCACGGTGCCGTTCCGATTCGGAGAAGGGGTCGCCCGTCCGCCAGAGGATGACCTGCTCCAAGTCCGGGACCGGAAGCTGTCCGCCTGGAAGCCGCCTGCCAGCAGGAACCCCACGCCCCGCTCAAATTCCACGAGCGTCAGGCTTGGATCGGGCAAACCTACCGCGGTCGCGACGATACTGCCGTCGCGGACCAGAACGGGCTGGGTCAGCGGGTCGGCCATGGGGCAGCTTACTGCGGCGGCGGGTCCACATGCGGCTTCTGCTGCCTTAGGAAGTCTTCCAGCGTCGCACCGCCGGCAACGCCGCTTTTCGGCGCAGGGCGATCCAGGCGGACGGTGTCCTTGGTGGCCGGTTTGGCCGGGCGCGCCAGGCGGACGGTGTCCTTGGCCGCAGGCGGGGCAGGGCGCGAGAGTCGAACGGTATCTTTCATAGGATGAACGAGCGGTTCAGTTCATGGCTCCGCGAGCAAGATGCGCTCCAAATCGTGATCCTTCAACTTCGGAGTGGGCCTTCACGCCTTTTTCGCCGGTTCGGGGGTCTTGGGCGCGAGCCTGGTGAGCCGGAGTTTCTTCGCGTAGTGCGCGGTGGCGATCTGGAGGCCGTCGGGGTGCAGGTCCATTTCGCGGACCATGTCGGGGAGCTTGAAGCTGGGCGCGGGCTTCTCGTCGTCCTTGCCCCAGCAGAGCAGGTGCCCGCCACTGCCGCCGCCGCACCCGGCGATGAGCGTGCCTTCGGGATGAAAGAGGCAGTTCCATACGGTCGAGTTGGTCAGGCCCTCGGCGAGGTGCGTCTTGAGCAGCTTGTGCGTCTCCCAGTCGTAGCGCTGGACGATGGGCTCGTGGACGTTGCCAAGCGGGTTGGTGGCCTTGTGCAGGCCGCCGCAGGCGATGTGCTTCCCATCTGGCGAGACGGCGAGGCCGCGCACCCCACCAAAATGCACGCCCTGGCCTTCGTTGTAGGAGTGGACTTCCTTCGCATCAAGCACACGCACGGATTTGCTGGTGGCGAGGTCCCATTGCTGCACCTTGCCCAGGAGGTCGCCGGAGAGGAGGAACTTGCCGTCGGGATGGAACGTGACGCTGTAAACGTCCAGCTCGTGGCCGGAGAATTCCTGAACCATTTTCCCGTCGGCGAGGTTCCAGAGTTTCACGAGCCGGTCGTTGCCGCCGCTGGCGAGGAGCTTGCCATCGGGGCTGACGGCGAGCGCGCGAATCCAGCCCTTGTGCGCCGTGACCTTGCGCTGCGGCTCGGGTTTCTCCGCCGTGGCTGGCCACCAGATCAGCGTGTCGTCGCCGCCCGCGCTCACGAGGGTCTGGCCGTCCTTCGAGCACGCGACCGCCCACACATAGGAATCGTGCGCACTGAACACGGTCTTCTTCTTCGGGTCGGCCAGATCCCAGCGGAGAATGGCGCGGTCCTCAGCGGTGGCGAAGACGAACTTGCCCGTGGGATCAAAGCGGCAGGTGATGAGCGGCGACGTGTGGTCGAACTCAGCGGCGACGTGGGCAGCTTTGAAGTCGGGTTTCATGGCAACCACGAAGGGACACGAATCAACACGAATGAGAAACCGGCACGGGATGGGAGCACGAGAAATTCGTGTCCATTAGTGTCCATTCGTGGTTCAGCACTCAGGCCAGCAATTCCTTGATCGGCCCGCACGCGGGGTCGGCCATTGGCACCTGGCGGCCAGCCACGTCGAAGCTCGCCTTGGAACTGAGGCCCAGAGCGCGCAGATAGGTGTGGAAGAGATGGCCGCAGTCCACTTCGCGTTCCTTCACCTCGGTGCCGTTGGCGTTGGTCGCGCCGATGACCGCGCCGCGCTGGAGGCCCGCGCCACCGAGGCAGACACTCCACGCCTTGCCCCAGTGGTCGCGCCCGTAATACTGGTTGATGCGCGGCGTGCGCCCGAATTCGGAGAGCACCACGACGAGCGTGTTCTCCAGCATCCCGCGCTCGTGCAGGTCCGTGATGAGCGTGGCGAAAGGCTTGTCAAACTCGCCAACCTGCTCGAAGTGGAAGTTGAAGTTCTCGTTGTGCGTGTCGTAGTTCGAGTGCGACACCTGCACGAAGGAGATGCCTTTCTCCAAGAGCCGCCGGGCCATGAGGCAGTGGCGGCCGAAGTCGTGCTTGCCGTAGCGCTCGTGGTCCTTCGCCGGCTCCTTGCTCAGCTCGAAGACATCGCGCTGCTTCATCAGTTCGAGCGCTTGCTCGTAGCTCTGCACATAGGCGTCCGTCATCGCAGTGCGACGGCGGGACAGGAAGTGGTCATTGGCCAGGCGGCGGAAGGCGTTTTGCTCGGCGAGCGAGGCATCGGTGAGGCTCTCAGGCTTGCTGGTGTTCTGCGGGGGCTTGCCGCCGTCGAGCACGATGCTCGCGTATTTCGGGCCAAGATAGGCCGAGTCAGCGCTGCGTCCGCCACCGCCGCCCGCCGTGACACGGATGTGGCCGGGCAGGGTGCGGTCGGTGGTGTCGAGGCACTTCGCGACGACCGCACCAATCTCCGGGTAGGTCTGGCCAGGCATCTGGCGGCGGCCCGTGACCATCATGTAGCTGCCTTTGCCGTGGTCTTCGTTCTTGGTGTTGATGCTCCGCACGAGGGCCAGGTGGTGCATTACCTTGGCCGTGTGCGGAAGGAGTTCGCTGATGTGAATGCCCGGCACGCTGGTCGGAATGGCGCGGAACGGCCCGCCAGTGTCGGTGCCGGGCTTGGGGTCCCAGCTCTCAAGCTGCGAGAGCCCGCCGTGCATGTTGATGACCAGCATCCGCTTCTGGTCCTTGGCCAGCGCAGCCGAGACGGATGGCTGCACGAAGGTGCCGAGGCCGCCGACCACGCCCGCGCCGAGCGCGAGGCTGCCGAGGAAGTTGCGCCGGGCGAGCACGTGCTCGGTGGAATTGCAGGCGTATTGGCAGGGCTTCATGAGCGTGCGGCGTTGGAACGGGCTGTCGGAAAATCTGACTGCCTGGGACACGGATGAATTCGCAGCTTCTTTGAAGAACTGAATTGGCCGCGAAAGGGCGCAAAGCAGAGTCTTCTTCAGTTGTGCTTTTTGCGCGCAATATCAGTTGTGGGAATATTCTGAGAGAATCTCTGCGGTGGGCGAACGAACGCGCTCTCCCTCACCCCATCCCTCTCCCGCTGGGAGAGGGAGCCACGTAGTCCGGTTCGGTTGGCAATGGAGCCTCTATGGGACATGTTGCGGTCGAAGATTCCCCTCTCCCAGCGGGAGAGGGCGAGGTGAGGGAGAACGACCGCGAAGTCAGACGCGCGTTCGTTTTCCCAAACTATGCTCGCAGTTGGCATAACTCGATTCAGCAATTGTGGAATGGCCGGAAGCGAAACCCCTAGCCTGCATCGATGGGAACGCCTGCTCTCTTTGTGTTCTTTGCGCCCTTTTGTGGCAAAAACTCAGTGCTTGAAGCGGAACTCCACGGAGGTGAGCAGGCCCCAGGCGAGGTCCTGCACCACGGCGGGCTTCTCCTTCTCGCGGGCGGCAAGCTGCTTCTGCACGCTCGCCACTTCGTCTTCCGTTGGCAGGCGGGTGAGCGTGCTGAGGTAAAGCTCCTCGGCCAGCGCCCGGGCATCCGCCAGCTTGGTGAGACGGGCGCTCAGATTGTCCGCGCTCGGGGCCAGCCAGCTTCGCACCATGCTGCCGTTGTTGAGAAAGAGCGCCTGGTCGGCGGTGGCAAAGAACGTGTCCTGCGGCTCGCCAGCCCCGGCACCGAACAGCGGTGCAAAGCCCGCCGCACCACCTTTGAGCTTGTCCCACGTGTATTGCTCGGCGGCCTTCGCGCGGGCAGCCTGGCGCGCAGGATCGGTCTTGTTCGCCTCGGTTGGCGGTGTCTTCTTGTCGAACTCCGCCCCGCCTGCGACGTCGTGCGCCCCGGCCACCCCAGTCGCGCGCATCATGCTCCACGCAAGCTGCTCGGGCGTGAGCGCGGCCAGCGCGCCGACGGCGAAGGACTTTTCCAGGATGGCGGCGAGCTTGTCGTTGGCGGCCTGCAAGGCTTTCGTGTCAGCCGGCACCTTGGCCTCCAGAGCGGCCAGTTGTGCAGCGGCGGCAGCGGTCGCCGTGGACTCAGAATGGCGCCTGGCGCGTGCCAGCGCCTCCTTCGACTGTTCCAACTCGCTCCGCAACCGCTCGCTGTCAGCCAGCGCACGGGCGGTATCCAACTGCCGGGCCAGGTGGTTGGCCGCTGTCTTCGCGTCCTGCCAGCGCGTCGTGGCCGCGATCAACTCGGCGTCGAGCGTGAGCAACTTGGCGTCCTCAGCGGCGTAGCGTTTGCGCACTGGCTCGGCACTGGCTTCGGTAGGGGCGAGTTTCTCGCGCAACGGCTTGGCGGCGGTGTCCTTCGCCGCGACGTCCTTCACGACGGCTTCGATTTCCTTGTTCAGGTCGGTGACGCGCGCCTTGAGCTTGTCCACGCTGGACACGAGTTCCTTGTCGCCGGGCAACTGGACGAGCGCCTCATCCAGCTTGGCCTGCGCGTCCAGCACAGACTTCAGCGCGTCGCGTTTCCGGGCCAGCTCGCGCTCCGCGTCGCGGTGGGCGTTGATGGCCGGGTCACAGGCCTTGCGGACTTCGGCGAGGATGGCGTTGGTCTTGGCCAGTTCATCCACGACCGGCTGCATGGCCTTTTGTTGCCCGGGGATGCGGTCGCGCACTTGCTTCACTTCGGCTTCGGCGGTGCTGACCGCGTTGGTAAGTTCGCGCTGCCGGGCTTCGAGAATGGGAATCCAACTGGTCGCCAGCCCGCGAGGGGAGGCAATGGCCGCGGGCAGTTCAAAGCTCCGGCCATAGACGCGGGTCAGCGCCAGCTCGCGAACGAAGGCCCGCGTGTCATAGCCCGAGGCGGCGAACTCCGTGGCCAGCAGGTCGAGCAGCTCGGGGTAGGCAGCGGGATTCGCCGAGTTCAGTTCGTCCACGGGACCGGCGAGGGGACGGCCCATCATCAGCGCCCAGAGCCGGTTGACGATGTTGCGGTTGAAGGCGCGGTTGCCGGACTCCGCGATGACTTTGGCCAGTTCAGCCCGGCGGTTGAATTTGGGCACCGGGCGCAGGTTTTTGTCCTTGGGATTGGGCGGGACGACGTATTCCGCATTGCGGGGCTGGGCTGGCTCGGGAAGCTGGGTGCCCCCGGGGAGACGCGGCCGCGTGGCCCCGGATTCCTTGGTGAAGACCGAGGTGAAGGTCACGTCGCCCTCGGCCTTCTCGGCGATGAAGGCTTTCTTGTCGCTATCGCGGGTGAAGAGATAGGTGCGGTTGAAGAAGGCGAACAGGCCGTGATAGTCGCGCTGGAGATAGTCCGCGACGGTTGGGTGGTCGTGGCACTGCGCGCAGGAGAGGTCCATGCCGAAGAACACGCGCCCCGTGTCCCGCACCAGCGCGCTGGGCGCGCCCTCGCGGTCGAGCAGAAAGCGCGCGGCGGGCCGGGTCCTCTCGTCCGCGCCGTCAGCGGAAAGAACTTCGCGGACCAGTTTGTGGTAAGGCTTGTTGGTGGCGCAGGCGTCATAGAGGAACTGCTGCCAGGCGGCGATGTCCACGTGCTTCTGCGGGCGGCGCTCCATGAGCATCAGGTCGAAGAAGCTCGCGAGCTGGCGTGCGTGCTGGGGCGTGGCGAGGAGTCGGTCCACGAGCCGGGCGCGTTTGTCGGGCGAGGTGTCGGCGAAGAACTCGCGGGCCTCGGTCGCGGTCGGAATCATGCCAGTGAGGTCCAGATGGGTGCGCCGGAGAAAGTCCGCATCACTCGCCGGCGGGGTCAGCGGTCCGGCGAACTCGGACTCGATGAGCCGGTCAATGCGTTCGTGCAGCGGGAGCGGGGGAGCACTGGGGACGAACGGAGTAGCCCCACTTGCCCACCCACCCAGCACCAACAGGCCCTGGCAGGCGGCGCGACCGAGCAGCTTGAGTATGGTGGTGCAGGGCATCACGGCGATCAAATGGCGACGCATTTTAGAGGCGACGACACGCAACGCTATTCAGGTGGAGCCGGAATAATGAGCCCGCGAAACACGCGAATAGACGCGAAAGTATCGGTGGCCTGGATTCCTTGGCGGCTGAGATACGTGCTTCTTTCGCGCCTTTTCGCGTGTTTCGCGGGCACTTACTTGTTCCTACTTCTCCGCGAGCAGTTCCTTGATCTTCGCTTCCATCGCGGCGTAGTCCGGGTCGCCTTTCACATACTGGCCACCGGGGTGGATGTGGCGGATGACGCCACGGCGGTCGAGGAGGAAGCTGACGCTGGTGAAGTCGCGTTCGTGCCCGTCCAGCCACCAGCGCCGCAGCGTGCGCCAGCCGGGGTCCACCGCCACGGGGAACTTGAAGCCGTATTCCGTCGCCCGCTCGGCGACCTGCTGCGGCCCCAGCGGCGTGGGCAGCTTGTGGTGGTAGATGCCGATGACACGCAGACCCTTCGCGGCCAGGTCCGCGTGAAACTCGTTCAGGGCCGGAGCCGTCGCCCGGCAGAACTCACACTGAGGTGCGGTCCACCAGCGGACGAGGACGACCTGGCCGCGCAGGTCCTTAAGCGTGAGCGGGGCGGAGTTCAGCCAGTTGGTGAGCTGCCATTCGGGAGCGGGCCGGCCGATGAGCGGCTCGGCGGCGGGCAAGACCGACGGGCAACATGCAATGCCCAGCGCAGTCAGGAGCAGGAGGACGAGCTTCACGACAGTTCATTCTTGCCCATGCTGGCAGAAAAGCAACGGGGACTGTCCCGGAGCGCGGCCCTCCGGGCCGCTTTGGACGTGCCTGCTTCGGCCAGCGGTTCGCAACGCTGCGGTAATCGGACGCGCGAAGCGGGCGAAGCCGCCCGCGCTCCGCGCCCTTGCCATGGTGGCAGCATCAGAATACGCCCGAGATTGAATGCTCCGCGCGGCTGGAACCAAACCTGCTCCTGTTAACACCCGATTGAACCGGCGGACGGTTCCGCCGATATAACACTGACCGCCATGCTCGTCATCCAACCGAATTGCCGGGTCCAGTTCACCGCCGAGGACATTGACTTCATCATCGCCACGCTCGGCCGAAGTGCGGGCGACCCGGACTGCCTCACGCGCCTGCTGGCTGATGAGGACACGCGCGACCTGATCCTGGACGACGAGCGCCTGCTCCGCGCGCTGCTGGAACATCGCGGATGCCTGGGGGTGTCAGCGCGCCTCTACTTCTACGTGCTGGTGCGGCAGGTTCTGCGGCGCACCGGCATCACCGAGCGGGCGGTGACAGACTATGTGGCGGAGGTGCTCGCGGAGTTTTCCGAGGCGGAGCGCACGCGGCTGCGGATGCCGGGCCAGCCGGAGCCGCTGGATTACTTCTTTGAGATGCTCGCGGCCCTCCAGACGGCGGACGAACAGACACGCTTCCACATTCGCGCACACATCGGGAACCAGACCTTGTTCATGTCCGGCATCTTCCCAGACCGCATCCGCGCCCGGGCGGAGCGCAAAGGATTCCCGGACCTCAGCTATTACGAATCGCTCGGACAGGCGAGCTTTCGCGCGGCCGGTGACCACCGGCTGGCCCGGAAGTATGATCTGACCAATGTGTTCTCCACCCTGTCCGAGCGGTTCCACGAAACCCGGCTCGCGCTGAATGACATGAGCGAACGCCTGCTGTCTGTGGGGGAGGCGGAAGTGCCGATGGGGCTGCTGGTGAAGGCGGGGCTGAACTGAAGAGGCGGTGTTCAGTAATCAGTAACCAGTATTCAGTGGCACGGAGGTCGGTTCCCAACTGAACACTGAATACTGGTCACTGAGCACTACCCCGTCACGCCACCAGCTTCAGTGACTTGACTGCTTCCACCGCCATCTCCAGCGCGCCATCGGGATTCACGCCGAGCCAGAGCATTCCGGCGATGCAGATGCAGAGCGCGAACTTGGTGGGGAGGGAGACGGTGATCGGCGCGAGGTCAGTCGAGCCCTTGGACCAGTAAATCGCTTTCACCACGTTGAAGTAATAGTAGAGCGAGATGACCACGCCCACGACGGCCACCGCGAAAAGCCAGTAGTAGGCGTGCCAGCGGACGCCCTCCGCGATGACGGCCTTGAGCAGGAGAAATTTGCCGAAGAAGCCAGCGAGCGGCGGCACGCCAGCGAGGGAGACCATCGAGAGGGTCAGGGATGTGGCCAGCAGGGGCGAACGTTGCGCGAGCCCCGCGAGTGAAGAGATGTCCTCCGCGCCGGACTGCTGCATCACGACGGAGATGACGGTGAAGGCGGCGAGCACGGTGAAGAGGTAGCCAGCGAGGTAGTAGAGGATCGCCGACGAGCCGGAGCGGTTCATCACCGCGAAGCCGAGGAGCAGATAGCCCGCGC
>CAZOCL010000021.1:0-36081 GCA_964578245.1 uncultured Klebsiella sp. | reverse complement strand
CTGACCTGCACGTTGAAGCCCGCCTTGGCCATCTTCTCAATGGTGGCGTCCTGCAAGCTGCCTTTCGGCAGGCCGAGCCGGAGCTTCGGCGTCGCTGTTTTTTTTGCTTCCGATTTCTTCATGTCGAACTGACTGACCGCATGCGCCAGAGCGTTTGTCCCGCCTCGCAAACCCGTCCGAGACGGCAAATCTGCGACTCCACGGCGCGCGTGGAGGGGTTTATGTGCCAAGTCTTCAGCGGGAAGGCGATTTTTTTCTTCGACTTTTTCACACCGCCATCCGGGCAGAGACGGGACCGTGTCCAGATGGGAAGGGGAGTTTTCCCATGAAAACAACCGTTCCTCAGGGACGAAACCAGGCGCGCAAGTGGAACGTGCAGCCGGAAAAAGCTCCCGCTCACGCGGCCACCCGGAGCAGCAGCATGACGCTGTAGCCCACCACCACGGCCTGCACCGCGATACCCGTGTGCAGCACGACCTTCGCCGCACGGGGACGCCGCAGGGTGATGACCTGTGCCGCGACGGCGGCCACCGTCAGCAGGGCGCACTTGTAGAAGATCAAGCCATCGAGACCTGCGTTGAAGAGGAAGAAACGCGCCACCGGATTCGCTTCATGCACCTTGCCGGTGTTCAGCAGCATCGTGGTCAAGGCCAGGTCCAGCACTCCGAGCAGGAGGAAAAAACATGTCTCCGTCTCCAGCGACAGCCGGTGCCGGAACAGGAAGTGCAGGGGCGACCGCCCTTTGGGTTTTGGTTCTTCGTTCAAACTAGCGATGTATCAAGGGACAACTCAGGCTCGGAGCAATCATGATGCAAAAGCCAGCGAAGCGCAACTGCGGGTTGCGGCCAATCACGCTGAAACTTTTGCATGCATGGTTGGTGGACGTGCGGGGCCTCCGGAGTCTTGAACCAAAATTGCAATGGCGGTCGAATAGTCTCCCTCTTCCTGAGGGGCTGGGCAGGAGTCAGGGAGAGCAGTCCCCATTTTGCCGCCCCCGCTTTGAAGGGGCGGGACGGGGCGCGGAGCAGAAAGAGTCCCGCCCTTACACTCGTGTCCATCCTTGGTTAAAATCCTACGAGCATCTAGACCCAAACCCCAAGTCTGGCGAGCCTTCGCGTCAATTCGCGTGTTTCGCGGGCACTCTCCGGGCTTGGACCTGCCTCGCGGAGTAGTCGTAGATGGCCTCGGGATTGGCTGCGAGCGCGTTGAACTCCACCTGCATCGCGTCCACCAATGCCGGGCTGACCAACCCGCGCCCCACCATTTGCATCGCACCGCTCAGCCACAGGGTCCGCCAGTAGCCGATGAACTCGGTGCGCTGGCTGGGATTGGTCATGCGCGGGTCCATCCGCACCGGGAGCGTGCGGAACTGGATCTCGCTGAATCCTGCGTCGGCCGCCAGCGTGCCAAGTTCCGCGCCTACGTCCGGCACGCCGCCGAGCTGACGCTGGAGCGCGTTGAAGGCGGTCCAGTATTCGGCCATGGCGGGGCAGGGGGGCTCCACGCGCAAGCCCGCGTTGAAGACTTCGGTGACGGAGAGCACGCCACCTAGCCGCAACACTCGAAGCGCCTCATGCAAGGCCCGCACTGGATCGTTCAGATGTTCCAGCACCCAGATGAGGCAGACGCCATCGAAGCGTTCGTCTGCAAAAGGCAGTTCGTAGGCGCTGCCTTGATGCAGTTCCATCGTTCCGCTGGTCAGTTCCACGCGCAACAACTCACGGGCCTTTGCCAGTTGCGCCTCGGAGAAATCCAGCCCGGTCAAGTGAGTCTGGGGAAATCGGCGGTGAAGGATCTGCAGTTCCGCCCCCACGCCGCAGCCGACCTCCAGCACGTTCGCGCAGCCGGAGAAGTCAATCGTTGGAAAGATGTAAGGCTCCAGAAACGTCGCCTGAGCAACGAGGCGGGCCTGTTCCTCGGGAGAGAACGTGTGGATGTAGCCGGAGGACATGGTTAGAATCTCACTCTTCCAAAACAACAACGGGACCCCGACCGAGTGTCACGATTCCAACCTTCTTCTGCTCCACATCAAGCGCGACGATTTGCTCGCCAAGCTGGTAGATGACTAGGCCGCTGGGGAGAACTGTAGCGTTGCGAGCACGCCAGTTCATCACGAACGGGGCTTCAAAGGCAAAGTGCCGACGCTCGTTCCCGAGTAGTTTTGTGGCGACAACCCCTTCAGCGGCCCAATATCCGAGCTGAATCTCCCAGGAGGTTTCAGCAGCGGTCCGATAGTCCATGGGCACCCCGAAACTGAAATGAGAATCCTCAATGAACTCGGGCACCTGAGGGTCGCGAACTCGCTTCGCAAATCCGTTCATCAGCACTTTGTGGAGCCCCTCCTCGCTCCGACTTCCGCGTCCGGTCACCAGGCAGAGATTCCAAACCGAGGGGTCTTTCGCCGGCAGCAAGACAAGTCGGTGAAAGCGGTTCGTAACGCCTGCTGGGAAGACGAACTGCCGGCCAGTCCCGTTTGGTCGGATCCGAAAGATGTCTCCCTTGTCGGAGTTAAGGTAGTAGACCCACGCTTTTTCCCCGCTCGCGAAGGCAAGGGACGCATCGTGTTCAGTTTTGCTTACCAAGCTGATTGGACTGGCAGCAAGATAGTAGAGCACCAGCAGCGTGTAAGAAGCGGTTTGGGCTGCTAAGCTCGCGAGCAATACCTTCCTCCATGAGCATTCCCCTTTGCGAAAGCAGAGCCAGCAGAACGGCAGCTCGAGCACGATTGAGGCGAGATAGGAACTGACCCCGATAGTCCAGAGCACGAACGAGGCCCGATAAAGCGGCTGATTGCCGAACAGTTTAGGCAAAACTTCAGGCTCAAGCGCGCTCATCGCATAAAAGCCCGCCCAAGCAGAGAAGTAATTGGCCGCGACCATCACGCCGGCCGTCTTGATGAAGGGCAGTTGGAACAAACGTGAGAGCACATATCCCTCACCGATGCCAACGAAAGCGTTGCCAATGACCAAATACAGCAATGCCGCCCACATCAAGGGAGTCCCGGCGTTTGCTGACGCGGTGACGGGGCAGAGGACCAACGCGACTGCGGCCCACAGAATGATGCGACGAGGTTTGATCACTGGCTTGCCCGCAAGATGCCGACAGCTACGGGATTGTTCCAGCCTGAGCTTTAGGAGGAAGTCACATGCCGTTAAAGGGTTGAAGGGTTGAAAAGGGGCAGGCTGGCGCACTTGAACTCTTCAACCTTTCAACCCTTTAACTCTTCACCATTTCATCCGTTCGCTTCCCTCCCCACCACCGTCTTCCGCCCTTCCACACGCACCAGCCCCCTCGCGAGTGCCGAGATGGCCATGGGATAGAGCTGCCGCTCGGCAATCTGGATGCGGCCGTGCAGAACGTCCGCGTCATCGCGGCTCAGGACCGGGACGGTCTGCTGCGCGATGATGGGGCCGGTGTCCACGCCCTGGTCCACGAAATGCACGGTGCAGCCGGTGTATTTCACGCCGTAGTCGAGCGCCTGCTTCCACGCTTCGAGGCCGGTGAAGGCCGGCAGCAGGGAGGGGTGGATGTTGATCACGCGTTGGGGGAAGGCGCGGAGAAACTCGCCCTTGAGAATGCGCATGAAGCCCGCGAGCACGACTAGTTCGACGCCCGCTTCCTTCAGCGCGGCGATGTAAGCCGCCTCCGCCTCCTCATCCAGCTTGGTGCGGAACTTGCCCGGGGCTATGAATCGGGCTGGCAGACCACGATCTTGTGCGCGGGTGAGGATGCCCGCGTCCGCGACGTCGCTCAGCACGATGGCGATCTCTGCCGGGACGCTGCCAGAGGAAATGGCGTCGGCGATGGCAACCATGTTCGAGCCCTTGCCGGACCCGAGAATACCGAGGCGTAAATGCTTTTCGTCGCTCACGGGGCGAGTCGTAACACAACGCGAAGTCGAGACAAGCGGAAAGGCTACTGAGGCAGCGACCAGATGCAACCCCTGCCAAGCCTGAACGTTGAATTCCACTCGCGTCCCGGGTGTCTGCGTGCTAACCAGTCTTCGTTGCTCAAATCGATATGAGACCGACCTTTCTCCCCGCGCTCGTCCTCACCGCTTTCGTCGCCATCGGTGCCCTCGCTGCCGATGCTCCCAAGACCACGCCGGTGCCCGTCCCCATCGGGCACAATGAATCACTACGCCATGAGGTGCAGCGTGCCATTGACCGGGGCACCGCGTGGCTGCTGGCGAATCAAAACTCCAACGGCTGGTGGACCACGCCGGACAATCCCGCCGTCACCGCACTCCCGCTGGTGGCACTGAATGGCGAACCGTCCGGGAAGTATCAGAAGAATCCGACCCCGGCAATCCAGCGCGGGTATGCCTTTCTGCTCGCGAGCGCCAAACCCGACGGCGGCATCTACGCGACGAACATGGCGAACTACAATACTTCGATCTCGCTGGTGGCCTTGATGTCAGCGGGGCGGACGGACTACGACGCGGTAGCGCGCAAGGCGCGGTCGTTCATTGTCGGCACCCAGGTGGATTTTGGAGAGAAGGGGCGGCTCGACACCCCTTTTGATGGCGGTGTGGGCTATGGCAACAAGTATTCGCACTCTGACCTGAACAACACCCTCTGCGCCCTCGAAGCGCTCCACCACAGCAAGCGACTGATCGCCGACACGAAGCTGGCCGACAGCAAGGACCTGGACTGGCAGGCGGCCATCAACTTCATCCAGAACTGTCAGAACCTGCCCTCGCACAACCAGCAGCCGTGGGTGTCCGGTGACGAGGCGAACAAGGGCGGCTTCATTTACTACCCCGGCAACAGCATGGCCGGTGGCGTGACCAATTCCGCCACCGGGCGCGTCGCCCTCCGGTCCTACGGTAGTGCGAGCTACGCGGGCCTGCTCAGTTATGTGTATGCCGACCTCAAGCGTGACGATGTCCGGGTGACGGCCGTGCTCGACTGGCTGCGCGGGAACTTCACCCTCACCGAGAATCCCGGCATGGGCCCGCAGGGCTATTACTATTACATGAACCTGCTCACCAAAGGCCTCACGGCAGCACAAGTCGCCCAATTGGAGACCAAGGACGGCAAAAAGGTCGACTGGCGCCGCGAGGTGGCGCTGCGCCTGATGAACCTGCAGAAGCCCGATGGTTCCTGGATGAACGACAACGCCCGGTGGTGGGAAAAGGAGACGCCTTTGACCACGAGCTACGCGCTGATCGCGCTGGAAATGATCTGGCGGGACCTTTGAAGGGGGGCGCAGCCAATAAATCTGGAGCCGGATGCAAAGTCCTTCGCGTCCCGGCACGCGAGTTGCGTTGAAGGGTGACGAGCGGCTGGAACTGGGTTATGAACGCGCGGGTTCATTAACTGCGTTGGAATTTGGCCGACGTGGGCAAAACGATACATCGCCATGCTGGAACGATACGAGCACGACGGATTCTTTGACGAGATGGTGGACAAGTCCGGGGAAGCGCACCCGCACTACCGCAAGTTCCGCCAGCACTTCAATGCGTTGACCCCGCCGGAGTTTGATCTCAAGCGCCATTCGGTGGACATGGCGTTCCTCCGGCAAGGCATCACTTTCAACGTCTATGGCGACTCGGCCGGGACGGAGAAGATTTTCCCCTTCGACCTCCTGCCTCGCATCATCTCCGCCAAGGAATGGGACCATCTGGAGCGTGGTCTGACCCAGCGCATCACCGCGCTGAACCTCTTCCTGCACGACATCTACCATGAGCAGCGCATCCTCAAGGACGGGGTCATCCCGCCGCATTATGTGCTGTCCGGGAAGCATTTCCGGCGCGAGTTCGCGGGGTTCAATGTGCCCAAGGACATTTACATCCACGTCTGCGGCACGGACCTGATCCGCGATGGCAAAGGCGAATGGCTGGTGCTGGAGGACAACGGGCGCTGCCCCAGCGGCGTGAGCTACGTGCTGGAGAATCGCCGTGCGATGAAGCGGTCGTTCCCCGGGATGTTCGAGGACATCGGCGTGCGACCGGTGGAGGACTACCCGCAGGAATTGCTGCGGATGCTCAATCACATCGCCCCTGCGGGCGTCGCGGACCCGACGGTGGTGCTGCTGACCCCCGGAGCCTACAACTCGGCCTACTTCGAGCACACCTACCTCGCCCGCCAGATGGGCATCGAAATCGTCGAGGGCCGCGATCTCGTGGTGCGCGACGCGCGGGTCTTCATGCGCACAACCAAGGGACTGCAACCGGTGCACGTCATCTACCGGCGCATTGACGATGACTTCATTGATCCGACGGTCTTTCGTCGCGACTCCATGCTCGGGGTGCCCGGCCTGGTGCGCGCCTATCGCGCAGGCAATGTCTCGCTGGCCAACTCCATCGGCACGGGCATTGCGGACGACAAGGTGATCTATTACTTCGTGCCGCGGATGATCAAATACTACCTCGATCAGGAACCGATCATCCCGAACGTCCCGACTTATCTCGCGAACGAGGAAACAGACCGCAAATACATCCTGGAAAACCTTTCTCAACTCGTCGTGAAGGCCGCGAATGAATCCGGCGGCTACGGCATGTTGATGGGACCGAAGGCCACCAAGGAGGAGATCGAGGCCTTCCGCCAGCAGATCGTGGCGGACCCGCGCAACTACATCGCCCAGCCGATGATCTCGCTCTCGCGACACCCGACCCACGTGGACGGGGCGTTCGAGGGCCGGCACATTGACCTGCGCCCGTTCATCCTTTACGGCGAGAAGATCGTCATTGTCCCTGGCGGTCTCACGCGCGTGGCGCTGCGGAAGGGGTCTCTCGTCGTAAACTCGTCCCAAGGCGGCGGCAGCAAGGACACCTGGGTGCTTTATGGAGATGAATGAGACAGTAATCAGTAACCAGTGTTCAGTGACCAGTGGCAAACCTCTGCCATTAGCCTGCAGCCAAGCACCGGATACTGAATACTGATAACTGAATACTGATTACTTTCATGCTAAGCCGCGTCGCCAACTGCCTCTACTGGATGGCTCGATCCATCGAGCGTGCCGAGAACATCGCACGCATCGTGGATGTGAACCTCCACCTCCTGCTGGACCTGCGCAACCTCAATGACCAGCGCCTCGCGGATCACTGGATGCCCATCGTCCAGAGCACCGGCGATGAGGAAGCTTTCCTCAAGCTCTATAAGAAGGCCAACGGCAAGAATGTCACCGAGTTCCTCGTGTTCTCCACAGACAACCCCAACTCCATCATCTCCTCCATCTGCCAGGGTCGCGAGAATGCCCGCATGGTGCGCGACCAGATCACGAGCGAGTTGTGGGAGGAGTTGAACCGGCTTTATCTCTTCGTTCGCTCGTCGGAAGCCCGCAAAGTCTGGAAGGAAAGCCCCAGCGAATTCTTCCAGCAAGTCAAGGCGTCCTCCCTGATCCTCATCGGCCTGACGCGCGCGACCTCCATCCGCAACGAAGGCTGGAATTTCAGCGAGGCGGGCAAGTTTCTCGAACGCGCGGACAAGACCTCCCGCATCCTCGACCTGCGCTACCAGGCATTACCGGCGAAGGGCGCTCCCGAGACGGTGAGCCAGACCGAGGCGCTGGAGTGGTCCGCCATCCTGCGATCCTGCAGCAGTTGGGACGCTTACAAGTCCATCCACAGTGCCGAGGTGCATCCCAAGCTCGTCGCCGAGTTTCTGTTGCTGCGCGAGGACTTCCCGCGTTCGGCTCGCTTCTGCATTGCGGAGTTGAACCGCGCCTTGCGCCGCATCTCGGGCGTGCGCGAAGGCCGCTTCTCCAACGACGCGGAACGCCTGGCTGGCCGGCTCGAAGCCGAGCTGCAGTTCAGCACCGTGGACGAGATCTTTGCCGACGGTCTGCATCAGTATCTGGACCAGTTCCAGCTCAAGCTCAACGCCATCGGCGACGCTTTGTTCAATGCCTATTTCTTCCAGTCCATCGCCAGCATGGACGAGCAGATGCTCGTGCAGCAGGAAGAGCAGCAGCAGCAGGCCAGTGTTCAGTAATCAGTATTCAGCACTGAGCGCTGACTGACGCTGCCTGCCTCACTGGATACTGATTACTGAAGACTGAAAACTTTTGACCCATGTCAATCCACGTCGCCCTCCACCACCGGACTCACTACGCCTACGACCGGCTCGTCGGCCTCGGCCCGCAGATCGTCCGGTTGCGGCCCGCGCCACATTGCCGCACGCGCATTCTGAGCTACTCGCTGCGCATCCTGCCGGAGCCGCACTTCATCAACTGGCAGCAGGACCCGCAGGCCAACTACCTCGCGCGGCTGGTCTTTCCCGAGAAGACCCGGGAGTTCTGCGTCGAAGTGGACCTCGTGGCGGAGATGTCCGTCCTCAATCCGTTCGACTTCTTCCTCGAACCGCAGGCGGAACAGTTCCCGTTCAAATACGATCCTGCGCTCGACCATGAGCTGGAGCCGTTTCGTCTGAAGTGCCCCCTCTCGCCCAAGTTCCAGGCCTGTCTCGACGCGGTGAAACGCGACATCATCGGCCACCCACACGCTGCACTTATTGATGGGCACCCGCTGCCAGTCACGCATTCGGAAGCCGCTGCCGACCCGCAACACGCCGGCGGTGTCCTCCCTGCGGCCGGGGCACCTGCCGCCACGCCAGCGCCGGATAAGCGTCCGCGCACGATTGATTTCCTCGTCGGCATCAACCAGAAGCTCTGGCACGACATCAAATACACCATCCGCCTCGAACCCGGCGTGCAGGCGCCGGAAGAGACGCTCAAGCTTGGGAGCGGTTCGTGCCGTGATTCCTCGTGGCTGCTGGTGCAGTTGTTCCGCCATCTGGGACTCGCCGCGCGCTTCGTCAGTGGTTACCTAATCCAGCTCAAGCCCGACCTCAAATCGCTTGATGGCCCCAGCGGCGCGGAGCAGGACTTCACCGACCTGCACGCGTGGTGCGAAGTCTATCTGCCCGGCGCAGGCTGGATCGGCCTGGACCCGACCAGTGGCCTGCTCGCGGGCGAAGGCCACATCCCGCTCGCGGCCACACCGGACCCGTCCAGCGCCGCGCCCATCTCTGGGGTCGTGGATGACAACGAGTGCAAGTTCGACGTCGTGATGAAGGTCACGCGCATCCACGAGTCCCCGCGTGTCACCAAGCCCTACACGGACGAACAGTGGAAGGAGATCGAAGCCCTCGGGAAGGCCGTGGACGCCGATCTCGTGAAGAACGACGTGCGTCTCACCATGGGCGGCGAGCCAACTTTCGTCTCGATTGATGATCCCGACGGTGCGGAGTGGAACACGTCGGCGGTCGGGCCGAAGAAGCGCCTGCTCGCGGACGATTTGATGAAGCGGCTCAAGGGGATCTACGCCCCCGGCGGCTTCCTGCACTACGGCACCGGCAAGTGGTATCCCGGCGAGTCGCTGCCGCGCTGGTCCTTCGCCTGCTACTGGCGCAAGGACGGCAAACCCACCTGGCTGAACCCCGAGTTGCTCGCCAGCGAGCGCAAGGACTACGGCGTCACGGACGAGCATGCGCAGCAGTTCGCGCTCACGCTCGCCAAGCGACTGAACGTGGATGCGCGCTGGATTCAGCCCGGCTACGAAGACACCTGGTATCATCTTTGGAAGGAACGCCGCCTGCCCACCAATGTGGACCCGCTCAAGTCCAATTTGAAGGACGAGGAGGAACGCGTGCGCCTGGCCAAGCTCTTCGAGACCGGGTTGGGCAAGGTCGTCGGCTACGCCATGCCGCTGCAACGCGCGTGGGGCGGGGGCGGCTGGTTCTGGAATTCCGGCCCGTGGTTCCTCCGCTCCGAGCGGATGTATCTGCTGCCGGGTGACTCGCCGATGGGTCTGCGCCTGCCGCTTGATTCGCTGCCTTGGGTGAAAGCCTCCGACTACCCGTATGTGAACGAGCAGGACCCGACCGAGCCCCGTGGTCCGTTGCCCCTGCGGCCGTTGAAGGATCGGCAGCCGTATGTGGCCGCCGCCCCCGGCCAAGCCGTGCATGGTCCCGGCCGGTTCGGTCCGCGGGGCCAGCGGATGGAAATGCCCCCCCCGCAAGATCGCCCGGAGTTCCGCGCGCCTTCGCGCGGCGAGTCCGCTTCGTGGCTCGTCCGCACCGCCATGTGCATCCAGCCCCGCGATGGCAGGCTCAACGTCTTCATGCCGCCCGTGCGGACGTTGGATGATTATCTCGATCTGGTCGCGGCCATTGAAGACACGGCGGAGCATCTCGACCAGCCGGTGGTTATCGAAGGCTACACGCCGCCCTCCGATCCGCGCCTGAATGTCATCAAGGTCACGCCCGATCCCGGCGTCATCGAGGTCAACACGCACCCGGTCAAGAGCTGGGACGAAATGGTCCAGCAGACCAAGACACTCTACGAGGAAGCCCGCCAGTCGCGGCTGGGAACCGAGAAGTTCATGATTGATGGCCGCCACACCGGCACCGGCGGCGGCAACCACATCGTCATCGGCGGCGAGACGCCGGCCGATTCACCGCTGCTGCGCCGGCCCGACCTGCTGCGGAGCCTCGTAAGCTACTGGCAGAATCATCCGTCGCTCTCGTTCCTGTTCAGCGGCCTGTTCCTTGGACCGACCAGCCAGAGCCCCCGCATTGACGAGGCGCGCAACGACTCGCTTTACGAGTTGGAAGTCGCGTTCAAGCAAATCAAGGACTTCGAGCCCGTGCCCTCGTGGCAGACCGACCGCTTGTTCCGCAACCTGCTCATTGATGCGACGGGCAACACGCATCGCTCGGAATTCTGCATCGACAAGATGTATTCGCCCGACAGCAGCAGCGGCCGGCTCGGCCTGCTGGAGATGCGCGCGTTCGAGATGCCGCCGCACGCCGAGATGAGCCTCGCGCAGCAGCTTCTGCTGCGCACGCTGGTGGCGAAGTTCTGGGAGCAGCCCTATTCGGCCAAGCTGGTGCGCTGGGGCACGCAGATTCACGACCGCTGGATGCTCCCGCACTTTGTCTGGGAGGACTTGAAGGATGTCGTCGCCGACCTCAAGGAGTCGGGCTATCCCATGAAGCCCGAGTGGTTCGCGCCGCACTTCGAGTTCCGCTTCCCGCAATATGGGGATGTCGAGCTGCGCAATACCGCCATGGAGCTGCGCCAGGCCTTGGAGCCGTGGCACGTCCTCGGCGAGGAACCCAGCGGCGGTGGAGCCGTGCGTTACGTGGATTCGTCCGTCGAGCGCGTTCAGATCAAGGCCTCCGGGCTCACCGACACGCGCCATGTCATCACCTGCAACGGCCACTCCATCCCGCTGCATCCCACCGGCACGCACGGCGAATATGTCGCGGGTGTCCGCTACCGGGCGTGGCAGCCGGCCTCCTGCCTGCAGCCGACGATCGGCGTCCATTCACCGCTGCGGTTTGATGTGGTGGACACCTGGAACGGGCGCAGCATTGGTGGCTGCACCTACCATGTCACGCACCCCGGCGGTCGCAGTTATGCCACCTTCCCGGTGAATGCCTACGAGGCCGAGAGCCGCCGCCTCGCACGCTTTTTCCGCCTCGGCCACACCCCTGGCCCGATGAAGGTCGCCGCGCCGCAAGTGAACCCGGAGTTTCCCTTTACGCTGGATTTGCGGAATGTGTGACGTGTTTGAGACATCCGCACTCGCCGGGACATCACGATTGGGTTACAACTAGACCACGTGATGAGCGAAGCCCATGCGCATGCTGCCGAGCGCCACTTCGACCTGCTGGCGAACTACGCTTCGCCCGAGGGCGCTTATGATGAATTGCTGACGGAGGACGGCGAGCCGCGCGAGCACTACCTGCCGCTGTTGAGTCATCTGGATTCACTGGGCCAGGATGAGCTGAAGCGCCGCGCCGAGACCTGCCGCCGCCTGCTGCACGAAGGCGGCATCACCTACAATGTCTATGGCGATCCACGGGGGATGGAGCGCCCGTGGCAGCTCGATCCGGTCCCGTTTGTCCTGGCCGCCGACGAATGGCGCTCGCTGGAGTCCGCGCTTGTCCAGCGGGCGACGCTGCTGAACCAGGTGCTCGCCGATTGTTACGGCCCGCAGGAACTGATTCGCTCGGGCCTTCTCCCGCCCGCGCTGGTCTTCGCACAACCGGATTTCCTGCGTCCCTGCCACAATCTCACGCAGCCGGGCGGGACTTACCTCCACTTCTACGGTGCCGACCTCACGCGCTCGCCCGATGGGCAGTGGTGGGTTGTCTCTGACCGCACGGCCATCCCGACCGGGGCTGGCTACGCGCTGGCCAACCGGCTCATCACCTCGCGGCTGCTGCCCGATCCGTTCCGCGATGGCCGGGTGCAGCGGCTCGCCGGGTTTTTCCGGGAGGTGCGGAACTCGCTGGCCAACCTCGCTCCGCGTCACACTGACAATCCCCGGGTGGTGCTGCTGACACCGGGACCTTATAACGAGACCTACTTCGAACAGGCTTATCTGGCGCGCTACCTTGGTTACATGCTGGTGGAGGGGCAGGATCTCACGGTCCGCGATGACCGCGTCTATCTGAAGACGCTCTCGGGCCTGGAGCCGGTGGACGTGATTCTGCGGCGCGTGGATGACGATTTCTGCGACCCGCTTGAACTGCGCAACGACTCCATGCTCGGCGTGCCTGGCCTGGTCGAGGCGCTCCGGGCGGGCAATGTCGCGGTCGCCAACACGCTCGGCAGCGGCCTGCTGCAACGGCCGGCGTTTCTCGGGTTTCTGCCGGGGCTGTGCCAGCACCTGCTCGGGGAGAAGCTCAAGCTGCCCTCGGTCGCGACCTGGTGGTGCGGCCAGCAATCAGCGCGCAAATACGTGCTGGAACATCTGGATGAGCTCTTCATCAAGCCGGCGTTCCGCAGCCGCGTGAAGGGTTCCCATCCGGAGCGCGATCTCACCAAGGCCGAACGGGAAGCGCTGGCCGCCGGGATTCGCTTCCAGCCGCACCAGTATGTGGCGCAGGAGCGTTCGCTGCTGTCGGTCGCGCCCGCGTGGGGTGAGCATGGGCTCACCGCGCGTTCAGTCGCGCTGCGTGTTTATCTGGTCGCCACGGAGAAGGGTTACCAGCTCATGCCCGGCGGCCTGACGCGCGTGGCCAAGGAAACCAGCGGACGCTTCGTCTCGATGCAGCGCGGAGGCGCGAGCATGGACACCTGGGTGCTGAGCGATGAGCCGGTGGAGCCGATGTCGCTCCTCAGTTCGCGCGGCCAGCCCATCGAACTGCGGCGGGTGGGCAATAATCTGCCGAGCCGCATGGCGGACAATTTTTACTGGCTTGGCCGTTATGCCGAGCGCGCGGATTTCACCACGCGCATGCTGCGCGCCGCGCTGCTGCGCTTCGGTCCCGAGGCCACCGGTGGTGCGCTGCCGTTCCTGGAGCCGCTGCTGCAAACGCTGGAGACGCAGGGCCAGCTCACGCCCGGCAAGGAAGGCCGGGAAATCCGCGCCAACCATGAGGCGCTCGAAGCGGACCTGCTTGCGGCGATCTTCGACCCCCACCGTCCCGGCAGCCTGCGCCGCATCGCGGAGAATCTCCAGCGGCTGGCCATGCTGGCGCGTGACCGCACCTCGAACGAGGTCTGGCGGGTGCTCAGCTCGCTGGATGACACGCTCGCCCGGCCCGCGACCAGCCTGATGCTCACCGGTGACGCCGTGGGCATCCTGCATCAGGCGATGTTGTCCCTTGCCGCCTTCAGCGGTCTCGCGCGGGAAAACATGACGCGCGCCCACGGGTGGCGTTTCCTCGACATGGGCCGCCGCATCGAACGAGGCGTCTATCTCTGCGCGCTGCTGGAGAACGCCCTGCGCTCGCCGGAAGCCAACAACCCGAGCGTGCTGGAAACCGTGCTCGACGTGTGCGACTGCGCGATCACCTACCGCGCGCGTTACAATCTCCTGCCGAACATCGCCGCCGTGTATGATCTGGTGCTGCTCGACGACACCAATCCGCGCTCGCTGCTCTTCCAGTTCAACCAGCTTGTTAAGCATTTCGAGCGGCTGCCACAGGAACGCGAGAGCGCACTGCTCAGTGCCGGCCAGCGGGTGCTCCTCCAGAGCATCACCCGTCTGCGCCTCCTGGATCCTCGGGAGCTGAACATGCTCGAGGGCGACTGGCACGACTCCGAGACGGGCCGGGTCATCACGGCCACGCTGCGCGACCTGCCGCGGCTCAGCGACTCGATCGCCGTCAGCTACTTCGCCCACTCCGCGATCAGCCGGGCAGAGCAGGGAGGGTCGCCGTGAACTACCGCATCGTCCATCGCACCGTTTACAACTACAGCGCGCCGGTCACGGTTTCGCACCACGCGGCGCGGGTGAAGCCCCGCACGCTCGCCTACCAGGAGCGCCTGGACTTCAATTTGCGGATCGTGCCGGAGCCGCAGGTGCAGAAGACGCGGACGGACTATTTCGGCAACCGGGTGTGTTTCTTCAGCATCCAGGAACTGCACAAGCGCCTCGAGATCACCGCCGAAAGCGTCGTCAGCGTCACCGAGACCACCCCGCCCGCAGCCTCGCTCTCGCCGCCGTGGGAACAGGTGGTGACGCTGTTCTCCGACCCCGTCATGCCGGCCGTCGTGGAGCCTTACCAGTTCGTGTTCGACTCTCCCGGCGCCCATGCGATGCGCGAGCTGGCGGATTACGCGCAGGAAAGCTTCACGCCTGGAATCCCGTTGCTGCTCGGGGTCGCCGACCTGAACCGCCGTATCTACGAAGACTTCACCTACGATCCGGTGGCGACCACGGTCGCGACGCCTTTGGAGGAGGTCATCGCGCATCGCCGGGGGGTGTGCCAGGACTTTGCGCACCTGGCCATCGCCTCGTTGCGGTCGCTCGGTCTGCCCGCGCGCTACGTGAGCGGCTACCTGCGCACGCGCCCGCCCGAGGGCAAGCCGCGGCTGGTCGGAGCGGATGCCTCGCACGCGTGGTTCTCCGCCTTCTGTCCCGACCTCGGCTGGGTGGACTTCGACCCGACCAACAATGTCCTCCCCGCGTCCGAGCACATCACCGCCGCCTATGGCCGTGATTTCGACGATGTCAGCCCCATCAGCGGCATCATCACCGGGGGCGGGAAGCATGTCGTGAAGGTCTCCGTGGACGTGGCCCCGGCGTGAACCCACGCCTGCTAATCTCATGAAGTGGGAAATCCTCCATCGCACCCGGTTCAACTACGCGTCGCCGGTCCGCGACAGTTTCAACGAAGTGCGGCTCCAGCCGCAGGCCAACGACCAGCAGACGGTGGATTCGTTTCTGCTCAAGGTGCTGCCCGCCGCCCGGCTCCGCCACTACGCGGACTTCTACCACAACATCATCCACCATTTCGAAATCCCCGAGCCGCACTCATCACTGACGGTGGAAAGCCACTCGCGCGTGACGACGCGGCAGGGTCCGTTGCTGGCGGCGGACGCGACGCCGTTCCCGCTGGCGCGCATTGAGGAGGCGCTCCGCTGGGAACGCAGCTACGATTTTCTCCAGGCCAGCCGGTTCGTGGAAACCACGCCGGAAGTCTGGCGCCTCGCGCTCGACGTGCTGGGCGATGAGCGGGACACCTGGCAGGCGGCGCTGAAGCTGATGAGCTTCGTCTACTCGCACCTGAAATACGAGACCGCCTCCACGAACGTTCACACGCACATGAACGAGGTGCTGGCCCAGCGGCGTGGCGTGTGCCAGGACTTCGCGCATGTCCTGCTCGGGCTCTGCCGCGCGATGAAAATCCCGGCGTGCTACGTGAGCGGCTATCTCGCCACGGAGAAGGCCAGTGCGACCCATGCCTGGATGGAGATCCTCATTCCGGGCCTCGGTTGGCGCGCGCTGGACCCCACGCACAACAGCCAGCCGGGGGAGAACTATGTGAAGATCGCGGTGGGCCGTGACTACGCGGATGTCGCACCGGTGAGCGGGCACTACGTCGGGAATACCGCGCGCTCGCTGGAGGTGAGCGTGCAGATCAAGGCGATGGAGTAGGGGCGCGGCGGCGTAAACGCCGCGCTCCGCTAGCGACCGCGCGGTTCCAGCGCTCGCCGTTTTGGAGTTCGGGATGAACGAAGCTGCTCCGCATTCACCGCGTTCGGAGTCCCGGCTTCAGCCGGTGGAACCATGCATAGCGCGAGACGCTTCGCGCGCAGCGTCAAATTCCTTCGGACGCCCCGCCGCCTGAAGGCAGGACTCCATACTATCGGCCAAAGCGCACAGCGCCTTCCTTGCGCACATTCCCACCCCATTACTCCCTCTCTCCACCACTCCATCACTCCGCTTCGCCTCCGCCTCACGTGAGCGGCGTGGCTGTGCCGGTCAGCGACTTGCGGACGATCTTCTTCACCGTCTCCAGATTCTTGGTCAGCTCGTAGGTGGCCTTGAGCAGTTCGTCCTGCGCGGCCTGATTGTTTAGCGCGCGGATGGCCGGCTGGAGTTTCAGCGTCGCCTTGGACATTTCGTCGCAGGTTTGCTTGATCGAATCGGCGGCTTCAGTGGGGGTCATGGGAGTTCGGATTAGTGCGGGTCAATGCCGGTTAGTGGTTCAAGTGCGACTCAGGAAAACCGGTCTTCCGTCCACGGATCGGCGGTGTTCGAGTAGCCGCGCACCTCCCAGAAGCCCAGGATGTCGCGGTCGATAAAAGTTATTTCCCGCACCCACTTCGCGCCCTTCCAGGCGTAACGCTTGGGCACGATGACGCGGGCCGGTCCGCCATGGTCCACCGGCAGCGGCTGGCCATTCCACGAATGCGCGATCAGCACGTCATCGTCCAGGCACACGTCGAGCGGGTTGTTGGTGGAGTAGCCGTCGTGGCTCTTGAAAAAGACGTGTGTGGCGGAGGCCTTGGGTTTGACGAGATCGGCGAGGGTGAAGAACGCGACCCCGGTGAAGGCCATGTCAAACTGGCTCCAGGTGGTGACGCAGTGGAAATCACTGGTGTCCGTGAACTGCGGCAGCGCGAGGAATTGCTGCCAGTCGAGCGTGACCGGATTTTCGACATGGCCGTGGATTCTCAACTGCCACTTGTCCAGCGGCACGTCCGGGTGGTTGCCCAGATCGAGCACGGGGAAGTTGTGGACCTGCCGCTGGCCCGGCGGCAGCCGGTCAGTGGAGCGCACCGCGGGCTTTTCCTGCCCCGCCATCTTCCGCGCCCAACGTTCTTTCCGGGCTATGTAATTGTCGTTCATCAGCCGACGAACCGTGCGGCGGGGCAGGGGGAATTGCAAGTTCCCGCCAGACCAACGCTGTCACCCATTTGGATGACACGCGTGTCATCCGTTTTACACCTTGGTGAGGTATTGACGCCGGTGCAAGCTGGTTGGAGTTGACCTGCGCGGCATGTGATGGACGGCACCCGAGCCGGGGTTGCAGTTTTGCTGCTGATGGGATAAACTGCACGATCCTTCCAGACGCTGAAGCGGCCAGGAGCCTTGGCTGCCTTCAGTTGCGCAGGCGTGCGGACTGTAGTTTGACATCACGGCATGAAGCCGCTGTCCATCAAAGTGAAATTGTTCGGTGCCGTCGGCCTCGCGCTGGCGATCCTCACCGCGACGGCGTTCGCCTCCTGGCGCAGCCTGAAAACGCTGCTCGCCGAGCAGGAATGGGTGACCCACACGGAAACGGTGATTGCCGCCATCGAGCGGCTGCTGGTCGAAACGCTGGAAATGCAGACCGGTGCCCGCGGGTTTGTCATCACCGGGGAGGAGGTTTTTCTCGAGACGTTTGCCGCCGCGCAGGGCGCGCTGCCCCGGCAACTGGCGGTGCTGCGGGAGCTGACCAGCGACAATCCCAGCCAGCAGCGACGGCTGGACGATCTGGAAAAGCTGATTGTGAGCCGCACGGACCTGGTCAACCAGTTGGTCCGCCTGCGCCGGGAGCGGGGGCTGGATGCGGCGACCTTGTCTCCCGTTGTAATCAGGGGTCGCGAGACAATGGAGCGCATCCGCACGAAGGTCGTGGAGATGAAGGACGCGGAGCAGGGGCTGCTGCGGGAGCGCAGCTTGGTTTCCCGGTCCGGAGCCCAACGAACCATGGGGATCATTTTTCTTGGCAGTGCGGCCGGTTTCGCGCTGGTAGGGATTGCCAATTACAAGAGCTATGCAGAGATCAAAGCCCGGCAGCAGGCCGAGGCGGTGGCACGCCGGGCGGCGGAGGAGGTGCAAGACCTCTACAACAACGCCCCGTGCGGGTATTGCTCGGTGGACAAGGACGGCCGGATCCTCGCCATGAACGACACCGAACTGGCCATGCTGGGCTGGCGACGGGAAGAGGTGATCGGGCGCAAGCACCTGACCGAGGTGCTCACCCCGGCGAGTCAGGCGATCTTCCAGCGGGAATTTCCCGAGTTCGTCCGCACCGGCCAGGTGACGGATCTGGAATTTGAGTTCGTCCGGCGGGATGGCTCCACCTTCACCGGGCTGCTGAGCGCCACGGCCATCAAGGATGCCGGCGGCAATTTCATCCGCAGCCGGTCCACCACTCTGGACATCACCGGGCGCAAACAAGCGGAAGCGGAGCGCGACCGGTTCTTCACCATCTCCTTGGACCTCCTCTGCATCGCCAGCGGGGATGGCTACTTCAAACGGGTCAGCCCCGCCGTGACGGACCTGCTAGGCTGGAGCCCGGAGGAGTTTCTGGCGCAGCCCTACATGGAGTTGATTCACCCGGAGGATAGGGCCGCATCTCAGCTCGAAGTGGAACGGCAGGTGCTTAATGGGGAGAAAGTGCTTCAGTTTGAGAATCGCTTCCGCCGCAAGGACGGCTCCTGGCGCGTGCTCTCCTGGCGCTCGGTCCCGCAGCCCGGCGGGCTGATGTATGCCACCGCGCGCGATGTGACCGAGCGCAAGCTGATGGAGGAACGCTTGCGCAGCTTCAATCTGGAACTGGAGCAGCGCGTGGCGGAGCGCACCACCGAGCTGTCCCGGGTGAACGAAAAGTTGAAAAGCGCCGCCAGCCGGCTCGCGAACAGCAACCGCGAGCTGCAGGACTTCGCCTTCGTCGCCTCGCATGACCTGCAAGAGCCGCTGCGCAAAATCCAGGCCTTCAGTGACCGGCTGAAGTCCCGCTGTGGACCCGCGTTCGATGCGACGGGCACCGATTACATGGACCGCATGCTGGGTGCCGCCGGGCGGATGCGCCGGCTGATTGACGACCTGCTCATGTTTTCGCGCGTGACCTCGAAAGCGAAGCCGTTCGAGCCGGTGGACCTCGCCAAGGTGGCCCGCGAAGTGGTCTCCGACTTGGAAATCCGATTGGAGCAAGCCGGTGCCCGCGTGGATGTCGGAGCGCTGCCCACCCTGGATGCGGACGCGACGCAGATGCGCCAGCTACTGCAAAACCTGATCGGGAACGCGCTGAAGTTCCGTCGGCCGGAAGCCCCTCCGGTCGTGAGCGTCACGGGCGAGCAGTGCGACGGGCAGTTGCGGCTGTCGGTGGCGGACAACGGAATCGGATTCGAGGAGAAATACGCGGACCGCATCTTCCAGGTCTTTCAACGGCTCCATGGCCGAGGCGAATACGAGGGCAGCGGGATCGGTCTGGCCGTGTGCCGGAAAATTGCGGAACGGCACGGTGGCGTCATCACCGTGCGCTCCACCCCGGGCGTCGGTTCGACTTTTACGATCACTCTGCCGATGCGGCAGGCTCAACCCGCTTCCGAACATGAACACTCCGCCTAAATCCATTCACCTGCTGATGGCTGATGACGATGCCGACGATCGTCAGATGACGAAGGAAGCGCTGGAGGAGAGCCGCGTGGTCAATCAGATCGGATTCGTGGAGGACGGCGAGCAGTTGATGGACTACCTGCACCACCGGGGCAAGTATACCGGCGGTGCGCCCCGACCGGACCTGATCCTGCTGGACTTGAACATGCCGCGCAAGGACGGGCGCGAGGCGCTGGCGGAAATCAAGGGGGATCCCAATTTGCGGCAGATTCCCGTCGTCGTGCTGACGACCTCTAAGGCAGAGGAGGACATCTTCCGGAGCTACGACCTCGGCGTGAATTCCTACGTCACCAAGCCAGTGACCTTCCAGGGCCTGGTCGAAGTGATGCGCGGGCTGGGTTGCTACTGGGTGCAACTGGTGCAGTTGCCGCCCGAATCGCGGGAGGTCAAGCGATGACTCCGTCGGTCATCCATGTGCTGCTGGTCGAGGACGACCAGGATGATTTCGTGCTGTTCGCAGACCTGCTGCGCGAGGTGACCCGCCGTCAGCATGTGGTGGACTGGGCCCCGACCTATGATGCGGCGCTCCGCTCCATCGCCCGGGGCAACTACGATGTGTGCGTGGTGGACTACCGGCTCGGCGCGCACACGGGCATGGAGATTCTCCGGGAAGTGTGCAATCTGGGGAAGAACCTGCCGGTCATCCTGCTCACCGGCCAGGGGGATGACGTGGTGGACGAGGAAGCCATGCGCACCGGCGCGGCGGACTATCTCACCAAGGACACGCTGACGCCCACCATGCTCGAGCGGACCATCCGCCACGCGCTGGAACGGCGATGGGCCGCCGAACGGCTGCTGGAGAGCGAGTCACGCTTCCACGCCTTCATGGGCCACACGCCCGCTGCCGCGTTCATCAAGGATGACCTGGGCCGCTACGTCTATCGGAACAAGCGCTTCGAGGAGTTGCTGGGCTTGAAGGCGGACGCGCACCTGAAGACCGACCTGGAACTCCTGCCGGTGGACACCGCCCGCGCCATGCGAGAGGCGGATGCCCGCGTGCTGATTAACGGCCAGCCGGCCACGGCGGTGGAGGAGTTCCTCACGCCGTCCGGCAGCAAGCATCACTGGCTAGTCTCACGCTTTCCGATGAAAGACGCCCTCGGCAGCCGGCTGCTGGGCGGCGTGGCGGTGGAGATCACTGACCGCATCCTCGCGGAGCAGGCACTGGCCACCGAGCGGGAACTGCTCCAGGCCGTGCTGGACAATGCCCAGGCCGGGATCGCCGCGTGTGACGCGCAGGGGCGTTTCACGCTCTTCAACCGCGTGATGCAGGAATTCGTCGGCAAACCACCGCGCGGGGTCGCGTTGGGGACCTGGTGCGACGGGCTGAAGCTTACGACCCTGGAGACGCACAGCCCGCTGCGTGCGGATTCGTTTCCGCTGTTCCGCGCGTTGAACGGGGAGCCGGTGCGTAATTTTGAACTGCTCGTGCCTGCCGACACCGGAGCCGGCAGTGCACTGCTGGTCAATGCCCAGCCCATCGCGGACGAGGATGGCACGCGGCAGGGTGCCGTCATGGTGGCCCACGACATCACGGCCCGGCGGCAGTCCGAGCAGCAGATCCGCCAGCAGGCCGCCCTGCTCGATGCCGCCACGGACGCCATCATCGTGCGGGACGCGGACAACCAGATCACCTACTGGAACCATGGCGCGGAACGGCTCTACGGCTGGACCCGGGCGGAGGCCCAGGGCCGGGCCGCGCATGAACTGCTCCAGATCAACCCAACCGAGTTGCAGGCCATCCTCCACGCGCTGCACCAGACGGCCGACTGGGCCGGCGAACTGCGCCAGAAGACCAAGGACGGCCGCGAAGTCATCGTCCAGAGCCATTGGACCCTGGTGCGGGGACCGAACGGCGAACCGCCGCTGACCTTGTGCATCAACACGGACATCACCGAGAAGAAGAAGATCGAGGCGCAGTATTTCCGGGCGCAGCGCATGGAGAGCATCGGCACGCTGGCCGGGGGCATCGCGCATGACCTGAACAATATCCTCGCGCCCATGCTCATGGCCTCCCAGATCTTGCGGATGCAACTGGGCAAGAGCGATTGCATGGACTTGATTGACTCCCTGGAATCGAGCGCCCAGCGGGGTGCCAACCTGGTGCGGCAGGTGCTCACCTTTGCGCGCGGGGCGGAAGGGGAGAAGTGCGAGGTCCAGCTCCGGCATCTGATCAAGGAGATGCACCGGATGATCCGGGAGATGCTGCCGCGCAACATCGAGGTGCGGCTGGACTACGGCCCGGAGCTGCTGCCGGTCATGGGCGATGCCACACAGATCGATCAGGTGCTGATGAACCTGTGCGTGAATGCGCGCGACGCCATGCCGGACGGCGGGCGGCTCGACATCCTGGCGGAGAACATTGTCTTCAAGAAGGAGGATCTCGCCGCCCACCCGGGGGCCAGGCCGGGACCGTATGTCTCCATCACGGTGGCGGACACCGGCGTCGGCATCCCGGCGGAGATTCTCGAGCGCATCTTCGAGCCCTTCTTCACCACGAAGGAGCAGGGCAAGGGCACCGGACTCGGGCTGGCCACCGTGGCGGGCATTGTCAAGGGCCACGGCGGGTTCATGAACGTTTACAGCGAGGTGGGCAACGGCACGCGCTTCCGGGTCTATCTGCCTGCGACGAGCACACCCTCCGCTGCCCCAAGTGCTCCCAAGGCCACCGAGATTCCCCGGGGCAATGGCGAGTGCATCCTGGTCGTGGATGACGAGCAGCCCATCCTCGACCTCATCAAGCGGACGCTGACCAGCTTCAACTACCGGACGCTCACGGCCCGCGATGGCACGGATGCCCTGGCGCTCTTCATCCAGCACCACGATTCGGTGAAGCTGGTGATAACTGACATGATGATGCCGAAGCTGGCCGGCGCGGCGCTCATGCGCGCCATCAACAATCTGAAGCCCGAGGTGCCGTTCATCGCGGTCAGCGGCCTCG
The DNA here is from genome assembly GCA_964578245.1 of uncultured Klebsiella sp. Classification (GTDB taxonomy): domain Bacteria; phylum Verrucomicrobiota; class Verrucomicrobiia; order Limisphaerales; family SXTU01; genus SXTU01. The sequence continues at coordinate 13,561 of CAZOCL010000021.1, read as the reverse complement.
CGCACAACGAGAAGACGGCCCACGCCGCCACCGAGGGCTACAGCGCCTTCCTCGCCAAACCCTTCACGGCCGAAGCGCTGCTGCGGACGGTGGCCAAGACCTTGACTGCCACCCGCCTGCCTGCGCCCCCGGCTTCCACCCCGCCCGGACCATAAACGAGGTCCCGGACCGGAAAGGATTTGCGAGGGAATCCACGGCGGAATAGCTTGAGCCAGCCCTTTCCGCATGGGTTCACTTATGATGAAACATCTGCTGCTGGCCGCGTCCCTGGCTGTCTCACTGGCTGGTGCCGCTGCCGCGAGTCCTCCGCCCAGCTTTCAGGAAGTGTTCGACCTGGTCCGGACCAATCTGGGCGGGGTGGCCCCGGCGGAGATCGAGCGCTCGGCACTGGATCAGTTCCTTCGTCAACTCGATGGCAAAGTCCTGCTGGAGGACACCAGGCCGCCCGCATCCGCCACGCCTGCCGGACCGGTGATGGGCAAAAGCGCCGTTTTCGATGGAGCTTATGGCTACCTCCGCATCAACCACGTCGGCGCGAAGCTCGACGAAACCGTGCTGGCCGAATACGCCAAGCTGGGCGGTGCGGGGAAGCTCCGGGGGTTGATGCTGGATCTCCGCTATGCCGGTGGTCTCGACCAGAAGGCGGCAGCACGCGTGGCAGACTGCTTTATTGCGACCGAAAAGGTCCTGTTGTCCGTGGACGGCGAGGCGCAGCGCTCCACCGTCAAGACGAACGCCGTCCAGCTCCCGACGGCGATCCTGGTGAACCATCATACCAGCGGCGCGGCGGAAGTGCTCGCCGCACTGCTGCGGCAGAACCAGGTGGGCCTGCTCATCGGCACGGCCACGACCGGGGGCGTGCGCCAGTTCAAGGACTTCACCTTGAGCACCGGCCAGCGTCTGCGCATCGCGACGGGGGAGACCAAGCTGGGGGACGGACAGGCCATGCCGGCATCGGGGCTGCGGCCGGACATCGCGGTCACTGTGGGGGCGGAGGAGGAACGCGCGTTTTACGCCGAACCGTTCCGCAGGCTGGGCCAGCCGGGCAGCGTGGCGAGCACCGTGGGGCACGGGAAGGAATCTCCCGCCCGGCTCAACGAAGCCGAGCTGCTCCGCCGGATGCGCGAAGGACAGAACCCGGATGGCGCGGCTCCCGTGGTGAGCTCCCCCTCAGTCAGCACGCCGCAGGTGCGCGATCCCGCGCTGGCTCGCGCGCTGGATTTGCTGAAAGGTCTCTCGGTGGTGCGCGAATCGCGCAAGCCGTGACCGGCGGTCACTTCGCCGGCTGATAGAGGCGGGCGAGGTCGAGCAGCAGCGGCTCCAGCAAGTCGTAATACTGCGGCTCCGGCAGTTCGGTCTTCCGCTCGCGCAGTTTGCCGATGGCGAGTTCCAATTCGTCCCGTTTCGCTCGCACGGCGGGAGCCAGTTTCCGCTCCTGCTCGCTCCGCACCAGCACGAACTGGTGCGCACGCAGGCCATCCGCGCTCGCGCCTTCCTTCGCCTTTTTCACGGCGCGCACGCCACGGAACCAGTCCGGCGGCGTGCCGAGACCGTCGCCATTGTCGTCGAGCAGGGCGTGCTCGGTCGCGAGGCGGCCCTCGGCGGTGTAGAACTCGGCCACGCGGCTGGCGGCCAGCAGGTAGGCCTCCAGCAGGGAGGTCTGTCCGTCCTTGTCGAGATCGGCCTCGGCACTGCCGATGGCGTCGGCGAAATAGCCGCCGAAGCGCGCGAAGTTCATCTCGTTGCCGGTGCGCGTCGCGGTCACGACCACCCTGCCGGGAGCCGTCAGCTTGTTGATGAACGGACCGCTGGCGGAGGCGCAGTTCACCACCGCGACGGGCCGCTTGAAAGGCTTGAGCCATTCCGCGAGTTCGCCCCCGCTGAAGTCCGGCCCGCGCAGGTTGAACTTGGATTCCTTGTTGTCGAAGGTGCCGTGGCCAATCAGCACCAGCCACAGCTCGCCCGGGCCTTCCTTGGGTTCCGCCGCCAGCACGGTCTTGAAGGTGGCAAGATCGTTGGTGTCCGCGCTCTTCCAGCCGATGGGCACGAGCCTCGCCTGGGCCTGGCTGACCACGCGCTCCCACTTGGCCGCCGCCTCAGCAAACTGTTTGCCGAACTCCTCCTCACCAGCGGCACCGACGAGGACGAAGACGGTGGGCTTGTCGGCGACTTGCGAGTGCGCAAATTGAGCGCAAAAGAGTAATGTGAACAGCCAAAGCCTCATGGCAGCCCCCTGGTCCTTCTCAATCCCCATTCCGCGACAAAGCACAGCAGCGCGAAGGCGAAAACCAAGGGCTGGTCCCAGAGCGGGTAGGTCCAGGCCTCGGTGATCGGGGCCTTGAGGCTCGGGAGGCGGCTGGCGAAGGAAGCGAGGGAACCCATGTCCACGACTTCGCCGCCCGTCTGCTTGGCGATGGTTTCGAGCAGGGCACGATTGGGTTTTAGGGAGCGGAACTCCTCGGCGGCCAGATCGGTGGTCCAGCCGGCCACCGAGTGCCCGACTTCGGCACCAACGCTGTTCGTCGCGGACGCCTCGACATGATAGCCTCCGGTTTCGCGCGGCACATAGGTGGCGGTGTAGAGGCCCGGCTCAGTGGCGGACGGTTCGGCGGGCAGGCGGATGGCGGTCGCGTTGCTCACGCCGCCGAGGATGGGCTGCACGTTCAGCATCACGGTGGCGTTGTCGAGCGCCATGAATTTGGGATCACGCACCCGGACCTGCAGCTCGACGGCCTGGTTTGGGTCGCCGGGCTTGGGCTGCGCGGTGAGCTGCACCCGGTTGGGCACATCCGCCACGAGCCAGCGGGTGAGTTGCCGCCACGCCTTGTCCATGTCGGTGTGCATCTCCGGCTCGCGCAGGCCCCAGCGCCACAGGTCGCCGATGTTCACCGCAGCGGTGCGCCCATGACCGAAGCGCTGCACGGCCACCGCCGGACGCGAGCGACCGGACGCGTCCGTGACGGTGGCGATGCCGCTCGCGCCGGGCTTGAGATCGCGCACCTCGTTCAGCAGCGCGAAGCCGGGCATCGCATCGAGGCGTGTCTTCTCCTCGTTCTCGGTGGTGCGGAGGCGCGCCCAGGACTGAAGCCAGCCTTCACGCGTGAGGCCCAGCCGTAGGTTGTCATGCCTCGTCTCCTCAGGAGCACGGTCGAGATAGACCGGCAGCATGTCCCCGATGGGCGTGCGCAGGTAGCCGCCCTCGTGGAAAGTCTCCGCCCCGCCCAGCATGAGGAAGCCGCCGCCACGCTCACTAACGAAACGCTGCAGCAACGCCTTCTGCTCCGTGGAAAAGAACTCCGCCTCCAGGTCATCCACGATGATGGCGTGGTAGGCGAACAGCTCCTCTGGCGTGGTTGGGAAGCCTTTGCTCAATTCCTCGGCATCCTTCGTGTTCAAGCGGATCAGCACCGGCTGGTCGTAGCGCTGGATCTCCTCCTTGGACTGGTTGCCGAAGCCGCGGAACAGCGGGTTGCTCGACTCACCCACGCGGCCACGGAAGTCAAACTTCGGCTCGCGCTTGGCAATGCGGATGAGGCCGATCAACTCCACCTGATCGTCCTCGCTCAGCGCACGGTTGAGGAACTTAAACTCCCAGTTGGGCCGGCCGCTCACGTAGAGGATGCGGAATGGCCCGCGGCCCCGGTCCACGGTCACGACGCGGGTGTTGTTCGCGAGCGTGGCTTCGGCGGAACTGCGTTCGTCCTTGAACTGCCCGCCCTCGCCCTGCGCACCGACGCGCACGCGGTAGAACGACACGCCCTTCTGCTCCGGTTTGAGCTGGAAGCGATAAGTCAGGGTCTCGCCATCGTGCTTCACGCGCAGCGTCTGCTGCTCGATCACCTTGCCCGCACGGTCGAGCAGTTCCGCCTTCACGTCCGAGCCCACGTAGCCGCTCGCGATGGCTTCCGCCTGGATGGTGACCGGCGCGTCCTCGAAGGAAGTCTGGGTCACGCCGACATTGACCAGGGCGATGTCGCGATCCGCATCCTCGCGACCGATGACGACGGGATAGACGGGCGGCAGCCCCTTCAAGTCCGGCAGGCCGCCGGCGAGGTCCGTGGCGTTGCCATCCGTGAGCAGGACAATCCCGGCGACGGGGCGACTACCGATGCGTTCCTTCAAGGTTCGCAACGCGCTGCCGATCGCGGAGGAGCGGCCATCGAAGTTCAATTCCGTGAAGTCGGAGCTGGGCTGCAGGCGCGAATCGAAGAGGTAGCCACGCACCTCGAAGTTCTCCCGAAGCTTGCCCAGCCAGTCCGAGCCTTTTCCCGCGAGGGCATCGCGCAGGAACTCGCCCCGGCTCTGCGCATTGCCACGGTCGTGAATCTGCATGCCCTGGCTGTTGTCCGCGATGACCGCGAGCAGGTTGGCACCCGGCTTCGCGCGCTGACCGGTCCAGAGCGGCTCCAGCAGGCACAACGCGAGGGCGGTGAAGCCGAGCACTTTCAGCAGCGCGCAGGTGGCGCGCAGGCCCTTGTCCACTTTCGCCCGCTGGTAACCCCACACCAGCGCAGTGCCACCCAGCGCGGCCAGCAGCAAGGCCGGCACGAGCCAGTCGCGCCCGGAGAAGATGAGGGAGGCGAGAACCAAGTTCAGAAGAGTTGAGTCAAGTCCCGGCTTCCATGAATGATGCGCAGCACGTAAATGCCGTCAGATTCTGGCCGATAAATGATGACAAAACCGCGCACAGCCAAACTGCGCAACTCCGGGAGCAGTTCATCACATCGCCGTCCCAGCTCTGGCATCTGAGCGAGCAGGTCGCATTTGGCCTCAATTTCCTCCACCAGCCTGTCCGCTGCCCGCACATCGTGGCGGGCAATGTGTAGCCAAAGTTCCAATACATCCAAGTGGGCATCGGTGCTGCGGCTTGCCTGCGGCATTACCGTTTGGCCTCCGCTGCGAGAATTCGTCGTCCTTCAGCCTTAATGGCTGCAAAGTCAAACGGCACCCGCTCTCCCCGACTCTCCTCCGCCAACGCTCCAGCCAGTTCGGAGCGAAGCCGCTCGATTTCCCGCTCCCGCAAATTTTCTCGCAACCAATTAAAGAGTTCGTAACGGTCAGTTTCCGAGGTCTGACTGACGGCTTCTTTGATTTCAAGAATGGTGCTCATGGCTCGAAATTACTTCTGCGCTGCCTTCGGTGCAATGCCCGCCTCCGCTTCGCTTTTGCCGAGATTCTCATAATACTTCTTCACCAGTTCGGAGTAGCGGCCAGGGACCGGGTCGCGGTCAATCGGCACCATCGCCTCACGGTTGTCGCGCTTGGCCAGCTCTTCCTCGATGCGCTGCCGCACCTCGACAAGCGGCTTGAGAATCTGCAGCCGCACGAGATCCCACTTGGGCTCGGCCGCCTCGCGCTTGAACTCGTTGCGCTGGTTGCGCACGCGCTCGCGCACGGTCTGCAACTGGTTGCGCAGCTCGGCGGAATCCACCATCTCCTCCGCATCGCGCAGGCGGTCGCTGAACTGCTCGTAGCCCGCCCCGGTGATCGGCCCGGCTTCCACCCGGTCCGCCGGATTGCGCGGGCCGAGAATGTTGTCCCACGCACCGCCGCGACGATTGTCACCCGCCTGATACTCGCCGGAGTGCGAACCGTCCGCCCCGCCGCGCTGGCTGGAACTGGCCACGCCGCCATTGCGAGTGCGCTGAGGCGAATTGCCATCCGCCTGGCCTTTGCCACCCGCTTTGCCCGCCTGCTGGCCGGGCTGCTCGCCTTGTCCGGGCGAGGGCTGGCCATCCTTCTGGCCTTCCTTGCCACCGGGCTCCTGTCCGCCCTTGCCGCCTTGACCGCCCTTGGCACCCTCTTTGCCTTCGCCTTCCTTGCCCCCTTTGCCGGCCTTCCCAGCTTCCTTGCCCTCACCCTGCTTGCCGTCCTGGCCAGATTTTCCATCCTGACCCGACTTGCCGTCCTTGCCTGACTTCCCCGGCTGCTGGCCACCTTTCTCGCCGGGTTCCTTGCCTTCACCCGGTTCGTTGCCCGCCTGCGCCTCGCCTTGCTTGCCGTCCTTTGAACCCTGGCCGGGCTTGCCTTCGCCGGGCTTGCCCGCCTGTTTGCCAGGCTGCTTGCCTTCGCCGTCTGGCTGGCCGCCTTGCTTGCCCTTGGCCTCGCCAGGCTGTTCGCCAGGCTGTGGCTGGCCATCCGCCTTGGCCTGCTTGCCTTCGCCGCGAGCCAGTTCGTTCTCCAACTGGCGCTGGAGGCTGTCGAGCGTCTTGGCCGCCTGCTTAAGGGCCTCGGCCTCGTCGCCCAGCACGCTCTCGGCCGCGCGCTCGACGCCTTTCTTGAGTTCATCAATGCCTTTGCGGGCGCGCTGCTCGACGCTCGAGGCCGGAAGGTTCATGCCGTTCTTCGCCAGCTCGGAGGCGATCTCCAGCGACTTCGTGCCACCCGCCTCGGTGGCCTTCTCCAGCAAGTCGTAGAGTCCACGCGTCAACATGCCACGGCGCGCGAGGTCATCCTTCGTGGCCTTCAAGTTCTGCGCCTCGCTCTGCGCCTGCTTCCGGATGGAGTCGTAAAGCTGGCGGTGGAGCAGGGGCTCGGCGTCCTCGGACTGCTCGGCAATCGCGGTCGCACGTTCGACGAGACTCGCCAGGCGCTGGTTTTGCTCGGCCAAGGCCTTGGGCACTTCGGTCTTCGCATCCGGCGCGCTCAAGGACTTCCGCTTGGTCTCCTGCGGCGTGGCGTCGAGCTGCTTCCCCAGCTCTTCCTGCTTCTGCGCCAGTTCACGGGCGTCCTGGCGGAGCTGCTTCATGTCCTCGGCGAACTGGTTCGCGTTCTTTTTCCGCAAGTCCTCGCGCATCTCCTGCAGCTCCCGCTGTGTGCGCGTGCCGCTGGCAAGCGCCTGGGAGACGTTGCCCTTCTCCATCTGCTCCGCGGCCTTCTGCGCGGCCTGCCGTGTCTGTTCCAGCTTGTCCTTCATCTCGGCCATGCGCTGCTGATTCTCAGGCTTCTCAGCGCGCTGCTTCAGTTCGTCAAGTTCCGCGATCATCTGCTGCTCTTCCTCGCGCAGCCGCTTCAAGCGGCGGCGAATCTCCTCTTTCTCCGGCTCCGTCTTGGCCTCCTGGAGCGCGGTCTGCAATTCCTTCAACCGCTCGTTCAAGTCGTTCTGCCGCTGGGCCAGTTCGCGCAGCCGGCTCAACATCTGCAAATTCTCCTTCTGCTCCGGCGACTGTTGCGGCTCGGCCTTGGCCTGCTTCTGCTCCTCGTAACGGTTCTTCGACATCTTCAGTTCCAGCTCGTTGACCTGCCGCTGGCGGGCCTCCTCGCTCGCGCTCTTGCTGCTGCTCTTGCCGCTCTTGCTCTGCGTGACCTTAAACTCCCGCTCGGCGAGCTTGAGCAGGGCCTGATAGGATGCCTGCTGGGCGGCGACCGCCGGCTCCAACTGCTTCGGATCGTCCTTCGCCGTCTCCAGCAGCTTGAGCGCGCGCTCCATCTGCTTCACGACTTCGGCCAGCGCGGTCTGGACGCGGGGGCTGTCAGACTTGTCGGCGAGTTCCTTGGCCATCTCCAAGGCCTTCTCCTGCGACTCGATCAACACTTCGGCATCGGCCTTGAAATTGCCTTTGGCCGGGCTCTTCGGCGTGGCCGTGGCGGCGCGCTGCTGGGCGAAAACCATTGGCCCGCCGAGCAGTCCGCCGACGAGCGCGATGCACACCAGTCCGGAGAGCGACGAAGGGCCAGGCCGGGGGGCCTCTGCCCGATCGGATTCCGCCAGGTTAGTCTTGGAGTTGGGAGCGTTCATGATTGAAGTCCTCTGCTAAAATGCCCCACTGCGCACTGGGGATGGCACCTTCTTGACCGTCACCGATCCGACGTGCTGCCGCCGCAGCTTCCACGTCGCGTTGATGATCTGCTTTTGCAATTCGGCGAGCTTGCCCATCTGCTGCTGACGGGTGCCCTTTTCGCCGGGCTTCTTTTCTTCCTCGCCTTCACCACTCTGGCCCTGGCGGAAAATCTCCTCGAAGGGCCGGACCTCGGCGAAATACATGTCCGTGGCCGTGCGACGCACTTCGCCATCCGGGCCGACATCGTCCGCCCACGCAAACCACGCCAGCAGCTGGTCGGGGACCGCGCCGAGTTCCTCCAGGCGCAGCAGGTGGCTGAACTGCCGCTTCTCCTTGGTGGGCGCGCCCTCACCGAGTTGCAGCAAGGTTGGCTCCTCACCGCCCAGCGAGTAGGCAATGCCATAGGCCCGCAGGCCGAAATCATCCCAGACCTCCGCCTCGAAATTGATCTCCTGCAAGGCTGACACACGCTGGTCGCCGCGGGGGGAAAGCAGCTTCAACTCCGGCGTCCGGTTGCGCAGTGCATCGAAGACGAACTGGGCGGAGAGCTTGTTGGAGCGGCCGTCGGCATCCACCAGTTCGAGCTGGTAGCTCTGGCTGTTGGTCAGCACGAAAGCCGGAAGCAGGGCGAAGGGCTTGGTTGAGTCTGCGGTGAGCGGGACGATTTCGCCGTCCTTCTTAGGCACGAGGCGGGCGGACTTCACGGGCTTGTTGAGCTGGAGCGTGTAGTTGAGCGTGGAGCCCTCCACCGCGCTGACGCGACGTGTGTCTTCGATGGTCTTCTCCGGCAACTGCGTGTAGGCCGGGAACTGGATCTTCACGTCGGCACGCTCCAGCTTCGGGTGCTCAAAGACTTTGACGGTGAACTCCTTGGTGCGCTGGCCGGCGAACTCGATGCGGTAGGTGAAATCCTCGTTCACCTCCGGAACGGTGCCGCCGAAGACGGGATCATCCAGTGATTTGGTAAGCGCGATGGAGCGGGTGACATTGGTGCCCGAGCCAAGGATGAGCGTCGCGCCCGCCGGGAGCCGGCCCTCGAACTTCGCCAGCACCACGAGGCTGTTGCCGCGCTCGATCTGTGTGTCGCCGGGCAGGACGGAGATGCTGTCCGCGGCGGCCTTGGCGGCGGCGATCTTCTGCTCAGCGGTGGTGGTGTTCACGCGCAAGCCCATCAGAGCAGCGACGAAGAACGCGAAGGCGGCGAGGTGTGTGACGTGGGCGAGCACCAGCTTGCGCGCGGGAAAGGCATCGGTCCAACCGAGGCTCTGGCCATGCACCACGGCCTCGGCGATGACGCGCTGCTGGAGGAAGCTGAACTTGCCATCGGCATCGGGTTGCTGCTCCAAGGCGGCGAGGAGGGCGGTCTTCAGCTCGGGATGCTGCTGCTCGATTTGCAATGCCAGCCAGTGCGGATCGGCCTTGGCCGACAGGCAGGCGAAGGCCATCCAGAGGGCAGTGCCAAACGCGATCAGACCGATCAGCGGCACGCCAATCCGGTAGTCCACGCCGAAGGCCCCAAGCGCGACGGCGAGGAGACCCGCCAGCCCCCAGCAGATGGCCAGCCCACGCCAAAGCTGCAGCCGTCGGTAGCGACGCGCGACCGGCTCCAGGTGCTCGTTGAGGAGGGGCGCAATCATCGCATCAAGACAGACGTCCGAGACGGGCGGATGTTTCGGTTTCGTTTAGGCTGCCTGGTCCCGTTGAACATGCGTGTGATCGGCATTCGTAGCCGCTCTCCCTCACCCTAGCCCTCTCCCGCTGGGAGAGGGGATAGCCAAGGGTGAGTCCGAAGGCGGTGAACGCAAGGCTCCGACCCAGCGCTGGCTGACGCTCTCCCTCTCCCGGCGGGAGAGGGCAGGGGTGAGGGAGAAAGCGTTGCGGCTCCGTTGACACCGGAATTGTCCGGCGCGTCCGGGATTCTCCCGTCACTATTGTTGAGGAGTCGTTCATGTGGCCGTCGCTGGTTGCCCCGGGGGCTTCGCCAGCCAGCCGGCCAGCAGGGTTTCCATGGTCACAAAGAGCAGTGCGCCGGCAATCAGCCAGCGCCAGAGCTTCTGGCGGCTTTCCAGTTCGGCGTTGGCGAGCTGGCGTTTAGTTTCGGCGGCGAGCACGGGGGCTTTCCCGTCGGCGCGCGTCACGGGCAGGCCGAGGTGTTCCAGTTCTTCGACGGGAAGCGGAGCGGTCTTGCTCTCGAGCGGGTCGAGATTCACGGCGAAGCGCTGGGTGATCGCGCCACTGACGGCGGTGTAGATGCCGGACTGGTCGGTGACGATCACGGCGGCGGTCCCAGCACCCAGCGTAAGGCTCGTGCCATCGGGGCGGGTCACGCGGACGGCGGCATTCGTAGCAGCGAGGGGGACACTGTCGCCAACGGTGTGCTGGGTGACTTGCGGGCGGATGCCGCCGGCCTGCTCCAGCAGAGAGAAGAGCAGGGGGAGGAACTTGGACGAAAGCGCGAGCTGGCTGTCGGAGGGCTGCCAGCCAGCGGCGAGCACGTAGAGCGTGCCCTTGCCGACGGGCACTTGCAGCAGCGCGGGATCGCCGGTGTCGAACTTCGCGACCACCCGGGCACCGGGGAACTGCGTGGCATCCAGCAGGCGATACTTCCAGAAGTGAATCTTGGTGAAGTCGCTGAAGCGCGGGTCCGCGAAGGGGGCAAAGAGCGGGTGCTGGAAATCAATCTCGGCGAGCATGGCATAGGACGAGACCTTGGCCTCGTCGGCGGTGACGGACTCCTTGCCGAGCAGGCCAGCCAGGGTGCGGGCCACGCTCCGGTTCTTCAGCGAGAGCAGGACGGTCTTGCCCTCGGTCAGCAGGCGGCGGGCGGTGGCGGTGCGTTCGTCGGAAAGCGTGTCTGAGATGATCAAGAGGGGAACCTCGGCGTCGGTGGGGAGAATTTGTGCAGCCGGTGGGCGAGCCAGAATTTGGACGATCTGGCGGCGGGTGGGCGGAAAGGCACGTTGGAGGAAGTAGAGCGGCTCGGTGGCATCCGTGGCCGCTTCACCGCCGAGATACAGCACGCTGACCCGTGCGGCGTCTGGTGGGATGAGTGCCAGCACGTTGTCGAAGGCATCATCATCCCCGCGCAGCAGGACGCGCTCGGCGGTGGTTCCCATGGGTGGTGCATTGAGCGAAACCACCCGTGTCTGGCCCGGAGGCACATAGACATCCTGCGGCTTGCCGATGAAGTCTTTGCCGTCGGACCAGCCGACCTGGAACTGCTCATGCTTCGCGTCGGAAGAATTGCTCACACGCACCCGGGCAAGGGCTTCGCCGGGCTTTTTCTCGTTCTCGTCATTGTCGGCCAGGAACTGCAGGCCTGCGTTGGTGGGCTTCTTCGCCTTGAGCGCCTCGACGATGAGTTCGGTGCCCTTGGGCCATTCGTAGGACTGCAAGGAGTCGAGGCGACTGCCTTCCTGCAGGTCGCTGATGAGCACGACCTGGCGCGGACCGCGCGAAGGCGGCTGGCCCTTGTCTGAACGGGCGTCCTCCAGTGCGGTCGCTGCGGCGACGAGGGCCTGGCCGAGTTGCGTGCCGCCCCAGCCAGCTGGGGACTTGTCGAGCGCGTCAGCCGCGAGGGCGGCGCGCTGGCCAGCGGCGGCGGCAGTCCATTGCTCGAAGGTCACGAGCCGGCGCAGCTCGTGGTCGAAGACGAAGACGGCCAGGGTGTCCTCGGGTGCGGCGGCACGGCAAATCGCGCTGGCCTTTGCACGGGCATCGGCCCAGAGGCTTTCGCGTCTCATGCTCGCGCTGGCGTCCACGAGCACAACGATGCGCTTGCCGGGACCGGTGGCCAGATCGGCGGTGTCGGCCTTCGGCAGGAATGGACGGGCGAAGGCAAAGGCGAGCAGACAGACCACGAGGCTGCGGAGCAGGAGCAGTATAATGTGCTCCAGACGGCTGCGCTTGGTAACGCGCGGCGGCACGGGCAGCAGGAACATCAGCGAGCTGAACTCGGTCTGTTCCTTCGAGGTCTGCCGGATGAGATGGAAGATGACCGGCAACGCAATGGCGAGCGCGCCGAACAGAAAAAGGGGCGTGAGGAAGCTCATGCGGCGTGGCGTTTCACGAGCTTGCCGCGGTTCATGCGCTCACGCAGGAAGTCGAAGAGCGCGAGTTCGAGCGGCTGGTCGGTGGTGAGGCGGCGGAGGACGATGCCGAGCTTGGCACAGGTGACCTCGACGGCCCGGCAGTGGGCATCGAACTGACGGCGGTATTCGGCACGCACGGCGTCGGGATCAATGTAGAGCTGGCGACCGGATTCGAGGTCGCGGAAGAGGGCGGCCTTGGCGAAGTCGAAGGTGAGTTCCGCGGGGTCGAGCACTTGGAAGACCACGACTTCGTGGCCGCTGGCGGTGAGCGTGGCGAGGTTCTTCTCCAACGTCTCGATGGGCGCGAGCAGGTCCGTGAGCAGCACCATGAGGCCGCGCTTGCGAACGATCTCCACGATGCGCTTGAGCGGGGCGGCAAGGTCGGTGGCCGCGCCGCCGGGCGGCTTCTCTAGCGCGAGCATGAGATGGCGCAGGTGGCCGGGGCGGTGGCGGGCGGGGAGATATTCCTGGATCTGGTCGTCGAAGGTCAGCAGGCCGATGGCGTCGCCTTGCTGGTGGAGGAAGAAGGCCAGGGTGGCGGCGAGCGTGTTCGCGTAGGCGGCCTTGGTGATGCCGCGCGAGCCGAAAGTCATCGAGCGGCTGTTGTCCGCGAGGACGTGGCAGCGGAGATTCGTCTCGTCCTCGAACTTTTTGATGAAGTAGCGGTCGCTGCGGGCGAAGAGCTTCCAGTCGAGATAACGCGGGTCGTCACCGGGGGTGTATTGGCGATACTCGGTGAACTCCACGGAGAAGCCGTGATACGGACTGCGATGGATGCCGCTCCAGAAGCCCTCGACCACGACGCGCGCCCGCATCTCCAGGCTGCGGATGGCCATGAGAGCCTGCGAGTCAATCAACTCGCCGCTCGTGGATGAGGTGGGGGCGGTCACGCGGGTTTCAGGCTCAGCACAAAATCGGGAAATTCTGACCGGACGGCCTGCTCCCGTTCGACTTCACCGGGCGCAGGCGCAGGAAAGAAGCGCGGCACAACCGTCACCATGAGAATGCAGCCGATCCACCAGGCCAGTGCTGTTGTTCCGGAGAAGATGCGCTGGACCGCCCAGGCCGCCGTGACAAAGATGGCCAGGAGGATGCAGATGCCAGTGGCGATGAAGTATCCGGTGCCCACCAGCCCGATCCGACTTCGCTGGCGCAGCGTCGCTTCATCCAAGCCTTCCGTGAGTTTGGCGGCGACCATGTCTTCGGGCCACTCGAGCGCCCAGGCGTTCACATTGTAAGTGCCTGCCGGGATGTTGACTGTCTCAGTTGGATTGGGGCGGATGGGGACGCTGGTGAGGTCTTCCGCTCCGCTCACGCGCAAGGTGCCGGTCGGCACCTGGAGCTTGGCCGGCTCGCCAATCGGCTTGGCATGCGGCGTGAAGGATTCCGGCAAACTCTCATCCACCAGCACCTGGACGAGGTAGGTTCCGTCCCCGCCGGTCGAGTGCAGCCACAACTGGTTCCTGGCCTGGAGTGCTCCCAGTTTCTTCCATTCGATCGAGCCGGGGGATGCCGGTAATTCCGCGGTCACCGCTCCGGGGTCGAAGGCACACCACGCCGCGATGTCGCTTCCGGTTTCGATGGTGTGGCGCATGAAGGGCATTCAGGCGGGCTGTCCTCGCACATGCTCCACCAGCTTGGTGATGACCTTGTCCACCGTGACGCCGTCGGCCTCGGCGCGGTAGTTGA
>CAZOCL010000020.1:0-36323 GCA_964578245.1 uncultured Klebsiella sp. | reverse complement strand
CAGGGTTTGCAATCCATGCGTCTCGTGCGCCGGGTCGCTGAGCTTGGGTCGTTAGGCGGCTTGGAGCGCGTCACGTGACACGCACATTCAATCATCCGTTGTGGAAGCGACTTGTGACAGTCGATGACGACGGCATTCACGAGCACCGCCGAGGTTGTCCGTTCGCTTCCATCCGCTGGGATGAGCTCGATTCGCTGGGCCGTGACGGTGCTCGCAGTGATCGGGGCACACGGATTTCACTCCGTCTCTCACCCGACCGACGCCGTGAGTTCGCAGAGTGCGCCTCCGAGATTTGGCGACAGCGGCATCCCGACCGTTGGCAACGCAATCGAGCGCGCGCCCGACGGGCCGCCGACTGGGCAGCCTACTTCTGGTTTCCGCTTCTCACTATCGGCCCGTGTATCGCTTGCTATATCTTGTTCTGGGTGTTGGGCTGGCCCGAGAGTCTCCGACCAGAGCTTCAGAAGGTTCATCGCCTCACGGCACTCGGAGTCATTTGCGTTGTTGGTTTTTTGATTTGGTATGGCTACAGAACACGAAAAGCCGCCTAACCATGCGCTGCAGCGAACCCGGCCATCGCGTCCAGGTTGCAATTGGACGCCCTCGGGGGCCGGGTCGCTGAGCTTGGGTCGTTAGACATCATCGCACCATGAAGATTTTGAAGAGAGTTGCAGGACTTTTTGGCATGGCACTAGGAGCAGCCGCGATTTACATCGCCGTGATGTTCCATCGAGTCTTTTCGAGTTCGACTCTTTTTCAGTGGGGCAGTTGGAGCGATTATGTTTTCATTGGAGTGCTCGCTACGCTCGGAGTTGCTTTGATTTTTGTCGCTTATGATTTGGGCTTTCGACGAAATAATGTCTAACCAGAGCGCTCCAGCGAACCGCCGTGGGCGCACACCGTTCCACCGTTCAGGTAATAGAATGTCGGCCTTGCGCTCCACCGTCGCTGTCCCGGCGGTCGCTGAGCTTGGTCGTTAGCCTGCATCGAGCGCCTCGTGAAAACCTCCACGATTTTGAGTCTGCTAATTCTCGGGCTTCTTTGCTCGGGATGCACGTTGCAGAAGCACGCCGTCAGCATGGGAGCGACAGGCGTTGTGTTGGATTCGCAGACGCGTTTACCCGTCAGTGGAGCATCTGCGTCTGTTCCCGACTACTCCGGCAAGTCGCGGCCCGTCATCACAGGCAAGGAGGGTCAGTTCTCCATACCGCCGGTCTCGCGGCGTGATTTGGTGATTATTATGGCTGACTTTGCACCGCCGGGCCGCACACTGATTGTGAGGCGGGACGGATATGATGCCGCCTCGATTGACCTTGCGACACAGCAGACGAGCCACGTAGAGGTTCTTTTGAGTCCAGTTGCAAAATGAAGCAGGCTAACCATGCGCTGCAGCGAACCCGGCGTGAGCGTCGCGGTTGCAATTCTCGCGTCTCGTGCGCCGGGTCGCCGAGCTTGGGTCGTTAGGCCACTACCACGCGCTTATGGCATACGAGCTTTACATCTACCCACCGAACGGCGTCACGCCGACAGCGACGCCGCAGTCGGTCGTTGCAGCTTTCACTTCAGCGGGCATCGCTTGCACGGAGCAGCCAGACCAGTTCGGTCACTGGTTGGTTCTCGACGGTGTTGAGTCCGCTTTGGATTTGACCATCAAGGACGGCGTTGTGACTGGCGCGGGCTTTCGCTTCGCTTCAGAGGATGACGAGTCAGTGGTTCAGAGAGTTGCCGACGTTTTCAAGAGCATCGGGTTTCTCGTATCCGACGATGAGGGAGAGTTGTGACCATGTGGCCTAACCATGCGCTGCAGCGAACCCGGCGGGAGCGTCGCGGTTTGCAATCGTTGCGTCCCGTGCGCCGGGTCGCTGAGCTTGGGTCGTTAGGCATACTCGCACCACCGTGAAACAGAAGCTTGAGCCTCGTAGCATCATTCAGGAGAACGCCAAGCGCGTTACCGAATTGCACGAGCGCATCCATGACACGGTCAAGCGGCGAGACAGCAGTCCAGAGGCACGCGCAGAGTGGTCGAAGGCGTGTGCTGAGTTCCACAGCCAGTATGATGCACTGGCCTTCCCCGGAGGCTACGCGTCTGCTCTGAAAAAGATTCAGGCTGGAGACAGTCGCGCTATCGAGGACGCGGTGGCCTTTCTTGAGGTTCGGCCCTATTTCTTCCGCTCGCAGTATATCCGCACCAAGTTGACTCGGTTGTTGAAGCACGTGCAGTTGACCGCTCGACAGGCGGAGAGATTTCAGAGAGCTTTGGAAGCAGACAAGAAAAAGAGAGTGAGGACGACGTATGCCTAACCATGCGCTGCAGCCAACGCCGGTTGGCGTTTTCAGTTCCGCATTCGCGGGCCACGTCACTGGTCCGGCGTGGCTGAGCTTGGGTCGTTAGGCCGCGCGATGGAGCGTCAGTCACAACATGCCGCGAAGTTCATCAGAGAGTTATCTGAGCTTGCCGAGCGTCTTGCCGCACGCGACATCGTCGTTGGCTCGCTTCACGCCGAGTATTCGCATTTCGGTTGCTGGCAACTTATCGCCCGCAAACATCACGAGGCGGTGCGTTTTTTCTGGGACGGTCGCGACGGTTACATCACCGTCGAGAGTTCCCCGATTCGCGACAGCAGCGCCCCGAATGAGTGGAAGCAGGAGACGGCGAAGGGATTCGACAGGGTTTCTGGCGATGACCCGCTGCGATTTGTTGAGGATTATTTGACGACGAGATTTCCAGTATGACGACGCGGCGGCCTAACCATGCGCTGCAGCGAACCCGGCGGGAGCGTCGCGGTTGCAATCGAACGCTCTCGCGGGCCGGGTCGCTGAGCTTGGGTCGTTAGATGCCAGCGAGTATGCGTCACAAACGATTGCTTCTCATCGCTTTTCTAGGTGCTCTTGCCGCCTTTCTTGTTTGGATATTCTATCCGACGGACTACGACGACCTGAAACCCACACGGCTAGGAACGGTGAGCATTCCAGATACGCAGACTGTGGTATCCCTTTACTGTAAGTCTCAACCGAGAGCTGGCATGATTGCCCCCTACGAAGGTGAATACCGGATACTTGAGATTGCCGAACGTGACAAGCCGCCTCTCTATTACGAGCTACCCGATACACTTCCAGCAGACACGTGTCATTTTGAGGTTTTCTGGTATCCAACGAATGGTCTGGTGCGGTTTCATGACTCGGGCTTGACCTTCGATTCCCAGTTTAGATCTGAGAGCATCCTCAGTCTGGAAAAGCGCACGTTGTATTCCGTGATTCGCCATAAGGGTGGTGTATATCTTGCAAAACTATCCACCGCGATGGCCGAACTCAGCTTTCCGAAGCGTGGCGAGAAGTCTCGTGGCTCAAGCTCCAGTTCTATCGCCACTTCGACTTCTTCTGGCCACCCAGAGCCAGTCACGATAATAATGGTTGGGAACGAGGTGGCCGAGCCCGTTGAGGCCTCTTGGACGAAAGACGGCGGCTTGCTTATCGGAACAATTGCTCCGAAGAGATCACAATGAGCGAAGCATCTAACCATGCGCTGCAGCGAACCCGGCGGGAGCGTCGCGGTTGCAATCGTTGCGTCCCGTGCGCCGGGTCGCTGAGCTTGGGTCGTTAGGCCGTCAACGCTATGCTTACAAACCTTGCACTTCTCGGACTGCCGGAGTGGACGACCCTGTCGAAGGTTCAGCGTCGGTTCGTGTGGCGACAGTATGTTCTGCCGCTCGTGACGCGCTGGCAGTTGGCGACGGCCAAGACGATTCTGGTAGCGCTCGTGATAGCGGCCATGCTTTGGCTTGGGGCGTTTAGTCGGACGAGCACGACAGTCGTTGCTTTCCTTGGCGCGGTGTTCTTGATCCCGGAGATGTTCGACTTGGTTTTTATTGCACGGCATCGGCAGCAGATTAGCAGTATCATCCAGAGCCATGAGACAGAGATACGATCAGCAGCCTAACCATGCGCTGCAGCGAATCCGGCCATCGCGGCCAGGTTGCAATCGAACGCCCTCGTGTGCCGGGTCGCTGAGCTTGGGTCGTTAGGCCGCATGGACGCCACCCTCAAAGTCGTGACTCAGTTACCACTCACAGAGTTGTGGCGCGACGACGGGTTTACGACTACCTCGCGTGTCCGATGGGTCAGCGCGGATGACATTACGAGTTTGCTGCAAGTCGGGCGGGTTCAGTTTGTCGTCGCCGATGTCGGCGTGTCACCGCGCTGGATTTCACTCGGCGGGTGCTACGACTTTTGGAAGAGAGAGGCACAGCCACGTTTGGCAACGCCTGAGTCCCGCGCATCTTTGGATGCTTTTCCGGACGGCTATTGCTACTTTGCTTCCGAGTGGAGCAGTCGAGACGGCGCACCGATTATTGTTTGTGAGAGACACCACTGAAATGCGGCCTAACCATGCGCTGCAGCGAACCCGGCATGGCGTCGTGGTTGGCAATCATTGCGTCCCGTGCGCCGGGTCGCTGAGCTTGGGTCGTTAGGCCGCCATGCGCTTTCGACACGCAGCCATTATTCTGCTCGCGATACTAGCCATTCTTGGAGGCGGTCAGTTCCGTATCGCGAAGGTCTTCATCAAAGAGCCAGGCCGCGAACGAACCGCGTTCCGTGTCTTTGCGCCCGGCCGGGACAGAGACGTGATTACGAAGACGGTTTTCGACCTGACCGACGATGATTTCATGTGTCACCTTTACGACTGGTATGGCTTCAGAGAGCTTGATGGCGGATTTGGAGTGGCGACAAGGTAGCGTGAGCGAATGGCCTAACCATGCGCTCCAGCGAACCCGGCATGGCGTCGTGGTTGGCAATCGTTGCGTCCTGTGTGCCGGGTCGCTGAGCTAGGCCTATCCCGTCTGTGAAGCATCTTCGTCAGTTCAAAGAGCTCTGTGTGGCATGCGGTTCGCGCACGAATCCAAAGAACAAGGAGCACCCGTTTCCTAAATGGCTCATCACGCGCACTGGGACCGACAAGACTTCAATCCGGTGGATGCCGGGCAAACGCATTCCAGCGCACCGAGCAACTCTCCCGCTATGCACACTATGCAACCGTGACTTTGGCACCGAGTTAGAGGAGCCCATGAGCCGCATCCTAGGCGACATCGAATCCGGGCGCGGCCTGTCAGACAACGAGGCCGAAGTCGTCGTGCGGTGGCTTTGGAAGCTCGAAGGACTCCTTTGGCACATTTCCAACCCGACTCACAATTATTCGCCTGTTTATACCCTTCGGGAGCGGGTGCTGCGCCCCCTTGATGGCATCAGAGGACATCTCACACTCGCGCTGGCGCTGTGTCAGGCTCTTGACCCATCTTACGGAGACGCACCGATGGGAATCGATTCCCACGCACGGCTTGATGGCATCTTCGTGTCCGGTGTCTTCTCACGGACCGCAATGATGGTGGTTTTGTCGCCTCTTGCCGAACTCATACCGGCTGGGTTTTCTAGCTACCGCCTCTTACCCACCTGCGGCGAACCGACAGCAAACGCAAAACTGTTTTTCCCACAATCGAGCTTCCCCACGGATACAGAGCTTGTCGGAGTCACTTGGCAGTGCTCAGCTCGCCTTACAGCAGCCCATGAAGCATATGCACATCAACTCCACGCAAAGGCCTCGCCGCCGCGACGGTTGGTTCGCTAGCCAAGCGCTGCAAGGGACTGCAACTCCTGTGATTTCAGGATTTGGCGTCGGGTTAAGAAGCCCTAGGTATGCCTTGTAACCGCACACCCCGGCCATGCCCCAAAGGTGCCCGGCAACCCCTTCCCCCGGAACCGTTCCGCCCCGCCCCGCCCGCAAACCGCCCCGCTGTCACTCGCATGGCGCGTGAGGGCGGCTTGATCTACACGCAACGGTTGCAAGTATCGCTGGGCACACTTCCTTTGCCCGGTCGTGATTTCCTCACATTCCCATCAAGACCGGGGAAGCATGAGGTGGATTCGCGCTTTCCAACCCGGTGACAGAAGGCATTTCCTACGCGCGGGCATGAAGGACCGAATGGCGAGAAACGGCAGGAAAAGGAAGGCCGCTGTTATGCCGGGACGTTATGCCAAAGGAATCTAGGACCGGTTGAAACGTGAAAAATACGAGGCTTACTGAGTAAACCGAGGAATGGTGCCGGTGGCGGGACTCGAACCCGCACGACTTTTTAGGGTCCCGGGATTTTAAGTCCCGTGCGTCTGCCATTTCGCCACACCGGCTACCTTGTTTGTATTGGTGTTTACGCGCACTTCCTGATCCCAATTTGACTTTGTGCTACTATTTGTGCTACTGTTGCCCCATGAAACCGGAAGCAACGGCAGGCAACGCGCAAAATCAGGTTGAGGGCGCAAAAACATCGGGCGCAAACTACTCCAAGGTTCTCGACGGGCGCAAGCAGCCCATCCGGGGGCTATGGGTGCGCAATGGGAAGTTCTACGCCCAACTCAAGATCGAAGACGCGGAGGGACGCAAGAAAACCATCCGCACGCGGCTCGAAGCCGCGCAGACCGTTCCGCAGGCGCAGAAGGCCCTCGCGGAGCTCCTGGGGCAGCGCGACAACAACCGGCTTCCCGTGCTGCAACGCACGCCCAAGCTCGCCGATTACGTCCGGACTTACTTCGCCCACTTCGCCAAGCTGACTGACGCCAAGCGGCCGGCCACGCTTACCAAGGAGCGGGGTGCGCTGGCCCTTTGGGTGGCGCACATGGGCGAGACGCGGCTGGACCGGATCACCAAGGCCCAGATCAACGCCTTTCGCGCCAACCGGCAGGCCGCGGGCATTTCGGGGCGCACGGTGAACCTCGACGTAATCGCCCTCCGTAACGTCTTGAAGCTGGCCATCGACGATGGCTGGCTAAAATTCCTGCCCACGGAGAACCTGCGCCCCTTGAAGTGGACGGCCAAAAAGCGCGGGCTGGTCACTGCGGCGGAGATCGAACGTCTGTGCGCGGCGGCCAAGGCGAACTCCAAGAACGGCCAGCAGCTCGCCGACTACCTCTGGCTCATGGCCTACAGCGGCGCGCGGCGCAATGAGGCCCTCCGCCTCCGCTGGGCGGACGTGGAAATCGAGCGCGGACAACTCACCATCGGCGCGGACGGCCTGGCCAAGAACCATGAAAGCCGGGTGGTGGACTTCAACACCAAGCTCGAAGAGCACCTGCGCGCGATGCACAGCCGCCGCGCCCCGGATTCGCAATTCCTGTTTCCCTCGCCCCAGCGCGGCGACAAGGACGCGTCCACCAAGACCTTCATGGAAAGCCTGCGGATTGCCCGCAAAGAGTCCGGCCTGGGCTCGATTGTCTTCCATGACTGCCGGCACTTCTTCATTTCCTACTGCGTGATGTCAGGGATTGATTACATGACCATTGCGCGATGGGTGGGACACAAGGACGGCGGAGTCCTGATCGGCAAGGTTTACGGGCATCTGTCCAACGAGCACGCCAAACAGCAGGCACAACGCATCAACTTTGGACCGCAAGCTTTGGCTGCATCCGTCGCATGAGCAACAACGCAAAGCAACCCGCCTTTCCGCAGTGTGCGTCTTGGATCGAAGAAGCCCCGGCAAGGGCTTGGATTGTAGCACTGAGGGACGAATGCCCAGTCTGGGATACCCGCCCTACGCCGCTGGAGCGATGGATGAAGGGGACTCCTACTGCGGCCATGCTTAAAGGGTTACCAAAGCGCGTCGCCGCGATTGGACAACCAAGAATCCGTGTTCTATGCAGAGTCTATCGGAGCGCGCGTCGGGCAGGAATGCTGTTGGTATGGAAGGGAAAGCGGGTGAAATACAAACCGAATGGAGATCCGTATCACTCGGAGAACGTTCTGCGAAGAATTGAAGAAGGCAGCATGAACCTGAAGGACCAAACAGTTCGGGAACACATCTCAACAGAGCTGGAGGCGAACAACACAAGGTGGTTTATCCGACTCGGTAAAGCTTTGGAAATCGGTAGCAGCCCAAAGACGCGACAACCTGATTTTTTCCCCGACCGGGTCGACCGTGTGGCTCAATTCATTGTGAGAAATTGGTTTGAGGCTTGCGGAGCCAGGGGACAATTACCTCCACTTTGTTATGCCACGGACCAAATCGTAGCAGATATTTGCCAAGATGTATTTCCCACGGCCAGACCAACTCTGGATTCTGTCCGTAAATGGCGCAAGCGCCTTAAGCTCCTGCGTCCGCCAAGGATCAGGACACGCAAGCCTTTGGTGGACAAGAAGCGAGGGTAACTTGCTGTCCACGCGCAAACTGCATGCCTGAGCAAAGCTGCGGGCATGCAACCTCAAGTTGTTCCAAGCAATGACAGCGTCGGCAACCTCGTAGCCCTCAACACATGGCTCGCATCCCTTGGCGTGCAGCCAATCACGGCCTGGCGCTGGCGGCGTAAAGGCTGGCTCACCACCGTTAACATCTGCGGGCGTGTCTATGTCTCCCGTGAGACGATTGCCGACTTCGAACGCCGAGCCGCCGCCGGGGAGTTCGCCCAAAACCACCAAGCGCCTCGAAAGGCAGGTGCGGTATGAAACCCGTCCAAGGCATTCTTGCAGCGCAACCGCTTCAAGACACCGACTGTGGGTGGCCAAGCATTCTTTTCCCGGGGCGCACTGAGGGGACCCACCCCACCCCCCTTTTTGCTACCCCCTGTCACGCAGGGGGTGGGCGCGAAACATTTTGGAAAATCGAAAGCATGACCGAAGAATTCGGAGTTGGGAGCGCAGCCACGCCGAGGGCTTTCAACATCGGGCGGACCGCTCACATTGCCGCCCTGCGGCAGGAGGTGTGCGATGCGCATTGACGAACTCCTCAAGTTGCTCAAGAGCGTCACGAAGTTAGGCGACGGTTGGATGGCCTGCTGCCCCGCGCACGACGACCAGCGCCCCAGCCTGAGCATCGGCACAGGCAAAGACGGGCGGATTCTGCTCAAGTGCCTGGCCGGCTGCGTTACAGAAAGCGTCGTCGCGGCGATGGGGTTGAAGCTGTCGGACCTCTTCGCGGACAACGCGAAGCAGAGCGGGCAGACCGCGAAGGCCCGCATCGTGGCGACCTACGACTATAACGACGAGAGCGGCGTGCTCTTGTTCCAAGTCTGCCGCTTTGAGCCGAAGGACTTCCGCCAGGGGAGGCCGGACGGAACAGGCGGATGGAACTGGAGCACGAAGGGCGTGCGCAAGGTGCTGTTCCGCCTGCCGGAAACCATTGCCGCCGTCGCAGCGGGCAAGCGCGTGGTCGTGGTGGAAGGAGAGAAAGACGTGCTGTCGTTGGTGGAGCGCGGCTTCGCGGCGACGTGCAACCCCGGCGGCGCGGGCAAGTGGCTGGACGACCACACCCACACAATGCGCGGCGCCCAAGTCGTCATCGTCGCGGACAAGGACGCACCGGGGCGGGCCGCTGCCGTCAAGGTGGCGGGCAAGCTGCATGGCGTCGCGGCCAGCGTGAAGGTCATCGAGTGTCCAGATTTGGATGGGCGCGCGGTGAAGGACGCCGCCGACTACTTCGCCGCCGGCGGCACGGCGGCAGCGCTCCGTGCGTTCATGGACGCTGCGCCAACGTTCGCCCAGCAACCGGTGCCGGCGGTGGTCTCGCCAGCGCAATGGTTCACCGAGAAATTCCCCGGACTCTCCGCCGCTGAGCTGGGTGGCGCGATCCGCGAGGAGGCGGACAAAGACGGCAACCTCGTCGTGAAGGACATCGGGGAGGACTTCCTCGCTGCCACGATGGGGGCTAAGGGCAGCCCGGACGCACCGACGGTCTTCATGCCGACGGAGGAGAAGTTTTACACCTACGAACCGGGCGAAGGCGTGTTTGGCCCGCAGCGCCCGGAACTGCTGCTCACCCGCTGGAGCCGCCTGCTGCTGGACTGCCACAACGCTTGCAAGCACGGCTGCGATACCAAGGCGCTCGAATACCGCCTCCGCGATGCCGCGAGCCTGAGCGGCGTGCTCCGCAAAGCGCGCGGGTGGTTGGAAGTGCTACACGACTTCTTCGCCTCGGACCTGACGGAGTTCATTCCGTGTGCCAACGGGATGCTGCGGTTAAGGGATCGGACGCTCCTGCCCTTTAGTCCGAGCTATCGCCGCCGGAACAAACTCGCCGCGACCTACACCTCCGGCGCGAAGTGCCCGCTCTTCCTTGACACCCTGATGCGTGCGGCGCTGGACGAGGACGATTTGGAATTGCTGCAACGCTACTGCGGCATGGCGCTGCTGGGCGAGAACCTGGCGCAGCGCATCATGCTGCTGGCCGGAACTGCGGGCGGGGGCAAGGGGACGTTCGTGCGCGTGCTCACCGGCATCATCGGCGAGCGCAACCTGGCTTCCCTACGGCCGCAGTTGCTTGGCGAGCGGTTTGAGCTGGGGCGGTTCATGGGGAAGTCACTCCTTTACGGTGCGGACGTGCCGGACAATTTTCTGAGCCATCGCGGCGCGTCTTTCTTGAAGGCGCTCACAGGCGGCGATCCGGTGACGCTCGAATTCAAGAACTCTAACGAATCCCCCGCCATCACCTGCCGGTTCAACGTCCTCGCCACATGCAACTCGCGGCTCACCGTGCATCTGGAGGGCGACGTGGACGCGTGGCGGCGGCGGTTGGTCATCATCGAGTATCGCAAGCCGAAGCCGGAGCGAGTGGTGGCGAACATGGACAAGCTGATTCTCGAACAGGAGGCAGCCGGAGTCCTGAACTGGATGTTGGACGGCCTCGACAAGTTCCGCGCCGACGGCTGGCAGTTGCACTTGAACACCCGGCAGCAAGCGGTGGTGGACAACCTGCTACTGGAATCCGACAGCCTCGCCGTCTTCGCCCGCGAGGGATTGCGTCGCGCCTCCGGTGAGATGTTGACCGCAACCGACGCTTTCGCGGCCTACGTTGAGTTCTGCACGGAGCACGGCTGGGGCGCAGTGCCGAAGAACAAGTTCACCAGCGGCATCGCGGACGTAGTCGTCCGCCTGTTCGGACTTACGGTGCGCCATGATGTTCCTGACGCCCGTGGAAAGCTTCAGCGCGGCTGGAAAGGCTTGGCGATTTCATCGGGACCGACTGGCAAAAACCTGTCCGAATTGTCCGGGGCTCCATCGGCCTCACCCTCGGCGGACAGTGCGGACACTTCTCCTCCAGTCCAGCCGACAAAGCTGTCCTCCGCTGAAGCCCCTCTCCTAAACCTATGAAGCCGCTCGATCTGTTGCGCCAGGCGCAAGCTCTGGGCCTGCGGTTGGAGGTGGAGCGTCGGCTGGCAGTCTATGGGACGGCCTGCCCGCCCGACTTCGCAGCGCTCCTCGCGCAAAACAAGTCCGCCCTGATCGAGTGGCTCGATGCTCCACCGTGTCCCGGCTGGCAGGCGGTGCCACCGCTCAATTTGCCGTTGGACCGGTCGCCGCCGGAGCCGTCCCCGGAGCAGCGCGCCTGCATCCTTGACTACCTCCGGTCGCAGGTTGCCGACCATCCGGGCGCACTGGCGGCGTGGTTGGAGGGCCGCGCGGCGGAGTATGCCGGGGGGCCGGGGAGAGAGTGGGGCTCCGCGTGCGTTGCCTATGCTGCCGCCCGGGACGCCGCGTGCTGGCAGCTCCGCCGGGACGAGGGGGCTGTTTGTGATTTGCTGGCGGGGTTCAGGCAGGCGGAGGGGATCTAGCCGCCGAAACTGGATTCGGTTCCGGCTTGCCAAGCGGGGGTTCAACTCGCACTTTTCCTGCGTAATCCATTGGGGTAAGGACATTTCATCGCATGGCACGACCCGCAAAAGAAAGCGCCTCCACCGCCAACCTCGGCTTTGAGGCCAAGCTCTGGCTCACCGCTGACAAGCTCCGCAACAACATGGACGCGGCGGAATACAAGCACGTCGTCCTCGGCCTCATCTTCCTCAAATACATCTCCGACACCTTCGAGGAACACCGCGCCAAGCTCCTCGCTGGTCAGGGCGACTACGCCGGGGCCAATGCCGAAGACCCCGACGAATACAAAGCCGAGAACGTCTTCTGGGTGCCCGCCGATGCCCGCTGGTCCCACCTCCAGGCCAACGCCAAGCAGCCCACCATCGGCAAGATCGTGGACGACGCCATGGTCGCCATCGAGCGCGACAACCCGCGCCTCAAAGGCGTCCTGCCCAAGGACTACGCCCGCCCCGGCCTCGACAAGCAGCGCCTCGGCGAGCTGATCGATCTCATCGCCACAATCCAGCTCACCGCCGCGAGCGAAGGAGAGAAAACCCATCGCTCCGTCGATCTGCTCGGCCGCGTTTACGAGTATTTCCTCACCCGCTTCGCCAGCGCCGAGGGCAAGAACGGCGGCCAGTTCTACACGCCGTCCTGCGTCGTGCGCTGCCTCGTCGAGATGCTCGCCCCCTACAAGGGCCGCATCTACGACCCCGCCTGCGGCTCCGGCGGCATGTTCGTGCAGTCGGAAAAATTCGTCGAATCCCACGGCGGCAAGCTCGGCGACATCAGCATCTACGGCCAGGAGAGCAACGCCACCACCCGCCGCCTCGCCGTGATGAACCTCGCCCTGCGCGGCATCGAGGCCGACTTCGGCCCCGAGCACGCCGACACCTTCCGCCGCGACCTCCATCCCGACCTCCGCGCCGACTACGTCCTCGCCAACCCGCCCTTCAACGACTCCGACTGGTTCCGGAAGGACGACGACGTGCGCTGGCAGTTCGGCGTCCCGCCCAAGGGCAACGCCAACTTCGCCTGGGTGCAGCACTTCATCCACCACCTCGCCCCGCAAGGCATGGCCGGCTTCGTCCTCGCCAATGGTAGCATGTCCTCCAATCAGTCCGGCGAGGGCGACATCCGCCGCGCCCTCATCGAGGCCGACCTCGTCGACTGCATGGTCGCCCTCCCCGGCCAGCTTTTCTACAGCACGCAGATACCCGTCTGCCTCTGGTTCCTCGCGAAAAACAAAAACGCCGACGCCAAACGCGGCTTCCGTGACCGCCGCAAACAGACGCTCTTCATCGACGCCCGCAAACTCGGCACCCTCATCGACCGCGTCCACCGCGAGCTGACCGACGCCGACCTGGAGAAAATCACCAACACCTACCACGCCTGGCGTTCTGCTCCGTCTCTCAACTCTCAACCTGCAATTCTCAACCCGGCCGCGTATGCGGACGTCGCCGGTTTCTGCAAATCCGCTACCACCGCCGAAATCACCGCGCACGGCCACGTCCTCACGCCCGGCCGCTACGTCGGTGCCGAGGAAGTCGCAGACGACGGCGACCCCTTCGAGGAAAAGATGCCGCGCCTCGTCGCCGAACTGCACGCCCAGTTCGCCG
Source organism: uncultured Klebsiella sp. (assembly GCA_964578245.1). Classification (GTDB taxonomy): domain Bacteria; phylum Verrucomicrobiota; class Verrucomicrobiia; order Limisphaerales; family SXTU01; genus SXTU01. Next base: position 23,102 of record CAZOCL010000020.1, on the reverse strand, counting down.
AGGCCGCGAAACTGGAGCAGGCCATCAAAGCAAACCTGAGGGGGCTGGGTTATGGGGGGTAATTTCAGCACCAACGGTGCGGCACATACCAGCCCAGGGCAACGACCTGGGTATGCGTCATCATTTCATCAAGCCCTGAAGGGGCGGCACAACCGTTGCCTCGCTGCGGAAGGAGGCGCGGTTTATGGGCAATAGCTCCTTCGCAGACGTGTCGCTGGGCGACATCGCCGACTTCCGAAACGGCAAAGCTATCTCGCCAGAGAAATACACCGCTGGTGGCAAACATCCGGTCTTCGGCTCAAATGGGCAGATAGCCCGTTCCGACGAAGTGTTGTATCCAGAACCAGCAATCGTGATTGGACGGGTCGGCGCATATTGCGGCTGCGTTCACTTTGTTCCGAGAGCGTCGTGGGTAACGGATAATGCTATCGTTGCGTTGCCGAAGGCCGGCAATGACATCCGCTATTTGTTCTACCTCCTCGGTTCGCTCGAACTTCAGCGAACAGCGATTGGCAGCGCTCAACCGCTGATGACGCAGGGCGGACTTAAAGTCGTGCGGACAAAAGCGGCACCCCTCATCGAGCAAAAAGCCATCGCGGCGGTGCTTGGGGCGCTGGACGACAAGATCGAGTTGAACCGGCGGATGAACGCGACGCTGGAGGCGATGGCGCGGGCGCTGTTCCAGAGCTGGTTCGTGGATTTCGACCCCGTCCGCGCCAAACTCGACGGCCGCCCCCCCGCCGCCCTCGACCCCGCCACCGCCGCCCTCGACCCCGCCACCGCCGCCCTCGACCCCGCCACCGCCGCCCTTTTCCCCGACTCGTTCCAAGACTCCGAAGCCGGACACATCCCCAAAGGCTGGACCATCCAGCCCGTTGGCGAAGTTGTCGATTGCGTCGGCGGAGGAACGCCAAGCACCGTCGAGCCGAAGTATTGGGAAGGCGGCGCGCACCGCTGGACGACGCCGAAGGACTTCTCCTCGCTCCAAGCGCCCATCCTCCTCGACACCGACCGCAAGCTCACAGACGCCGGCATCGCGAAGATTTCCTCCGGCCTGCTTCCCGCCGGAACGCTGCTGCTTTCCTCCCGCGCTCCCGTCGGCTACCTCGCCATCGCCGCCATGCCCGTTGCCATCAATCAGGGCTTCATCGCGCTGAAGTGCAGCGCGCGCGCCTCAAACTTCTTCATGCTGAACTGGTGCCAGACGAACATGGCCGAGATCGAAAGCCGCGCCACCGGCACCACCTTCGCCGAAATCAGCAAACAGAACTTCCGCCCCATCCGCGTCGTGCTGCCACCGAAGGAACTCATGACCGCCTTCACCGCCAAAGTCGCGCCACTCTACGCCCAAATCACCGCCAACCTCCACCAATCCCGCACCCTCGCCACCCTGCGCGACACGCTGTTGCCGAAGCTCCTGAGTGGGGAAATTCGTGTAACGTCCTAACTATGGCTCACGACATCCAACTTCATGGTGCCCGCCAGATTCTTGAGGAATGGGACTCAACCCATCTGGAGGAAATCGTCGAAACCATTGAACGAGGTCTCCGTGAAGAATCGGACACAGCGATTGATGGTGCCAAGTGCCTCATCGAAGCGGTTTGCAAGACGATCCTCAACGAACGCGGTAAAGACATCGGGGCTCGTGAATCCCCTGGAACGCTGATCCGAAAGACAACTCAGGCCCTCGACCTCAACGATGACGAAGGAGGCGAGTGCCTCCAGCAGATGGTTCGGGGGATGACTGGAGCTGCCGGTGGTTTAGAGGCTATGCGTGATGCGTTCGGTCCGCTGGCACATGGTCGCGATGCTCACCACATCAAGTTGGGTGACTGGCACCGTCTCATGGCAGTCAGAACTGCGGAGACAATCGCCGTGCTCCTTTTCGAGGCGCACTTTGCCCGCACTACCAATCTCCGTTACACACGGGCACCATTTAACGAGGAGGATTCAGAAAACCACAACATTGATCGCGTGGCTGACATCCAAATCGACGCTGACAGCTTCGAGATCGTCATCAACGAGGCCTATCGCTATCGCCCCAGCCAAATTCTCTATGAACTGGACCGTGAAGGATACATGAACGAACGAGCGAAAGCTGCCAATCTCCCCGAAGAGGAAACTGAATGAATCGCACCGTGGAATTCACTCTCGCTGCCCTCCTTGACACGTTGCTGCCGAAGCTGCTGAGCAGGGATTTATGCGTGGCAATCGTTCAGAAGGAGGTCTCAGTTTGAAGCATCTGCGCAATCTCGGCACCGAGTTCAGCATCTCGTTACCGCTCGACGATGAAGGGTTCATTGGCCGTGAGTGTCCGATGGTCGAATGCGAGGGCTACTTCAAACTCCAGCCGGGAACTGGCCTCAAAGGCGAGAACCTCCCGTGCCATTGCCCGTATTGCGGTCACGGAGCCGGTTCCGACAAGTTCTTCACCAAGGCACAGGTCGAGTATGCAAAGTCTGTGGTGATGCGTGAGGTCACAGGGGCACTGTTGAAAGACTTGAAGTCGCTGGAGTTCAATCACAGGCCGAGAGGCGCATTCGGGATTGGCATCAGCATGGAAGTAAGCGGTCAGCCAACGGTGATTCGCCGTTACCGCGAATCCAAATTGGAAACCGAAGTGGTCTGCGAACGATGCACACTGCGCTACACAATCTACGGAGTATTCGGCTTCTGCCCTGATTGTGCAGTTCACAATTCGCTGCAAATTCTGGATAAGAATCTCGAATTAATTCAGAAACTCTTGGTGGTCGCGGAGACGCAAGAGCCACAAATTGCGCAGCACTTGATTGAGAACGCGCTTGAAGATTGCGTTTCAGCGTTCGACGGCTTCGGCCGGGAGACCTGCCGGGTATTCTCAACGAAGGCAGCAAAACCGGCGAAGGCTGCCGAGATTCGGTTCCAGAACATCGCCGCTGCCCGTGAGCGCGTGAAGGAGCAATTTAGCATAGATTTCACCGCAACAGCGACGCCTGCGGACTGGGAGCATATTCTGCGCGCCTTTCAGAAACGGCACCTGCTGGCGCACAGGATGGGCGTGGTGGACGAGGATTACCTGTCGGTGACCGGAGAATCGCCGTCACTGCTCGGTCGCAAAGCTTCCATCGCTGCTTCCGAGGTGCGCGAGCTTGTGGCCCGACTGAAAAGCCTCGGAGCTGAACTGTTCCGCTCACTCGAGACTAAGCAATGATCCAATCCCTCACCTTCGCCACCCTGCGCGACACGCTGCTGCCGAAGCTGCTGAGCGGGGAGTTGAGCGTGGCGGGAAACTACCAATAACCATGTCAACACGCCGCCTGAGTATCAACCTCCCAAACGAAGATGCGATGCATGTCACACGGCTGAGCATCGGAAAAACCCGTTTGGTTTATGTAATCAAGGCGAGCAAGGAACTGAAATATGGGAGCAAATGGTCCAAAATTGCCTACATCGGCACGACGAAAAGAGGACTCTCTCGAATTGCGTCGAGCGTCGCCTATCGGGCCAACAAGATTCTCACACTCCATGGCGTTAAGAGCTTCACCGTTGCGATCGTGAGTTGTCGCCAGCGGCAACACGTCCGCACTTGGTTTCGGTTGGAGCGTGCTCTCCTGGTGAAGTTTAAGGACATGTTCGGCAGCGTCCCGGTCTGCAATTCGAAAGGAACGAAGATGAAGCACCAAGGTGTTTGGGATCTCTTTTCTGAGACCCGCGCCCAGCAAATTATCGACCGTTTGTCGTGATATGGCAGAGGAACTCGACATCTACGAGAGCTGCCGCCAGTTCAGGAAAACCAATCGGCCTGACGTCCTCGATGACCTGCTGGAGATTGAGTTCATCCACATCCCGACCAAGAAGCTTCTCAAACGCGCTCGTTTCTTCGTCACAGCGGATAAATCGACTTCACAGTGGATTCGCAAGCATCCCACTTTCGCTCGAGGATGCTGGCCTTTGGGGTTGATGAACCTTCACCAGTGGTTCTGGAAGCTGAAGTTTATTGAGGTCGATGGTCATTCAGAAATTCAAGGTGGCATTTTTGACCCAAAGGTGGGGAAAACACTGATTCGCGCTGAGTTTGATGATTTTGAAGGAAAGGGCTGGCTGGTCCCTCTCGTGAATCTGGCCAACACACACCTCCTCGACCAGCTCCGACAATTCTATAAGGATGACCCTGCGGCGTTTCCCAGCCCTGCCCGGATTACGAGCGTCATGGGTGTAGAGATGCGGAAAATTGCCGCCAAGCACCAAGCAAACGCCCTTGAGCAGACGAAGCGCCGCGCTTGGATTCAGGCACCAGCCAGCAAGGTCCGCATCTTCATTGATGAGTCGGGCGACATAGGATTCCGCGACGTGAATGACCTGTATGCGTTCGCCCCGGTTGCAGTTCCCGACGGGAGATACGCGAAAGTGGCTAGCGAGTTGCGAGGGCTACTGGCCAAGCACTGGAGCAACACTGCTCCGGCTGAACTTCACATGACCAAAGTCCCCGAAGGTAAGCGGGAGCAGGTTCAGAACGACTTGGCGCAGATCATCATCGACAACGAAATTCGCGTGATGTGTTTCGCGATGGAGAAATGGCCGTTCATCAAGCACCTGTTTCGTTGCCACGCCGAAGCTCGATTTGCCGAGGAAATGCCGCTGAACCTCACTTGGCACGACTTGGTCACGGATAAAGACTACTTCCTGCAATCAAACTTCCTCGCCACTACGGTCGAGGAAGTTGTCTCCGGTTTGGCGATCGATTTTCTCGTCAACGGAATCTCCGCCGATTTCTACCATGACCGGAAGTATCGCGTTTGGATGAACGACGCGCTGGAGCTTGGTTTCAAGCGGGGCATCGAAACCGCTCGAAAACACGCTCAAAGCTTTTTCGGGCTACCAATCGTTCCCACAGTGAACTTCGCTGTTGCTGACTCTGAATCCGAACCTTGCCTTTGGCTATCTGACTGGATTGCCAACGAGCTTCGCGGCTGGGCTCGCCATCAACCGCTTTCAGCCGGATTCCTGAAGGCAAAGCAGAACATGCGCTTTGTCGGTTTCGACGAACACGGCGTGAAGCACACTTCGCGCGATATTGGAGTCCTTGGCGATGAAGAGCTACCAGACCTTCCTCGGGAGATTGTCCGAGGAAGCCCGCACACGCCGCCATCATGAGCCTCAACAAATCCATCGTCGAAGACGCCGCGCTCGAATGGTTCCACCTTCGCCAATGCTACGGAGGACAGGTCGGGGAGCTGGTCCCGCAGTCGCGGGAGATCGGGCGCAGGCCGCATCTCGCGCCCGGTGAACCGGCGGCGGAGCGGGATTCGTTTGGCGAGGTGGTGCTGGTGGAGCGCTTGCGCAAGGTCATCCGCCGGCTGAACCCCTTTTGCTTACATTCCCGCACCCTCGCCACCCTGCGCGACACGCTGCTGCCGAAGCAGCTGAGCGGGGAGGTGTCGTTCCCGGTCCAACTTTCAACCTAATTCCGATTTATGACGCCGCTGTTGAATACAACCCTTCATTTCCAAAGTTCCTTCGAGCTTCGCTCATCTGCGGAAAATGAACAACCTTGGACCGCGCTAGCCAAAACCATTCGAAGCTGGATTCAGCAAGCACCACGTGACAATCCCCCACAGTCCAATACGGCATTTGGTGCTGCTTGGTTTTTCATGGGTGGCGAGTGGGCTTCTCCAGGGCCAGGCTACCACCTCGTCAAGACGGTGCGGCACGCCGGCAATGGAAACGACCGAGAGCCGCAGCACTGGGCTGTCCGATATGAGCACAATTGTTCCGAACCCGGCAGGGTCTGGCGCGTGGACATTGGAGTTACCAGACTGGCGCCGGGCATTTTTCAGTTCTCGATTTCTACGAGTTATTACATGCGTTCGGGTTTCATCGGGATTGAGCCGCAACCTCCCCTCCCTACCGCACCCGGAATTGTCGGTTGGCTTCTAAAGTCCCGAGATTGGTCCGCTTTTGCTGGTAGTGAGAGTTTGAGGCCGATGGCGCTCCCTCTGGTGCCGGGACAAGGAATGCAGTTCAAAGGCATTCTAGAAGACCCGAATCGGCAGGCTCCAATAGTCCTGGTCTCACGAGATTTCCGAACCGGAGAGCTCCTCCTTGATCCACAAAAGCTCGGTTGGCTTCTTGCTGGTGCTGCTTCAGTTTACGAGGCGTCATCCAGCGACCTGGACAAAGAGTTGGAGTGGTGCCTTGGAGCACGGTTCAGCTGCTGGAATGGAATGGTCAGGGTTTACCAGCCCGGAATGAGTGTTGCTGCGCATTCTACTGCTAAGCGGCAACGTTATTTTAGCGGTCGGCAAATTCTCGAACTCGGGACTGACACAGTCGTTGAAACACTTGTGCGCGGGATCGCCAGGCGTGCTGAGCCTAGCCCAAATGGCTGTATTGCGTCGATTGAAGGGGTGGCAGCACTGGAACGTGAGGCGCGCTTGGCTGAGCTGAAGGCAACAGCAGGCGAATCAAATCAAGGCGAGTGGATAGCCCTCCTCGAGGAAACGAATGCCGCACTTCAGAAGGAAGTGAATGAACGTGATGCGGCTATTCAACGCCTGAAGAACGAGAATGCCGACGCGGCGGACAAAGTTGCGAAACTCGAATATGACAAGAAGGCTCTTCAAGCCCGGTTTGCGACCAATGACTTGGAAGCCCTAGCGTTGAAATCGCGAGCCAACGCGGCGAGCTCAATTGATGCCTTGCCAGAGACACTGGGCGAAGTCATCAGCTTAATTTGTCGCGTCTATCCAGACCGCATCGCTTTCACTGAAAACGGGGTCAAATCGATTGGAGACTGTGAATTTGACGATGTTCAATCTGCCTGGAAGGCATTCCGAGCAATGGCAACACACCTCCATGACATCTTTTTTAGTGAGGAGGGCAAGCCGGGCGACATCGAAGCAGCCTTCTACGAACGTGCGGCCTTTCGTTTGGCTATGACGGAAGGGGGATCGACCAAGGATGACAACAAGCTCATGCGAAAACGCGAGGACACATTCCTCGGAGTGGGTATCAATATCACTCCCCACGTGAAGATCGATAAGGGCACGACGCGTGCCTATTTCAGTCCCCATGAGTCGAACGGCAAGAAACTAATTGTCGTTGGTTTTGTTGGTCACATGGATACTGCGGGGACCCGCAGGATGAAGAAGTAGAACTGTCTGCCATGAGCCTCAACGAATCCATCGTCGAAGGCGCCGCCCTCGATGGTTCCTCCTTCGCCATGGCTACGGCGGACAAGCCGGGGAGCTGGGCTACGCTGTAGGGCATGGGGCCGCCTTTTCGCAGCTACGGCGGGCCAAGCCTTCTCTCGTGCCCGGTGGCAGGTCGGGCGCTTGCGCGGGGCCATCCGGCGGTTAAATGGCTCTGTTCCATCCCGCACCCTTGCCACCTTGCACGATGCGCTGCTGCCGAAGCTGCTGAGCGGGGAGTTGAGCGTGACTGACTTTATCGCCAAGATGCCCTCCGCGCATTGAACCATGTATTCCATTCGCCAGATTGACCGCCTGATGGCCGAGGATATCGAGTATCTCGGCACGAAGCGTAAATTTTGGTTCACGATGGACGGGCGGCGTTACCTGTTCAAAGCGGAGGAGCGAGGCACGGGGGAGGATTGGGCGGAGAAGATCGTCTGCGAGCTGGCGCGGCTGTTTGGCATCCCGCACGTCGAATACGAACTGGCGCATGAATACGAAGGCCAGACGGCCATACAGCCGGGAGTCATCTGTCCGACGTTTGTGCCGCGCCCGCAGATTCTCGTGCTGGGCAACCAGCTTCTGGTCATTCGTGACCCGGCTTATCCGGCGCTGGAGGACCGGAAGTATGGTGTTCGCGAATACACGGTGGAGGCGGTCGCGGGAATGGTGACACTGCTGAAACCGCCGTCCCCGGAGTGGATGCGAACGACGCCCGAAGGAATCACCACTTCGCTCGGAGTCTTCACCGGCTACGTGATGCTCGACGCGTGGGTGGCTAATCAGGACCGCCATCATCAGAACTGGGGTGCAATCTGGCAGGCGCCGGCCCTTCGTCTGGCACCGACGTTTGACCATGGGGCATCGCTGGCGCGAAACCTGACGGACGAAGAGCGAAAGGAACGTTTGCGCACGCGGGATCGGAATCGAAGTGTGGAGCAATTTTGCTGTCGGGCGCGGTCGGGCTTTTACTCAGCAACCCAAAAAGACAAGACAGTCCTCGCGTTGGATGTTTTCAAGCGTTTCAGCGAACTGGATCCGGGTGCGGCCCGAATCTGGCTGGGCAAGCTGGCGGAGATCAGTCAGAGTGTGGTGGACGCGATTTTGGCGGAAATTCCGCCACAAAGAATGTCACCTGTGACACGAGAATTTACGTTGGAACTTTTAATGATTAATAAACGACGGCTGCTGGAAAGTCTTCAACCATGAACGCATTGCTCGTTGCATCCCGCGACGCCGATCCAGGCAAGGGCGGATGGAGTCCAATCGGACGATTGCAGTTCGATCACGGAACGTATCGTTTCGTTTACACGAATGGAGCACGGACAGCACAAGGGTTCACTCCGTTCAGCGGCATGGAAGCACTCGACGAGGTTTACGAATCCACCGAGCTGTTTCCTGTCTTCGCCAACCGACTCATGCCCAAATCGCGGCCGGAGTATGAAGCCTTTCTGCGATGGAGCGGCTTTGATTCCGCCAGCCCACCGGACCCGATCGCCGTCCTGGGCGTGACCGAGGGAATCCGGCGCACGGACATGATTGAGCTGTTTCCCTGCCCGGTGCCAGACGCGCAAGGCTGTTACATGAACAAATTCTTTTTGCACGGGCTGCGCTACATGCCAGAGGCCGCCAAGGCACGAGTGCTGGAGTTGCAACCGGACGAACGGCTTTTGCCGATGCTCGATTTCTGCAATGACGCGGATGCAAACGCGGTGGCACTTCGGACGGTGGAGCGCGACCGGCTGATGCTCGGCTATGTGCCACGCTATCTCGCGCATGACGCTTGGAAGCTTTTCCAGAATTGTGAGCCTGATTTCATCAAGCTGTTTGTGCATCGAGTGAACAAGGATGCCCCGCTCCAGCAACGCCTGTTGTGCCGGATGCAGACCTGCTGGCCGCATGGCTTCCTGCCGTGCAGCGGGGAAGAGTTCCAACCAATTCCGCAGGGCCTGCCGGCTCAGTGCGGCGCATAGTCAGGAACAATTACGTGCCAGCCAACCTTGTTGAGAACGACGTTGAACTGGCGGCGCTCGATTGGTTTCAAAGTTCGGGCTACGCCATCCGTCACGGACCACACATTGCGCCGGGAGAACCATCGGCGGAGCGGGATTCGTTTGGTGAGGTGGTGCTGGTGGGGCGGCTGCGGGCGGCCATCCGGCGGCTGAACCCGGCCATTCCCGAGGAGGCGCGGGAGGAGGCGTTGCGCAAGGTGCTGCGGGTGGGGACGCCTTCGCTCACGCAGACGAACCGCGCTTTTCACCGGATGCTGCGCGATGGCGTGCCCGTCGAATATCCCCGGCCCGATGGCAGCATCGCGGGCGATCATGTGCGGCTGGTGGATTTCGGCGATGTGCGGGCGAACGATTGGCTGGCGGTGAACCAGTTCACGGTGATCGAGGGGCAGCACAACCGGCGGCCGGACATCGTGGTTTTCGTCAACGGTCTGCCGCTGGGCCTGATCGAGCTGAAGAACGCGGCGGATGAGGATGCGACAATCTGGAGCGCCTACGCCCAACTGCAAACCTACAAGGCGGAGATTGCTTCGCTGCTGCATTACAACGCGGCGCTGGTGGTGAGCGACGGCTTGCAGGCGCGCATGGGCTCCGTGACGGCGAACCAGGAGTGGTTCAAGGTCTGGCGCACGATTGATGGCGAGGGCGATGCGCCAAAGTCGGCGCTGGAACTGGAGGTGCTGGTGCGTGGAGTGTTCGAGCGGCAGCGGTTTCTCGATCTGCTGCACCATTTCATCGTTTTCGAGGAAGACCCGGACTCGGGCGCGCTGCACAAGATCATCGCGGGCTACCATCAGTTCCATGCGGTGAATGCGGCGGTGGAGGAAACGGTGCGCGCGAGCGGCATGTCGGAGGCCGGCGCGTTGCGCGAGGAGGCGGGCACCTACTGGGCCGGGCGTCAACGCGGCGGCAAGCCGGGCGACCGTCGCGCGGGCGTGGTCTGGCACACGCAGGGCAGCGGCAAGAGTTTCTCCATGCTCTTCTTCGCCGCGCGTGTGGTGCGGCATCCGGCGATGCAAAACCCGACGTTGGTGGTGCTGACCGACCGCAACGATCTCGACGACCAGCTTTTCGGCCAGTTCCAACGCTGCGCGGACATCCTCGGCCAGACGCCGGTGCAGGCCAGCGGGCGCGAGCATTTGCGCGAGCTGCTGAACAGGGCGAGCGGAGGCGTGGTCTTCACCACCATCCACAAGTTCATGCCCGAAAAGGGCGAGGTGATGCCCGAGCTGAGCGCGCGGCAGAACATCGTCGTGATCGCCGATGAAGCGCACCGCAGCCAGTATGGCTTCGGCGGCAAGGTGAATGAAAAGACGGGCGAGATGTCCTACGGCTTCGCCAGCAACCTGCGCGATGCGTTGCCGAATGCGTCGTTCATCGGCTTCACCGGCACGCCCATCGAGAAGACGGACGCGAACACGCGGGCGGTCTTCGGCGATTACATTTCCATCTACGACATCCAGCGTGCCGTCGCCGACAAGGCCACGGTGCCAATCTACTACGAGAGCCGCATTTCCAAGCTGAGCCTGAACGCCGCCGCGCTGCCTAGGCTCGACGCAGAGTTCGAGGAGATCACCGAAGGCGAGGAGCTGACGAAGAAGGAAAAGCTCAAGACCAAGTGGGCCGCGCTGGAGGCGCTGGTGGGCGACCCGAAACGCATCGAGCTGGTGGCCGCCGATCTGGTGGCGCATTTCGAGAAACGTGTGGAGGCGATGGACGGCAAGGGGATGATCGTCTGCATGAGCCGCCGCATCGCCGTGGACCTCTACAACGCGCTCATCGCGCTGCGTCCCGACTGGGCCAGCGCCAAGGACGACGACGCCGAGGCCGAGAAGGGCAAAGCCTGCGTGGTGAAAGTGGTGATGACCGGCAGTGCCGATGATGGCCCTGCCTGGCAGCCGCACATCCGCAGCAAGGACAAGCGCCGCAAGCTGGCGAACCGGTTCAAGGACTCCAAAGATTCCTTCCGTATCGTGATCGTGCGCGATATGTGGCTGACCGGCTTTGACGCGCCGTGCCTACACACGATGTATGCCGACAAGCCAATGCAAGGCCACGGACTCATGCAGGCCATCGCCCGCGTGAACCGCGTCTTCCGCGACAAACCCGGCGGGCTGGTGGTGGATTACCTCGGCCTCGCCGATCAGCTCAAGAAGGCACTCGTCACCTACACCGAGAGCGGCGGCCGGGGCGATCCGACCTTTGACACCGCGCAGGCCATCGCCGTGATGCTGGAGAAGCACAGTGTCGCCTGCGACCTGATGCACGGCTTCAACTGGGACAGGTGGACGACCGGCAAACCCGCCGAACGCCTCGCGCTCATCCCCGCCGGACAGGAACACATCCTCGAACAGGAAGACGGCAAAAAGCGCTGGGTGCAGGTGGTTACGGAGCTTTCCCGCGCCTTCGCCCTCTGCGCCGCCAGCGATGAAGCGACGGAAATCCGCGACGACGTGTCCTTTTTCCAAGCCCTGCAAGCCGCGCTGAACAAACAGAGCAGCACCAACCGCAAGACTCCCGAGCAAATCGACGCCGCCATCCGCCAGCTCGTGAGCAAGGCCATCACCACCGAGGGCCAGGTGATCGACGTCTTCACCGCCGCCGGCCTGCCCAAGCCGGACATTTCCATCTTGAGCGACCAATTCCTCGCCGAGGTGCGCGGCCTGAAGCACAAGAACGTCGCCGCCGAACTGCTGGAAAAGCTGCTCAAGGACGAACTCAAGGTCCGCTCCAAGCGCAACCTCGTGCAGAGCCAGGTCTTCAGCGAAAAGCTCAAGAAGACCCTCAACGCCTATCACAACCGGGCCATCTCGACGATGCAGGTGATCGAGGAGTTGATCAAACTCGCCAAGGACCTCGATGCCGCCACGAAGCGCGGCCAGGACCTCGGCCTGACCGAGGACGAGATCGCCTTCTACGACGCCCTCGCCGCGAATGACAGCGCCGTGCAGGCGATGGGGAACGACAAGCTCAAGCTGATCGCGGCCGAGTTGATCACGAAGGTTCGCCAGAGCGTGACCATCGACTGGACGCTACGGGAGAGCGCCCGCGCCCGGATCAAGGTCATGGTAAAGCGTATCCTGAACAAATACGGCTACCCGCCGGACCTACAGGAGGAGGCGGTGAAGACGGTGCTCGCACAGGCGGAACTGCTCTGCGCGGAATGGGTGTGACGGGCGGGTGAACGGCCTTCCTCGCGCTGCAATTCATGTGGGAGGAGGCTTGGGATTGCCCCAGCCATCGCAATTGCATAGTGTCGCAAACATGAAGGCTCATCTGACCGCTCTCCTCCTCTGTGCCGCTAGTATGTGCTTTCAGGGGTGGGCGGCAGAGCCCGGGGAGGCTGACCGCAAGCTCTTCCTGGAGATAAAGGCCAAGGCCGAGACTGGTGAAGCTCACGACCAGTTGGTGCTCGGTAACTGCTACGCCTCAGGCAAAGGAGTAACGGCGGATATGGTGGAAGCCGCAAAGTGGTATCGAAAGGCCGCTGAACAGGGCCACGTAGAAGCTCAATTTTATCTGGCAGAACTTTACGCGAAAGGCAGCGGTGTGACGCAGGATGACTCGGAAGCTGCGAAGAGGTATCGCATAGCGGCTGAGCTTGGGCACGCCGCAGCACAGCGGGAGCTTGGCTTTGCTTACGATCAGGGAAAGGGAGTTCCCAAAGACTACAGCGAGAAGATCAAGTGGTTTCTCAAAGCCGCCGAGCAAGGTGATTTGAGGGCACAGGAGCAGCTTGGTTTCGGATTCTTGCGGGGAGAGGAAATCAGGGGACCGGTTACTTTGTGGGGCGGGTTCAAGAAAGACCTCGCAGAATCTAAAAAATGGATGAAGAAGGCGTCGGAATCCTACCGCATCGCTGCTGATAAGGGAGATGTGTGGGCTCAAGACTGGCTTGGACGTGCTTACAAGGACGGATTGGGGGTTGAGAAGGACATGGAAGAATCAGCCATGTGGTTTCGCAGAGCGGTAGCGGCCTACCGCAAAAGCGCTGAACAAGGAGACGCCTTCGCGCAATGGACTCTAGCGGGCTGCTACTCTGTCGGCCAAGGCGTGCCCAAGGATGAGGCCGAGGCGGCGAAGTGGCATCGGAAGGCGGCGGCGCAGAACTACGCGGCGGCGCAGTTTTCGCTGGGTGGGATGTATTCCCGAGGCGAAGGTGTCATCAAGGATGAGACGGAAGCTTACAAGTGGTATCTCCTTGCCGGGGCGCAGGGGTATGAGTTTTCCAAAATTATGCTTGAGGCACTCGAAAAGCAGTTGAGTGCCAATCAGCGCGCAGACGGGCAGCGGTTGGCCCGCGACTGGAAGTCAAAAGTCGGGCCTGCTGGTCCGAGTGGCGTTGAAGAGTCACGTCCAGAGTTCTCTGGCACCGGCTTCGTCATTACGGACGACGGTTACTTCATCACGAATCAGCACGTTGCCGGTGAGGGCGCAACGGTGCGAGTAGTCACGGCTGTTGGCACGTTTCCCGCCAAGGTTGTGAAGGTGGACAAGGCTAATGACCTGGCCCTGCTCAAGGCGGAGGGGAAGTTCATGGCATTGCCCGTCATCACTAGCCGGGGCGTGCGGCTCGGGGCTACCGCCGCCACCGTCGGTTTCCCGAACACTGTCTTGCAGGGCTTCGCGCCCAAGCTGGCCAAGGGCGAGATTGCCAGCCTCGCCGGGGCGCAGGATGACGCGCGGCATTTTCAGATCAGCGCACCCATCCAGCCCGGCAACTCCGGCGGCGCGCTGGTGGACGAGCGGGGCAACGTTATCGGCGTGGTGGTGGCGAAGTTAAGCCAGCGGGCCGCTGTCGCTACGAGCGGCGCGTTGGCTGAAAACGTGAACTACGCGGTCAAGAGCAGCTATGTCCTCAGTTTCCTCGAATCCGTCCCCGAAGTTGCCGCCAAGCTCAAGGAGCCAAGCACCAAGCCCCGCGTGTTCGAAGATGTGGTGAAGTCCGTGGAGCAGGCCACGGTGCTCGTGCTGGTGTATTGAATGCCACCCTCCCAGTTCGTGCTGGTCGGAGTCCTGAACCAGCTTGTCATGCAAGGAGCTGGGCACGGCCTGGGCAATTTAGCCGTTAACTTGAGACTTGAGGTAAGGAAGGTGAAGAGTTTCTACCCCAGCGGGGCATAATCGTCCCACCTTGGGCAAGGCGTAGCGATGTTCGCAAGGATGTCCGAATTGTCCGGCGTGACGCCAGCCGTGCTGCACCCGGACAGTTCGGACGCTTCTGTGCCAGTCTATGCTGGAAAATCGGTGGGGCTACGCCGCACGGCTACGGGCTGATGCAAAAGCACTCGACAGCGCGAAGAGCACTTTCGCACTGGCCAGATCGCGGCTACACTCGCGCATGGCAATGATCGGAAAGGGTTCAACAATCAGGAAGCAACGCACCCCGACCTCCGTCTGGCTGCGTGTGCGGGAGGAGTATCAGCAGGGCCAAGGCAGTTGCGCGGAGCTGGCCAAGCGGCATGGCCTGACCGCAGGCGCGGTATCGTCCCGGTGCAAGCGCGAGAAGTGGCGCATGGCGGTGACCAAGCTTGACCAAAGGTTGGACGAGCAGCTTGACCAATTGACCAAGGCCAAGGCCGAGACGCTGGCAGAGCGCGCGGTGCGGCTGCGTGAACGGATGCTGGACGAGTCGGAGGGCTGGCTCGACCAGATCCAGCGGGCCAAGGCGCTCGTCGCCGCGAATGACACACAGGCATTGAAGGAACTCATCAACGCGTGGCATGTCCCGGTGCAAGTCAGCACGAAGCTCCTGCGGTTGGACGAGACTCCTGCCGAGCGTCCGCTGGTGGTCATCGGGCTGATTGGGCAGCTCCGTGAGGCGGCAGGCCGGCAGTCGGTCATTGATCTGCCCCCGGTCACCGGGGCCGAATGCGTAGAGGGTGCGCGGGTTGAGCGTGGATGAGAGGGCCAATCCACACCGACGGGCGCGGGTGAAACGGGAAGCCGAATTTTTGTGCTACTTTCTGTGCTACTTTCACCTACCAGACGATCCAACCAAGTCCGCGCTTTGAACGCGTGTTTCGCTCAATAAAATCAACGCTTTTGATACTGATTAAGTAGCCGAGAGAAAGGCGATGAAAGCGGTCAAAGTGGAATTTTAAGTCCCGTGCGTCTGCCATTTCGCCACACCGGCTACTGTTTATTTACAGGACGTTACGAAGCTTCGCTCCAGCCAGAGGTGGCTTGGCGACGCTTGCTCGTGATGAGACGGCAAGCCAGGGCCGAAACCGGGATGGCGGGGGCGATTCGCATCGCCGCCATTCTTACCAGAAAGTTTTGGACGGGCGCAAGCAACCCATCCGGGGCCGGTGGGCACGCAACGGGCGCTTGATCGCGCGTGTCAGGATCGGCGGGAACGAGGGCAGCGCGGAGGGCAAACGTAGGAAAAGGAGCGAGGACTGGCGAATGGGGACTGACGAATGGAGGCCGGGGCTGCGCCTGGCGGGAGGCGTTACGGTGTTCCGCCACCGCTGGCACGTTGCTGCCCCCGGTCTTGACCCGACGGGCAAGCGAGGACGCTTGCGGCACGGCCGGCCGGAGGCCGGCGCTACGTGGTCGGCGTTCTCGTCGGCTTGGCTTCGGGGCAGCGTCAAGATGCGTCAGCGCGGAGGGCAAACGTAGGAAAAGGAGCGAGGACTGGCGAATGGGGACTGACGAATGCCACGGATCAAAACAAAGGGAGAGGAAGCCGTTGGACTCCCCCGCCTCCAAACGGTTGATACTCTCCGCGAAGGGCGTGTTTTTGCGCAGCCGGTGGCTGCCATGAAAAGGGAGCTGTTGGAAGAGCTGCTTACCAGCGTGAAGCAGGCCCGGGCGATTGAGCACGGCGAACGCAAGCCCGCGCGCAGCTTCAACATCAAGCCGGCCACGGACATTACGAAGGTGTGGGGCAAGCTGGGTCTGTCGCAGTCGGAGTTCGCGGCCATCCTGGGCATCAGCGCGGACACGTTGCAAAACTGGGAGCAAGGCCGGAGGCAGCCGACGGGCCCAGCCAAGGTGCTGCTGAAGATCGCCGTCCGGCATCCGGAGATGCTGCTGGAAGTGGCGTGAGCCAGATCGACGCCCGGGCTCGTGCCGGCGCTAGGAAGTCCACTCCGCGCAGAGCAGTTCCGCCTGCGCGAGCACCGTCTTCACCGCCTCCTCCTGAAGGTCCGGCGGGTAGCCGTATTTGTTCAGGATGCGCTTCACCATGACCTTGATCCGGGCGCGGGCGCTCTCCCGCAGCGTCCAGTCGATGGTCACGCTCTGGCGGACCTTCGTGATCAACTCGGCCGCGATCAGCTTGAGCTTGTCGTTCCCCATCGCCTGCACGGCGCTGTCATTCGCGGCGAGGGCGTCGTAGAAGGCGATTTCGTCGTCCGTCAGGCCGAGGTCCTGGCCGCGTTTGGTGGCGGCATCGAGGTCCTTGGCGAGTTGGATCAGCTCCTCGATGACCTGCATCGTCGAGATGGCGCGGTTGTGGTAGGCGTTGAGCGTTTTCTTTAGCTTCTCGCTGAAGACCTGGCTCTGCACGAGGTTGCGCTTGGAGCGGACTTTGAGTTCGTCCTTGAGCAATTTCTCCAGCAGCTCGGCGGCGACGTTCTTGTGCTTCAGGCCGCGCACCTCCGCGAGGAACTGGTCACTCAGGATGCTGATGTCCGGCTTAGGCAGGCCGGCGGCAGTGAAGACGTCGATCACCTGGCCTTCGGTGGTGATGGCCTTGCTCACGAGCTGGCGGATGGCGGCGTCGATTTGCTCGGGAGTCTTGCGGTTGGTGCTGCTCTGTTTGTTCAGCGCGGCTTGCAGGGCTTGGAAAAAGGACACGTCGTCGCGGATTTCCGTCGCTTCATCGCTGGCGGCGCAGAGGGCGAAGGCGCGGGATAGTTCCGTCACCACCTGCACCCAGCGCTTCTTGCCGTCCTCCTGTTCGAGGATGTGCTCCTGTCCGGCGGGAATGAGGGCGAGGCGTTCGGCGGGTTTGCCGGTGGTCCACTTGCCCCAGTTGAAACCGTGCATCAGGTCGCAGGCGATGCCGTGTTTCTCCAGCATCACGGCGATGGCTTGCGCGGTGTCGAAGGTCGGGTTGCCCTGGCCGCCGCTCTCGGTGTAGGTGACGAGCGCCTTCTTGAGTTGGTCGGCGAGCCCGAGGTAATCCACCACCAGACCGCCGGGCTTGTCGCGGAAGACGCGGTTCACGCGGGCGATGGCCTGCATGAGGCCGTGGCCTTGCATCGGCTTGTCGGCATACATCGTGTGCAGGCAGGGCGCGTCGAAGCCGGTCAGCCACATGTCGCGCACGATCACGATGCGGAACGGGTCCTTGGCGTCCTTGAACCGGTTGGCCAGCTTGCGGCGCTTGTCCTTGCTGCGGATGTGCGGCTGCCAATCGGGACCATCATCGGCGCTGCCGGTCATCACCACTTTCACCACGCAGGCTTTGGCCTTCTCGGCTTCCGCGTCATCGTCCTTGGTGCTGGCCCAATCCGGCCGCAGCTTGATCAGCGCGTTGTGGAGGTCCACGGCGATGCGCCGGCTCATGCAGACGATCATCGCCTTGCCGTCCATCGCCTCCAGGCGCTTCTCGAAATGCGCCACCAGATCGGCGGCCACGAGCGCGATGCGTTTCGGATCGCCCACCAACGCCTCCAGCGCGGCCCACTTCGTCTTGAGCTTTTCCTTCTTCGTCAGCTCCTCGCCTTCGGTGATCTCCTCAAACTCCGCGTCGAGCTTCGGCAGTTCGGCGGCGTTCAGGCTCAGTTTGGAAATCCGGCTCTCGTAATAGATCGGCACCGTGGCCTTGTCGGCGACGGCGCGCTGGATGTCATAGATGGAAATGTAATCACCGAAGACCGCCCGCGTGTTCGCGTCCGTCTTTTCGATGGGCGTGCCAGTGAACCCGATGAACGACGCATTGGGCAAGGCATCGCGCAGATTGCTGGCGAAGCCGTAGGACATCTCGCCCGTCTTTTCATTCACCTTGCCGCCGAATCCATACTGGCTGCGGTGCGCTTCATCCGCGATGACGACGATGTTCTGCCGCGCGCTCAGCTCGGGCATCAGTTCGCCCTTCTCTGCCGCAAACTTATGAATGGTCGTGAACACCACGCCGCCGCTCGCCCGATTCAGCAGCTCGCGCAAATGCTCGCGTCCGCTGGCCTGCACCGGCGTCTGGCCGAGGATGTCCGCGCAGCGCTGGAACTGGCCGAAAAGCTGATCGTCGAGATCGTTGCGGTCCACTTCAGAAGCCAGAACATGTGCCAGAACCACGCATTCGCAGAGAATGGAGACACAATCTTACACGCCGTGTAGGTTTCTGTTGACACAATCAGCTCCGCCCTGCAATGTCGGCGCATGGAACCCGTTGAAAGAGTCATCAAAGCTGTCTTGGACGCGCACGCTGGAGACGTGCAACTGCTCGCTGTTCAGTTAAAAGCCTCACCTGCCTCAGTCCAGCGATGGATAAATGGTGATGCGAAGCCGCGGCCTGCATATGAGGCCAAGCTGAGGAAGATCTATGGTGAAATCGGAGCCCAATCATCTGTTCTCCGAGAGGATCCACCACTTTATCGAGTGACCCCGCATCACCCCATGATCACGGAGGCTGTGGATGCGACATTGAAGTCAATCCGTGAAGTTCTACACAAGCGAGGTCAGTTGTCTTCCCGCAGCCAAGCTCTGGACGAACTTTCCAAACTGCTTTTTGCTCACGTTCAGGGGCAGCGTAGCGGAAAAGGCGGCATTTCGCGGCAAACAGTTGGAATTCCAGACAAGGGTCTAGCAATCCAACTAAAGCGGTTTGTTGATGAAACCATTCATTCCAGTCTGCCTGAATCTTTGGCGCACAATGTTGACCGCCGAGATTTTGAGTTGAGGCTCAAGCCGCAGGAGGACGAACTGGCGGCAGAATTGATTGAGTGCTTCGCAACGCTCCAGCGGCAAACATCTTCGTTTAACTTCTCCGGCTTTGACATTCTCAATGAAGTGTTTGGGAAATTCCTTTCGGACTCATTTATTGACGAGAAGGAACTAGGACAATACCTGACGCCGCCGGAAGTCGTGAGGTTCATGGTTGGATTGGCAATCAGCGGGTTTTCACCGGAGCAATTGAAAACCATCTGCGACCCAAAGCATTGCTCAGAATTCGGGCTAATTTTGGATCCCTCATGTGGGGTGGCTTCATTTTTTGCGGAAGTTGTGCATCAACTGAAGGGGAGAGTGGATGAATCCACGCAGGACCATTCAATGCGTGAATCATGGCTCAAGACCATCCTCGGGCAGGTTATTGTCGGCATCGACAAGAGCGAAAGAATGGTGCGACTCGCCTTAACGAATTTGGCGATGTTTGGGTTTCCGATGGCGCGCCTGCATCTTTCAAATTCATTGGCGCGAACCGGACCCGACGGCAAACTAGCCGATAGCCTTGTAGGTAAGGTGCAACTGATTCTCACGAATCCTCCATTCGGAGCCACGTTCCAAGGCAATGACCTCGTAAAATACAAAATCGCCACTCAATGGTCCCGTCGGCTTCCCGGTAAAATTGATTCCGAAATCCTGTTCGTAGAGCGGTATCTCGATTGGTTAGCTCCAGGCGGGCAGCTTGTTGCGGTCGTGCCGGACAGCATTCTGACGAACAAAGCTGTGTTTGAAGACTTGCGCCGTGGAATAGCAGACCAAATCGACCTCTGCTCAGTCATCTCCTTGCCCAGCGTGACATTCGGTGTTGCAGGAACGACAACGAAAACCTCCGTCCTTCACATTCGCAAGAAACGCAAGGCGAACGGCGGAACGCATCGCACGGCTTTTGCTATTTGCCAGGACATCGGGTTTACGGTTGCTACCAAAGCGAATCAACGAACAAAGATTGTTCAAGGAGAAGGTGATTTACCTCGGATTCTCGATGAGATTATTGCCCCCGTAACCCAATCAACGTCTGTGCGATGGCTGGAAGATGCGGACATTCTTGAGAGATGGGATGCGCAACACCACGCCTCGTTGTCGGCAGAAGTCGAACTTCGAATCGGCCGCAAAGCTAAAGGCGATCTTTGTGTTTCGGACGTTGCAGAGTTGGTCGATGAACGTGCCGATCCGAGGCGATGGGGGGCGAAGCAGTTCAATTACATCGAGATTTCGGACATCGACACGCAGACCTGCGTCGTCTACTCAAACAGCATTGACGCTTCTGCTACGCCTAGTCGGGCGCGCAAACTGGTGAAAGAAGGTGATGTTCTCGTTTCCACGGTTCGCCCAGAGCGTGGAGCGGTCGGCGTTGTTGGCACACATCAGGATGGTTCTGTATGCACGACGGGACTGGCTGTGCTGCGTCCGACAGGCATTGACTCATTGACACTAGCCTACCTATTGAAGACAGAGTTCGTAGTTACCCAACTCATGCGTAACAATGTTGGCATTGCTTATCCGGCAATAAACGAGTCGTGCTTACCGAGCGTCCTGCTGCCTGTTCAAAAAGCCGATTTGCCAAAACTTGAAAAGTTGGCGCGGGAAATAGCTGCCGCTGAAGAACAGCTCCATAGATTCCGTGGAGAGTTCAATAAATCGATCTGTGAGGTCGGCTCTGAATGGCGGCAGTCCGCCGTCAATCCAGATTCCAAACCTCATCCAACGTCCCAAACCACTTCCCGTCGCCAACCGCGCAAGTCGGATTCTGGTTCACATGCTCCGGATACTTTCCAGCTCGTGGCAGGCCATACGGCCTAACATCGACAGGGACCGAACGAGCAAATGCGAAATCGTGAATATTGCCTGTTCGCAGGAATAGGCTGACCGCAAAGAAATCTTGCGTGGCGAACTTGCAGCTACTTGTAGGGTATCCCTTCTTTGGATCTTTGCTGTGGATTAAGCGGGCGAACTTCGTGTTGGTTCCCCACAGTGACTTTGCCTCCAGCTTTTTTGTCACACCTGCTTTCGAAACTTCAAAGTCGAAGTAGGCATAACCGCCGATGTGTTGCGCCATATCGGCTGGCATGCGCCGCACAACATACCCTTCTGCCTTGAGCACTTGGGCCAACGAGTGCTCGACCAACCCACTCAGGACTTTGGCAGCCGCACCATACTGGTCCAATTCCCAATAATCAGCTTCTGAAAGCTCGTTCAGCGCCTTGAGTGTTTCAGATTCTTTTCCACCGGTTCCGCAATAGACTTCTCCCTCGGCAATGAATGATGCTGAATCAACGGCAAGGATGCGGCCTTTGGCAAGTTCGCGCCAAACACCACCATCTTTATAGGCTTTTGGAACAAACTTGCCTGTGCATCCCGGCGCGATCAGGTCTTCGCATTCCTTGGTCAGAGCGATCGAGAAGCTTGCGCGGTAGTGTTTTTGACCGTCGATCCTTATGATAGTCTTGTCGAGCGTGCGAATAGGTATGAGCACCGGACAAAGAACGCTCTCCAATGATTCGGGCGTTGCACCTCCATAGCGCTTGGTGAGTCTTGTGAAGAGGGCTTTGTAGTCGATGGGCATATGGGTTCAGTTGTTGGAGAAGTTGAATGAGACGCGGTCGATGAGGGTGCCGAGTTTGCGGGCGTCGATGAAGAGGGTCTGTTGGCGGCGGTCGCGGAAGCCGCGTTTGGCGTCGGCGTTTTTGTTTTTCGTAAGAAACCAGAGGCAGACGGGAATCTGCGTGCTGTAGAAGAGCTGCCCGGGGAGCGCGACCATGCAGTCCACGAGATCGGCCTCGATGATCGCGCGGCGGATGTCGCCTTCGCCAGACTGGTTGGAGGACATGCTGCCATTGGCGAGGACGAAGCCGGCCATGCCGTGCGGCGCGAGGTGGTGGATGAAGTGCTGCACCCAGGCGAAGTTGGCGTTGCCCTTGGGCGGGACGCCGAACTGCCAGCGCACGTCGTCGTCCTTCCGGAACCAGTCGGAGTCGTTGAAGGGCGGGTTGGCGAGGACGTAGTCGGCGCGGAGGTCGCGGCGGAAGGTTTCGGCGTGCTCAGGGCCGGAGTCAACATCGAAGCCAAGATTTGCGGTGGAACCTTTCTCACCGTGGAGTTTCTGGGCAGTTCTGGCCATCAAAGTTTCCTTTTGCTCCGTGAACGAGTCGAGAATTGCAGAGCCAAAGTCCAAACGCAAGCGGACGGGTGGCAACCACTCAAGAGTGAATGATGGCAAATGGCATCCGTTCTCCGCCAGGCGTCTCGTGACGAATGCGCCGTCAGCCGCCGGAGCGACTCCCCCGTCTTTGTCGCGGAGAAGGCTGCCGGTGCAATGGTCGCGCTGACTTGGGGGCGAGGGGAGTCGGCAACTTGGAAGCGGAGTCGGAGCAGCGCCCAAGGGTGTCCGTCTCCGCGAGCTGGGGAAAAGCGATGGTCGCGAGGCCCTGGGAGTGACGGTCGCATCCTCCCGCCGCGACGAGTCAAGCTGATGAGCCGGAGAGTGCCCGCAGGAGCCTCGTAGGGGAATCTGCGTAGACTGGTCGCGGCGGTCGTTTTTCGGACCGGATATTTTGCGACACTTTTTGCGACACTTTGCGAACCTTTTTGCGACACTTCCACGGTTCGATCGGGTCGCTCAGTCCGGCGGGGATAAACGCAGTTACGTCTAATAAATACAGGTGTTCTGTGCGTGTGTCGTGCATCGGAAAGCAACCGCCTGAAAGCGATGAAAGCCCTTTTTTAAGTCCCGCCGCCTTGTCCGTTGCGGTTCGTGGAGGCCAGCGGGACGGGGGTTCGGAGGTTGCTGCGGGTCACAGACCCGCGCTCCGCCGGCTTTCGGGCTCTTGGGCGGCAAAGGCTTTCGACACTTCACACCGGCCCGCTCCCCGTTCGAGGCGGAGAGGGAGGGGAGGCGCGCGGTGTGGTGCTGGCTGCGGTGGGTTTGCTGGTCTGCATCTGTAGCAGCCGATGTGAGCCGCCTCTGATCAAGTCCCGAAGAAGTTTGAGCGGACTCACGTCCGCTGCTACTGCCGGAGTCGAG
>CAZOCL010000019.1:0-37209 GCA_964578245.1 uncultured Klebsiella sp. | reverse complement strand
TCGAGAGGCTCAGCTCGATGATGTAGCCGGTGACGAACTCAATGACCTCATCCGGAGGCCGGTTCAGTTTGATCAGTCCCGCGAAGGCCATCGCCAGCCCAAACCACAGGCCGGTCCACCCCAGCGCCTCCCGGAATTTCACCACATGCGCCTCGCGGTGAAACACCCCAAGGTCCAGCGCAAGAAACACCAGCACCGCGGCGATGAAGCCGGCATAGTGCCACGCGGTGATTTCGATGATGCCCAGCATGTGCGGACGGACAGTAGCCCAAGTGCGGACCCGAAGCTAAGATTCCGCCCCGCAGTCGAGGAAGCGTCCTTGCTTGCGCTTAATCTTCCTCCTCTGACTCCCGGCGTCAACCCGCCGCAAGCAAATCAGGAAAGACGTGCCGCATTGACCGGCTCCACCACGGCAGCAACCGCCACGGTGTTCCCGCCGATGTCCGGCCGCTGGCCCTTGTTCCACCAGAGCACCAGCGCACTGGCGATGTAGATGGAGGAATACGTGCCGGTGACCACGCCCACGATGAACATGAAGGCGAAGTCATTGATCACACCGCCGCCGAAGATGTAGAGCACCAGCGTAGCCAGGAAGACCGTGCCGCTGGTGATGATGGTCCGGCTCAGCGTCTGGTTCAGCGCCTGGTTCACCAGTTCCGTGAACGTCCCGCGCACGCCCAGCTTCAGGTCTTCACGGATACGGTCAAAGATCACGATGGTGTCGTTGATCGAGAAGCCGATGATCGTAAGGATGGCGGCCACGCTGGTGGCGTTGAACTGCCGCCCCTCGCTCCAGAGCGAAGTGAGACAGTAGATGCCAATGGTCATCAACACGTCGTGCATCACGGCCAGCACGGCACCGACGGCGAAGCTGAACTCATAGCGCATGGCCACGTAGATCAAGATGCCGAAGAGCGAGAGAATGACAGCCCACAAGGCGCTGGTCATAATTTCCTGACCGATGACCGCGCCGATGTGCCGGGATTGTTTGAGCTCGAATTTGGATTCGGGATAGGTTTTTAAGAGTTCCGCCTTTACCGCATCCGAGGCTCCGGAGGGGACCGTGATGCGCAGCGTTTCAGCGTTGGCGGCAAGGTTCTTCTGATACTGGATCATCGGCTCGCCGACTTTGCTCCGGGTGGAGGTCTTGCCGTCGCTCACTTCAAATTCGACGGCTGCGACAGTGTGGCGAAGCTTGTCCGTATCCACGCGCTGGGCAAAATTGAATGTCAGGGCATCGCCGCCGAGGAACTCGGAACCAAGGACCTGCTTGCCCCGCACGAAGCCGCCCCAGCAGCAGCCGACGACGATGATCGTCCAGGAGGCAATGAAGGCCGGCTTGGCCCACTTCATGAAGTCAATGTCGGTCACATCAATGACATGCATCATCTTGAGCCCGGTGATGAGGTTCCGGCTCAGCAGGAAATCAAACACCAGCCGGGTGATCACGAGCGCCGTGAACAAGCTCAACGCCACGCCGATGGTGAGGGTGACGCCGAAGCCTTTCACCGCCCCGGTGCCGAGATAGATAAGGATGATCGAGGAAATCAGCGTGGTGACGTGTGAGTCAAAGATGGTGCCAAACGCCCGGTCGTAGCCGGCAGCAATGGCCCCGCGCAGGGATTTGCCCTTGGCCAGCTCCTCACGAATGCGTTCGTAGATCAGCACGTTCGCATCCACTGCCATACCAACCGTGAGCACGACACCGGCGATGCCGGGCAGCGTCAGCGTGGTCCCGATCGAACACATGACGCCCAGCAGCATGATGCTGTTGAAAACCAGGGCGATGTTGGCGACCAGGCCGGCCATCCGATAGTAGAGCAGCATGAACACGGCGACCGCGAGCGTGCCGCCGACCGCGGAGTAGAGGCCGCTCTGCACGGCGGCCTTGCCCAGGGACGGGTCCACTTCCTCTACGTCCAGCAGCTTCACCGAGGTTTCGAGGGGGTTCTCCAGCACGTTGGCAAGCTGCCAGGCTTCCTTGATGTCAAAATCACCGTTGATGACGCCGCTGCCACCGAGGATCGGCTCATTGATCACCGGCGCGGAGTAAAGTTCACCGTCGAGCACGATGGCCATGCGCTCCCGCGTGTGCTCGGTGGTCAGCTCGCCGAAAATCTTGCCGCCTTCGGCATTGAACTTGAAGGTGATCTGCGGGCGGTTGGAATTGGGGTCACGGACCACGCCAGCCCGCTCAATGTATTTGCCCGTCAGACCACGTTCCGCCTTGGTCTTCACCAGCACCCGCTCCAGTCGTTCCTGACCGTCGGAACCCTTACGCCGCTGGGTGAGAATTTGATGGCCGGGAGCCATCAAGCCCTGCGCGATCATTTGATCGCTTTGGGGATTGACCATTCGGAACTCCAGAAACGCTGGCCGCGTGATGATGATACGCACCTCATCACGTTCGATCTGGCTCAGCCCGGGCATCTGGATGACGATGCGGTCCTCGCCTTCCGCGACGATGATCGGTTCCGCTACGCCGAACTTGTCCACGCGCTTGCGCAGCACCTCGATGGCCTGATTGACCAGCGCCTTCTTGTCCGTCGTGGCTTCCATCTTGGACGTGTCGAGACCAACGAGGAACGACGTGCCGCCCCGCAGGTCCAGGCCCAGCTTGATCTTGCCCGAGGCCTCCCGCTGCAAACGGTTGAGGATCGCCCGGTTGGGGTCTTTCTCACCCGCCACACTGAAGGCGATGAAATTGGTCAGCGAATTGGTGCCGATGGCGTCCCGGAGGTTGCCGAAATTGCGGTCAGGGAACTCCTTGTCCAGCTTGCGCGCCTGCGTGACGATGGCGGTGAAGTTCGTGTCCTTGCGGGTGACGTGCTCCTCGAAGACATCAATGATGTTCCGGTTCGTGGGCGGATAAAGCTCGAAGACCGCCCAGGCGGTGACGAACACGACGAGGATAGTGCGCCAAAAATTATTGCGTTGCATGGGCGGGGGAGACGGGAATGGGTCTAGCTCTTCGCAGCGGCGGGGACAGCGGTCGGATCAGCCTTGTCGAAATCTTCCACCACCTGAGAGGCGGCGGACTTGAGAATCTCCAGCTTGGTATCCTCTGAGCGGATCACCAGGCTCTTGTCCTTCACGGTGACGACCACGCCAAGAATACCGCTGGTGGTGACGATCTTGTCGCCCTTCTTGATGCCCTTGCGCATGTCCTCCGCCTGCCGGGCCTGCTTCTGCTGGGGGCGGATCAGCAGGAAGTAAAAGACCACGATCATCAGTCCCAGCGGGACGAGATTCGTCCACATGGGGGGAGGAGTCGTGCCGGTGCCGGGAGCGGCCTCGGCGGCGAACATACCAACGGATGCAAGCAATGTCATAGCCACAAGAGCCGCTCAATTTAGGGAGGAGCCGCGCTTTGGCAAGCATAACCTCCGCAAAACCGCTTGTCACGACGCCCAAGGAATGCTTCCCAGCACCCCGGTTTTGGCTCAATATCGCACCATGAACCGCTCATTGCTTGCCTGCCTCGCCACGTTGCTGGTCGCCGCCAGCACCTTCGCCCAGAACCAGCCCGCCGCCGCACCGGCCCCGGAATTCAAGCCGCTGGCCGGAACCATGGATTTGAAGGAAGGCGACACCGTTGTCTTCCTCGGCGACAGCATCACGCATCAGTGCCTCTACACTCAGTATGTGGAGGATTATTTCTACACCCGCTTCCCGAACAAGCGCCTGCGCTTCCACAATGCCGGCGTGGGCGGAGATCGCGCTTCCAACGCGCTGACGCGCTTCGACGAGGATGTCGCCAGCTTCAAGCCCAAGTATGTCACCATCCTGCTGGGCATGAATGACGGCTCCTACCGGGACTTCGACAAGGCCATCTTCGACACCTATCAGCAGGACATGACCAAGGTGCTCGAAAAGATCGCCGCCCTCGGTGCCACCGCCATTCCGATGACACCCACCATGCACGACGCCCGCGCCGCCCGTCTGCGGGGCAAGGCCCAGGAACCGCGCGACACCTATTACAACGGCGTGCTCGCGCTCTACGGCGCGTGGCTGCGCGAGCAGGCGCAGCTGCGCGGCCTGGGCTTCGTGGACATGTGGTCGCCGCTCAATCAGATCTCGCTGGTGGAACGCCGCAAGGACGCCAGCTTCACGCTCATCAAGGACGCCGTCCACCCCGACGCGCCCGGCCAGGTCGTCATGGCGGCGGCGGTCATCAACGACATCGGCCCCAAGTCCCCCGTGTCCAGCATCACCATCGCCGAGAAGGACGGGAAGCTCGATGCCACCGCCGCGAACGGCAAGATCACCGACTTCACCGCCACCGCCGACCGCATCGCCTTCACCTTCACCGGCAACGCGCTCCCGTGGGTGCTTCCGCCGGAGGCGGCCCTGGGCTACAAGCTCACCGGTGCCGGCCATCGCAACAGCAACGAATCCTTCGCCGCCCGTGGCCTCAAGCCCGGCAAATACGAACTGAAGATTGATGGCCAGTCCGTCGGCACCTGGACCGACGCGACGCTGGGCTTCAAGGTCGAGTTGCAGGAAAACGAGAAGACGCCGCAATACCAGCAGGCGCTCAAGGTCGCCCTCCTCAACAAGGAGAAGAATGACACGGCTACGCGCCCCATGCGCAACTTCTGGGGCCAGCTCAAAGGCAAACGCAGCCAGCTCGCCCAGGCCGCCTCCAAGCAGGACCCGCAGATCGACACGAAGAAGGCCGAGTTCGAGAAATGGCTGGCCAACGACTTCAAGACCGGCGTCGCCAAGCTCAACGCCGACATCGCCGCCTTCGACGAACGCATTTACGAGGCCGCCAAGCCGCTGCCGCGCAAGTATGAGTTGGTCCGAGTGAATTGACTGTCGGCACTCCAGTCTGCTTCCTCGTTTCCATTCCGGCGCTCGCCAGTTAGACTCCGCTCGTGTCCGAGACCCTCGTCGTTAACGAGATTTACCTGAGCCTGCAAGGGGAGAGCACCTTTGCCGGGCTGCCCTGCGTCTTCATCCGGCTCACCGCTTGCAACCTGCGCTGCTCCTATTGCGATACCGCCTATGCCTTCACGGAGGGCAAGCGCCGGTCGCTGGAGGAGATCATTGCGGAGGTGCAACGCCTTGCCGCTTCATTCCGCGTTCCGCATTCTGCATTCCGCATTCCCCTGGTCGAACTCACCGGCGGCGAACCCCTCCTCCAGCCCAACTCCCTGCCGCTGATGCAGCGGCTGAGCGACGCCGGCTTCACCGTGCTCCTCGAAACCAGCGGTGCGCTGGACATCTCGCCGGTGGACTCCCGTGTCCACCGCATCATGGACCTGAAGTGCCCCAGCAGCGGCGAGGTCGCCCGCAACCGCTGGGAAAACCTCCAGCACCTCAAACCCACCGACGAGATCAAGTTCGTCCTGGGCACCGTGGAGGACTACGAGTGGGCCAAGCAACAGATCAGCCAGCACAATCTGGCGACCATCTGTCCCCTGCTCTTCTCCTGGGTCACCCCGTTGCAACCCCACCAGCAGGACAAGGTCTTGAAGCCCGTGCCCGCTGGCCAGACACCCATCACGCGGCTGGACCTGGTCGAACGCATCATCGCGGACGCCCTGCCCGTGCGCTTCCAGTTGCAGATGCACAAGATTGTGTGGGCACCGGACCAACGCGGGGTTTAGGTGAAAACTCCAAATTCCAAACTCCAAATTCCAATGCGACCAGACTTGGCCGATGAAAGGCTGTGGCTCAATCCGCCCGTGTCTGGCTTGGCACTTGGAGCTTGGAATTTCTTTGGAATTTGGAGCTTGGAATTTGGAGCTTCGCCCTCGCGTTGAAAGCCAAGACCGCAACCACCCTTGCCCTCCTCCGCACCTACGAGTCGCGGAACGTCACCTACATGGAGGCGGACGGCTCGTGGCCCATCGTGTGGACACGCGCCAGCGGCGTAAACGTCTGGGATGCGGAGGGACGCAAGTATCTCGACCTCACCGCCGCGTTCGGAGTCGCCGCCGCCGGACATGGGAACCCACGCGTCGTCCGGGCCGGCCAGCGCCAGATGGCGACCCTCCTCCACGCGATGGGCGATGTGCATCCGCATCCACTGAAAGCGGAACTGGCGAAGGAACTGTCCGCGCTGACCTTCGAACGGTGGGGCAAGGCGGAGCGGTTGAAGAGCGGAAAGGTTGAAGGGGTGAAAAGTCGGCCTCTTCAACCCTTCAACCCTTCAACCAGTCACCTCGGCAAAACCCTCTTCTGCAACTCCGGCTTCGAAGCGGTCGAAGCCGCGCTCAAGACCGCCGTGCTCGCAAGCGGCAAGCAAGGCATCATCGCCTTCAAGGGCGCGTATCACGGGCTCGGCTATGGCGCACTCAACGCGACGCATCGTGAACACTTCCGCGGGCCCTTCCGGTCGCAGCTTCGGCAGTTCGGCCACTTCCTCCCCTTCCCCCTCCCCTTAGCCGCCGACGTGAGGAGACGGAGCCCCACAGACGCGGAACAGCTCCGCCTCCTCACGTCGGCGGCTACGAAATTGCTCCGTCGCAAGAACATCGGCGCGATCCTCGTCGAACCCATCCAGGCGCGCGGTGGCCTCCGCATCCCACCGCCGTGGTTCCTGCCCCTGCTCCGAGACCTCTGCGACCAGCACGGCGCGCTGCTCATCCTCGACGAGATCTACACGGGATTCGGCCGCACGGGCAAATGGTTCGCTTGCGAGCACGCCCGCACCGCGCCTGATCTCATCTGCCTCGGCAAGGCCCTGACCGGCGGCTTCCCACTCTCCGCGTGCGTGGGGCGTGCGGACGTGATGGACGCCGCATGGCCGGCCTCGACGGGGGAGGCGATTCACACCAGCACGTTCCTCGGCCATCCCGTCGGCTGCGCCATGGCGCTCGCAAACCTCACGGAAATCAGACGGCTGAAGCTGGTGAACCGAAGCGCCGAGACAGGCAGGTGGCTCCTGGCCGAATTGTCCAAGGTCCAAAATCCAAGGTCCAAAATCCAATGCCGTGCGCGCGGGGCTGGCCTTATGGCTGGCATAGAACTGGTGCATGCCGACGGTTCGCCTGCGACGACAGAGTCGCTCGACATCATCAAGCGGTTGCTGCATCGCGGCTTCATCTTCCTGCCGGAAGGCGAGCACTCTAACATCATCGGCTTCACCCCGCCGCTCACCATCAGCATCGTGCAGCTTCGCCGTGCCGTAGCGGCGCTGACACACGAGATCATCGCCCTGCCATGACGCTTACAGAGATGCGGGAAATCCTCAAGGCGCGCGACCTTCAGCTCACGAAGTCGCTCGGCCAGAACTTCCTCCACGACGGCAACCAGCTCCGCCGCATCGTCACCGCCGGCGAACTTTCCGCCACCGACCGCGTGCTGGAAATTGGCCCCGGCCTGGGCCCGCTCACGGAATTGCTCCTCGCCAGCGGGGCCTCCGTCCTGGCTATCGAGAAAGACGGGCGGCTGGCCACCTTCCTCCGCGAACGCTTCGCCCATCAGCCGAACCTCACCCTGCTGCACGATGACGCGCTGGCCTTCCTGCAACGGCGCACGGCGGACTCGCTGTCTCCGTTCGAAGTGACCATTCCCGAAGGCGCTGAGACCCCGCCACTGGTGCTGCCCACCGCAACGCCCTGGAAGCTCGTCGCCAACCTCCCCTACTCCGTGGCCTCGCCGATCCTGGTCGAACTTGCGCTGCACCCACGCGGACCAGAGCGCATGGTGGTCACGCTTCAACTGGAAGTTGCCCATCGCATCGCTGCCGCGCGCGACACGGACGAATACGGTCTCCTCACCCTGCTGCTCGGCCTGCACTACCAGCCGAGCAACCTTTTCAAGATTCCCGCGTCCTGCTTCTTTCCTGCCCCGGATGTGGAATCCGGCTGCATCACGCTGACCCGCCGCAACCCTCCCCCGCTGGACGCCGAGCAGACCAAACTGTTTGTCCGACTGGTGAAACGCGCCTTCTCCCAGCGACGCAAAATGATGCTGAAACTCCTCAAAAGCGAATGGCCCGAAGACCGTTTGCACGCCGCCTTTTCTCAATTGGGCATCTCCCCGCAGGAACGAGCCGAAAAGGTTAGCTTGGAAGTATTCATTGAATTTTGCAGACTGCTCGGCACGTGAGTGACGAGATATTTGATGTGGTGGACGACCGTGACCGGGTGATTGGCAGGCAATCCCGCCGGGAAGTCCATCGGCTGGGCCTGAAACACCGGGCCGTGCATGTGCTCGTGTTCAACTCCCGTGGCGAGCTGTTCCTGCAGAAACGCTCCTTCAAGAAGGACACCTTCCCCGGCGCGTGGGACTCCAGCGCCTCCGGCCACCTCGACTCCGGCGAGACCTATGACGCCTGCGCTGTGCGCGAGGTGCGCGAGGAAATCGGCCTCTTTCTGGACCGCACCCCGAAGCGCCTCTTCAAGATTGATGCCTGCGAGCAAACCGGACTGGAGTTCGTCTGGGTCTATCGCTGCGAATCCGCCGGGCCATTCCGCCTGAACCTCGAAGAGCTGGAATGCGGCGCCTTCTTCAAGCCGGACCATATCAATCGCTGGATGGCCGAGCGCCCCCGCGACTTTGCCGACTCCTTCCGTCTGGTCTGGAAATACGTCCTCAACCCGCCGGAACCCAAACCCAAACCGGCACCGAAGCCACCCAAGCCCGTCGCGCCGGTCAAACCCGTCCCTCCGCCCAAGGCAGCGGTGCCGGCCAAACCGGTCGCCCCGGCCAAACCGGTTGCTCCTGCCAAGGCGACGAAGGCGGCCAAGGTTGCCAAGCCGAAGGCGCTCAAGGCCAAGCCGGCCAAGCGCGCACTCCCGGTGAAACCCACCAAACCCACCAAGCCAGCCAAGCCGGTCAAGGCCAAGTCTGTGGCTAAAATGCCCGTGCCCAAGCCGGTCTCCAAGCCGGTGGCCAAGGCCCGCAAACCCAAGCGCCGTTGAAAAAGTGTTTGGCGTCCGCGCGATGGCGTAGTATTTCCTCCCGGCGCACCGCAGCGGTGCCCTTGCCAGAGTAGCTCAGGGGTAGAGCAGAGGACTCATAAGCCTTTGGTCGCAGGTTCAATTCCTGCCTCTGGCACCATCTTCAAATCCTTTTCACAGGCAGTCCACTGCCACGCGGCGTTTCTTCACAGGTGAATTTCTGCTCACCAGCTCCGACTTCACCAAGTTTCCCCCCTTTGCGTCGAATAGCCGTCCCCGAACCAACGTTAACCTTGTCTCATTGCGACCGGTCGGTTGTAGTCGCGGTGTCCAACTAATGGCTCAAGCCCAGCCCATGCGGTTTCTCGACGCGAAGGTGTTGCGCTCCATCGCGAACATCGAGCTGAAGGCGCGCCTGCTGGTCGAGGGCATGTATGCCTCGCGGCATCGCTCGCCGGACTACGGCTACAGCGTCGAGTTCGTGGACCATCGCGAATACGCCCCGGGCGACGAGCTGCGCACCATTGACTGGAAGATGCTCGGCCGCACGGAGCGCTACTACGTGAAGCGCTTCGAGATGGAGTCGAACATGAACGTCGTCTGCCTGCTCGATGTGAGCGGCAGCATGGGTTACAAGCCCGACGATCCCGACCGCCTCAGCAAGCTGGAATACGCCAGCTACCTCGCCGCCGCCATGGCGCACCTCGCCGCGCATCAGCAGGACTCGCCCGGCCTCATCACCTTCGACCGTGACATCCGCGACTTCATCCCGCCCAAGCAGGGCCGCCGCCATCTCTTTACCCTCCTGACCAAGCTGGAAGGCCTCGCCGCCCGTGGCCCGAGCGACCTCGGCCCCACGCTCAAGCTCATCGTCCAGCGGCTCACGCGGCGCGGTGTCATCCTGCTCATCACGGATTGTCACAGCGGTCACGATTCGGTGGTCGAGGGCATCCGGCATCTGGTCGCGCGCCGGCACGAGGTCGTCGTGCTGCACCTGCTGGATGCGGATGAAGTGAAGTTCCCCTTCCAGGCGCTCACGAGCTTCCGTGATCTCGAGACCGGCACGCAGCTCATGACCGACCCGCTGCGGCTGCGAAAGCTCTACCTCGACCGGCTGGACAAGTTCCGCGCCGCCATCAAGGAAGGCTGTGCCGGCTGCGGCGCGGACTACCGGTTCATTGATACTTCCGAGCCGATTGAGCTGGTGCTCCGGGATTATCTGTTGTTCCGCCGGGAGAGAGGGCGTTGAGATGAAGTCCAAGACTCAAAGTTCAAGGTTCAAACTTGGCGGCGTGCACCCGTTGGGTGCGTGGACCTGCGTCGTCTTGGACTGCGGTGGCAGAGCGCAGCGGCGACACCGCTTTCGCTTCCCGCGCCGCGGCGGTGTGAGTCCCCTCCAAGCGCAACACCGCTGCGCGGGACGCCAAAGCGGCGTGGCGCTCCGCTTCCCGCCGCACTCCAAGACGCCCGCGGCCCGCCCCTGCGCGATTCCGCACTCCGCACTCCGCACTCCGCATTTCCCCGCATGAGCCTCCTCTTCCCCGCCATGCTGGCCGGAATCCTGGGAATTGGCATCCCCGTCGCGCTGCATCTCATCGCGAAGCACAAGTTCCCCGTCCGCGACTTCCCCACGCTGCGCCTGCTCATGCGCGACGAGCGCACGAACGTCTTCGCCCCGCGTCTGATTGACCCCTGGCAGCTCCTGCTCCGCGTGCTCGTGCTCACGCTGCTGGTGCTGGCGATGGCGCGCGTCTTCCTCCCCGGCTCCAGTAGCACACCCGCGCCGCGCAACCTGGTCGTTGTCGTGGACTGCTCGGCCAGCATGAACCTGACGGTGAAGAACCCCGCCGGTTCCGGCCAGCTCACCTTGCTCGAACTCGCCCGTCGCAAAGCCCGCGAACTCCTCGCGGAAAGCACCGCCCCCGGCCAGTGCGCGCTCATCGCCGCCGCAGACGACACCCGTCTCCTCGCAGAACTCCAGCCTTCCCCCGCTGCTGCTCTCGCCGCCGCTTCCTCTCAGCTCTCAACCCTCAACTCTCAACTCTCCCTCTCCCCCACCGACGGCTCCGGTCGCGGCCTGCTCCACGCCATCGCCACCGCCGGTGATCTTCTGCGCGGCCGACGCGAGGTGAAGTCCCAGATCGTTGTCCTCACCGATCTGCGCGCCACTGCTTTTGCCACGCGCAATCAGAAGGACCTGCTCCGCCTCGCCCGCGCCCGCGCCGATCTCGGCGACAAGCTCGACCTCATCCTTGTGGACCTCGCGACCGGTGCGACCGAAAATCTCGCCATCACCGACGCCCATGTGCGCGGCAGCCGCGTGAAGGTCGGCGACGACGCCCACATCATCGCCCGGCTCCGCAACAGCGGCACCAACGACCGCACCGCCAAGCTCCAGCTCGCCATCGGCAACCAGCCCGACCCGGCCATCAAGGAAATCCCCCTCGCACCTGGAGCCGAGGCCGTCGTGGACCTGACCACACCCGTGAACCGCGCCGTCCGCGCCATCGCGCAGGCCCGTCTCAAGGAACCCGACGCCCTCCCCGCCGACGACACGTTCAGCGTCCCGCTCAATGTCGCCGAGACCCGCCGCGTGCTCATCATCAACGGCGCGAGCCAGGCGGCCGCGACCGACTCCGCCCTCGCCCGCCTCGGCCAGCCCGGGGCGACCGCGCAGCCGAAACCTGCTGACGTCGAGGAGACCGTGGACGGCGCGACCATTCTCCGCTTCGTGCTGAACCCCGGTCGCGAGCTGGGCCGGGCCAGCGGCACCGGCATTGACACCACGCTCGTCACGCCCGAGGCGCTCGCGGGCCAGACCTTGAGCAAGTTCGAGCTCGTCGTGCTCTACGACGTGACCAGCCTGCCTGCGCAGGCGTTGGAAGACTTGAACACGTTTGTCCGCCAGGGCCGCTCGCTGTTGATCGTCGGAGCCAGCGGCATGAACGCGCTCCAGTTCAACCGCCTCTTCTTCAGCGCCGACCCCCAGCGGCCCGGCCTTGCGCCCGCGCAGCTTGGCAACGACAAGGACTTCGCCCCCGCCCTCGCGCTGGCCGACACCAGCAGCCCGCACCCGTGGCTCGCGCCCTTCCGCGACCGCCTGCAAGGCGACCTCTCCGGCGTGCGCTTCACGAAGGCCCGCGAGCTGCCCGCCGTCGCCGCCGGAGCCACCACGATGCTCACCGGCGTGGATGGACGCCCGCTCGCCGTCGAGATGCCGCTGGAGAAAGGCCGCGTGGCAATGCTCGCGTTCGGCTTCGAGCTGGACCGTGGCAACCTCGCCCGCACCCGCGTCTTCCCGGCGTTGATGTGGCGGCTCGTGGACTACCTCACCGGACAGCTCCGCGTGCGCCCGCCGGACATCCTCACCGCGTTGCAGCCCGCCGTGCTGGATGTCTCGGAGCCAGCCTTCGCCTTTGCGACCGAACTGGAGCTGACTTCGCTCGCCGAGTCTGCTGCTGGCTCCACGAACCCTGCCCCACGGCTCAAGGTCAACCCCGACCAGACCGTCCTCGTCCCCCCGCTGCCGGCTGGTGACTACGCACTCCACAAACCCCGCGCGGTTGGTGCCGTGGCCGGCCACACCCGGAACATCACCGTCCATACCGATGCGCAGGAGAGCGACTTCACCCGCGCCACCGAGCCGCAGTTGCGCGAATGGCTGGGCGGCGACGTGCGCGTGACCGAAGCCGCGAATGCCGTGAAGCTCGCCCCGCCCGGCGGCGAGTTCTGGCGGCCCCTGCTCCTGCTCCTGCTCCTCGCCTACGTGGCCGAGGCCGCGACCGGCTACGTCATGAGCGCCCGCCGGGAGAAACAACGCGCCGCGGAGGCCAGCGCATGAGAGCCCAAGTCTTCAATCCCAACGGGATTGTGTCCTCCAGCCCAGGGTTGCTAGGGACGAGCTACCCTGGGTGGTTGGCAGGAAATTTCTCAACCCCAACGGGGTTGTGCCGCGTCGCCACCACCGAGCCACAACCCCGTTGGGGTTGTTTTCGCTTGGGCGCCCTTCCCAGGGTAGCTCGTTCCTCGCAACCCTGGGCTATGTGCCGGAATCCCGTTGGGATTCGCCACAAAGTATCCGCAGCGCCACTGCTACCTCCAAAGCATCCCTTCCTCACCTCCCCCATTCCGCGTTCCACACTCCGCGTTCCGCATTTCTAGAATGTCCTTCCTCCACCTCCTCGGCCTCGACTCGCCCGGCTCCATTGAGCGGGTGACGGAATGGCTGTGGCGTGCGGCGGCTCCGTTGCCGACGTGGGCGGTGGGCGTCCTCATTGTCGTCGGGGTGCTCGTGGCGGGGCTGAACTTCCTCCCGCACAACGTCATGACCTGGCGCTTGCGCATGGGCCTGGCAGTCATCCGGATCGCGGGCGTCGCGCTGCTGCTGCTCATGCTCTGCCAGTTGGAACTGCGCCTGAAGCTGGACCGCAACCTCCGTCCCACCATCG
The DNA here is from genome assembly GCA_964578245.1 of uncultured Klebsiella sp. Taxonomy (GTDB): domain Bacteria; phylum Verrucomicrobiota; class Verrucomicrobiia; order Limisphaerales; family SXTU01; genus SXTU01. Next base: position 23,903 of record CAZOCL010000019.1, on the reverse strand, counting down.
CCGTGCTCACGGACACTTCCGCCAGCATGGGCCTGCAGGACGCCGATGGGAAAACTCGCCTCGCCTCCGCGCGCGACTTCGCCAGCGGCCCGCTGCGCACGCTCGCCGAGAAGGCCGACCTCGTCCGCTACAACTTCAACTGGCGGCTCGAACCCGACGCGCCCAACGCCGAACCCGCCCGCCCCACCCGTCTCATTGACGCCTTGGCCGAGACCGCCCGCCGCGAGAACGACCTCCGCGCCATTGTGCTGCTCACTGACGGCAACGACACCGCTGGCAACCGCGGCGAGTTGGTCGCCCCCATGCTCGCCGCGCGCCGCCTGCCCGTCTTCCCTGTCGTCTTCGGCTCCACCAACGCGCCGAAACTCGCCCGTATCAAGATCTCCAATGCCCCCGGTTACGTCCGCCTCGGCGATGAGCTGCGTCTCGGGGCGACGCTCTCTGCACACGATCTCGGCGAGCAGGGCGTGACCGTCCGCCTGATGGAAGAGGGCCGTCCCGAGGCGCTCGCCACGCGCGAGAACGTCCGTCTCGGCAAGGAGCCGGTGGAAGTCGCCTTCGTCATCAAGCCTGAGCGCGAAGGCGACCGCACGTATCGTGTCGTCGTGGAAGGCGTGAAGAACGCCGTCAGCCAGAGCCTGCAAGTCGCCGAGCACCGCGTGAGCGTGCTCAACGCGAAGATCCGCGTCCTCTACCTCGACGTGCCCCGTGACGAGCGGAAGCTGCTCGGCCATTGGCTGGCGCGCGACCCGGTCGTGGACCTTGCCACGCTTACGCTTTTGCCGAAGGGCGGCTGGTATGCGCAAGGTGCGCTCCACCACAAGAACGCCGGTGACGGTCTGCCTGGGGCCGAGGCCGATCTGCACAAATACGACGTCATCATTCTCGGTGACATTTCGCGCGCCTACTTCCGCGAAGGCGGCGACACCTCCGAGACGAAGATGCAGTGGCTGGCCGATTTCGTGAGCCGGCGCGGCGGCGGGCTGGTCACGCTGGGCGGGCGCAACGTCTATGCCGCCGGCCAGTATCAGGACTCCGCGCTCGCGCGCCTCGCGCCCTTCGTCATCGAGGCCACCACCGAGCCGCAGGTGGGCAAACCCTTCAAGATCACGCCCACCACTGCCGGTCTGAGCCATCCGCTGATGCTGCTGGAGCCCGAGCCAGCGGCGAACCGCGAGGCGTGGTTCGACCTGCCGACGCTCGACGGCTGCAACCGTGTGGGCAAGGTGAAGCCCGGCGCGAGCCTGCTGGCCGTGCGCGACATGAAGGAGGGCGCGCTGCCGGTCATCGCCATGCAGAACGTCGGCAAGGGCCAGGTGCTCGGCCTCGCGATGGACACGACCTGGCGCTGGGAGCTGATGCGTCCGGCGGTGGGCGAGGACTACTTCCGCAAGTTCTGGGGCAACGCCGTGCGCCTGCTCGCACCCGACCCGCGCGTCGAGCCGGACCGCCCGCAGGTGCTCCGCCAGCAATCCTCCGCCACCGTGGGCCGCCCGCTCACGCTCTCGACGCGCCTCGTGGACACCGTCTATCAGCCCGTGCGCGGAGCGGACGTGCGGGTGAAGGTGACCAGTCCCACAGGCCGCGTGACGCATTACTATCCGCGCGATGGCCGCGACACCCCCGGCCTCTACGAATACGAACTCGCCCTCGACGAGCCCGGCGACTGGCAGGTCGCCGTTACGCACAAGGACAAGACCGTGACCGAGAAGATCACCGCCGGCACCGGCCTCGAAGAGCTGGACGACCCGCGTGCGAACATCGGTGCGATGACCGACTTCGCCCAGGCCACCGGCGGCCGTGCCTTCCGCCCGACCGATGGCGACGCGCTGGTGAAGGCCCTCGACCTCACACCCCGACGCGTGTCCGAAACCGCCGTGGTCGCCGTCTGGAACCTCCCGCTCACGATGGTGCTGATGATTGCCCTCGTGTGCCTCGACTGCTGGCTCAGGAAACGGAGGGGGATGGTATGAGGGAACGAACGGAGTGTTGGAGTGATGGAGTGATGGAGTCGTGGAATGAAATCCACGGTTCCTGCCGCACAATCCGTCCCGGTCACGGGACGCACTCAGCATCCCGCCACTCCATCACTCCATCACTCCATCACTCCATCACTCCAGCGTCTCAGCACTCCGCCCATGACCCCTGACCTCCCCACCAGCCTGGACGCCTTGCGCGCCGCAGTCGCTGCCTTCGGGCGGTTCCGCAAGCGCTGGGCCGTGCTGCACGGGCTGGGCCGCGCAGTGCTGGCGGGGCCCGGCGCGCTGCTCGCCTGGTTCGCGCTCGACTGGGCGCTGCGCCTGCCGGCGTGGCCGCTGGTCGTGCTGTTCGTGTTCGCAGTCGGGACCGGCTCCATCGTCGGGCTGTGGTGGCTGGTGAAGCCGCTCTTCCTACGCGTCCGCGTTGAGGACGAGGCCCGGGTCATCGAGTCGCTCCACGGCCAGCTCGACAACCAGATCATCGGTTCGCTCCAGCTTGGCGAGGAAGTCACCGCATCGCAGACCGCGGGGAAGAAGCTCGGTTACTCCGCCGACTTTGTCGCCGCACTGCTCGCCCAGACAACCGGCCGGCTGACGGAACTTCAGCTCCACCGGCTCGTGGACCTCACCCGCGCCAAGCGCACGCTGGCCGGCGCGGGTGCCGTGGCGCTCGGCATTTTGCTCTGCCTCATCTTCGCCTCCGCCGCCGTCAATGAGCGCGCCCGCCGCCTGCGCGATGCCTACGCCAGCGTGCTCGACACGCTCTTCCCCGTGGATCTCCGCGTGCAGCCCGGCGACCTCGCCGTCGTGCGTGGACGTCCAGTAAAGCTCTCCGTCGAGGCCCTCGGCGCGCGCCGCCCCGAGGTCCGGCTGTTGCGCACGGACTTGAAGACCAAGCAGACCGAGACCACCACGCTTGCGTTGCGCGAGCAGAAGGCCGTCTTCGATCTCGCGCAGGCGGGCGATTCGTTCAGCTACGAGTTCGAGTATGGCGGACGCCGCTCCGCTGTGCATCGTGTGATGGTGGACGACCTGCCCGAGGTCAGCGCCATCAACTACGAGTTGGCTCCGCCCGCCTACACCGGCCAGTCGGCGCGCACCCTCACAGGACGCTTGCCGCGAGTGGCGGGCCTCGCAGGCACGGCGGCGCTGGTGAGCTTCGCCGCCACGACCGATCTTCATCCCGAGCTGTGCTACGTCGAGTGGGCCGATGGCTCGAAGCAGGCGCTCGCGGTGAGCGGGCGGTTCGGCCATTTCAGCTTCACGCTCGCCAAGCCAGACCGCGCGGTCATCCGCATCACGGGCGCGCTGGGCAAGGGTTTTGAGATGGAACGTCCCGTGAGCTTCGAGCTGTCCGTGCAGCGCGATGAACCACCGACCGTTCGCGTGCAGCTCAAGAACCGCCAACTCGTCGTGCTGGCCGAGGAAGCCGCGAACTTCGCCCTCGACTGGGTCGCCGAGGATGACTACGGCGTGGCGGAGGTGAACCTCGACTACCGCATTGATACCGTGGACGCCCTGCTGGGCCGTCCCACGCGCGAGGGTGCGGTGCCACGTCGTATCGAGCCGGCGCGTGACCTGGCGAAGGGCCGCTTCGCCGAGATGTTCAAGACGCTTAGCCCGCCGCTCCAGCCCGGCGACCGCATCACGCTCGTGCTCACCGCGAAGGACAACAACTCCGAGACCGGCCCCGGCGTGGGCAAATCTCTGCCGGTGGAGATCGTCGTGGTGCGACCGGACCTGTCCGGGTTTGTGGAGCAGAAATTTGGTTTCGGCGCGGCCTCGCTCCTCGGCGGCCTGGCCAAGGTGAAGCGCGCGACCGACCTGCTGGTCGAACCCGAGAAAACCGTCCGCACCGAGAAAGCGCAGGCCGTGGACAAGCAGACCTTGAAAGTCCGCGCCGGCCAGGAGCCGTGGCCCGGCAGTGGCGCGGATGCGGTGGCGGATTATTTCAACCTGTTGAGCGGGGCGAAGTGAACAGAGCCAAGCCAGCCATGAAAACCCAGCGCCAGAAAGTAATTAGTAATCAGTGCTTAGTAATCGGCTGTCAGCCTTCCGCGCGCCGCGCCAGTTGGACCCGGCGGTATCAGTCACTAATCACTAATCACTATTTACTAATCACTTTTCTTTTTCTGCTGCTCGCCCTCCCCTCCCCCGCCGCCTCCTGGGCCGAGCGCGCCGGGCAGCTCAACCGCACCGAACTCTCCGCCGACGAGGCCCGCAAGCGCGGCGCGGACGACGACAAGGACGCGCGCAACAAACTCTGCGTCCGCAGCGTGAAGCCCGCCATGCCCGGTGTGGATTGGAACACCGATCCCACGGCCATCCCCTACATGATGTATCAGATCGGCAAGCGCACCGAACTGCCCATCTACACGCGTTCGGACGGGCTGGATGTGGCCACGGACGAACTGTTCGAGCATACCGTGCTTTACCTCACGTCGCACGGGCGCTGGAGCTTCAACGAGAAGGAGACCGAAAACCTTGCGCGCTGGCTCGAACGGGGCGGCACCTTGCTGCTGGATGACTGCTACCTGCGTGGCAGCCCCTTCGCCGACAGCGTGCGGCCCGAGGTCACGAAGATGATCCTCGGCGCGGAGCCACGTATGCTCCTCAAGGACGACCCGTTCGTGGCGGACAGCTTCCGGATGGTCTATTCCACACCCTGGCCAGGCGAGGCGAACTTCGAGAACCGCACCTGGCAATACTTCCTATGTCAGGGCCGGCCGAGCGTCTTCTTCAGCCCGAACGACGACGGCTGCGGCTGGGAAATCAGTTCACCCCCGAGCGCCTCAAATCCCATCGGCGAAGGCATCGGCCACGGCGGTGACAACCGCCAGCGCGAGACCATGTATCAGTGGATGACCAACTGGCTTCTGTTTGCCTACACGCACTGAGCGCTGCGCCAAATGTCCAAGTGCCATTGACCAATGAATGACCAACGCCCAATCGCCGCTGGCCAACACCGGGCAGCCGCGACGCGCTCCGGCTCCCTCTCCCTTCATCAGATGAGGGGAGAGGGCTGGGGTGAGGGGTTACGTGCGTCGGCGTTGGCGGCCCCACCCCTCATCCAGCTTGGGGCCACCTTCTCCCCTCGCTCCGCGAAGGGAGAAGGAGAAAGCGCGCGTGCCCGGTCATTCGGCATTGGTCATTCATTGGTCATTGTTCAATGCGCATTGGTCATTCTCCTCTGCTCCTCCGCCCTCGCCGCAACCGTCGAACTCCGCCTTGTCCCGCACGATCAGCCGGACGTCACCCTCGACAAGCTCGAAAAGCAGCGGCCCATCACGAATCCCATCTCGACCGCGCGCGGTGTGGAGATGAAGAAGATCGGCATAGATTATACCGGATGGGCGCGGAACGTCTTGCTGGATGGCCAGCCTGTTTTCGAACGTTACTATCAGGGCAAATACATCGACCGCCTGCCCGTCGCGCGCCCGGACTTGAAGCCCGGCGATCACACGCTCTGGCCCGGCAATCATGTCTTCACGGTCGCCGCCGATGGTTCTGTCAGCAGCAAAAGCCCCGAGCTGGTCGTGGCCGGTGGCGTGGTGAAACTCAAGTGCTACCCCGTCACCCTGCGCGCCTACCTCGCCAACCCGGACGAGGCCGACCTGCCGATGACGATGCGCATCACACCGCTGCCCAACCTCACGCTGCGCGACAGCGGCAACGCCGAGAAGACTGCGCCCAAGCGTCCCGGCGAAAAGGACAATGCGCTCGAATTGCTCCCGGTCTTCGACAAGTTCGCCCCGCTCACGCTCTGGCTGCCGGCCAACGCGGATGGCAAGGGCTACCTCGTTCACCCCGTCGGCCTCACGTTCCATCTCGGCGCAGCAGGCGTCACGGCGGGCGCGGGCGGCGGGCAGACCATCGAGGGTCTGCGAGTGCAGCCGAACTTGATCGAAGTGCCGTTGCATGGCTTTCCCATCGTCGGCGACACCGGCTCTAAGGCCGTCATTACGGGCGTCGAGCAGCTGGTGTGGCAGGGCGGCGGCGCGCAGCAGCTCATTCTCTACCCGCGCCGCGACCCGTTCGAGTTTCTCATCACGAAGCCCGGCCCGTCGCTGCCGCTGACCACCACCGCACTGCCGTTCAAGGCCCTGCGCGTGGACATCCCGGACCCCGCGCTCGGCGCGCAGCGCGCGGTGGTCGTGGAGCTGGCTGGCCGTCACTTCACCCCCGGTGCAACGGTAAGCGCCCGCGTCCGCGCCCTTGATGCCACGCCCGCCCACACGGCGAATCAGGTGGAGAACAAAGCCCGCGCCGCCGCTGCTGCCGCTGCCCGCTCGCTCCAAGCCGCCCAGAGCAAGGCCTCGCAAGCCGAACAGGCGTTCAAGGCCGCACAGGCGAAGGAAGCCGCCGCTGCCCGCGCCGTCGAGCCGGTGAAGTTCAAAGCCGCCGATGAAGCCGCCGCCCGGGCCGCCGCCCAACTCCGTCTCACCGAAGCAGCGCAGGCTGCCGACGCCGCCAAGAAAGCCGCTGATGCCGCAACGCTCACCTCCGACACCGCGAAGAAGGCCCTGGCCGATGCCAATAAAGCGGCTGCCGATGCGAAGAAAGAATCTGAGAAGGCCGCCAAGGCCGCGTCCGCCAAGCCCACCGACGCCTCGCTCAAGGAAGCCGCCGCCCAAGCCGCGAAGCTCCTCGCTGACACCACCAAGACAGCCGATGAGGCGAAGAAAACTGCCGACACCGCCGCGCAGGCAGTTCGCACCGCGCAGACAGCTCTTGGTGCAACCTCGAAGCCACTTGCCGACGCGAAGGCGAATTCCGAACGCGTCGAGCGCACCCTGGCCGCCGCACCGCCCGTGACCGATCCTACCGGCGGCGATCTCGACGATGCGAAGCGCGCCCTCGCCGCCGCGAAGCCCCTGACGGTCGAGGCCGAGAAGCTCGCCGAGGCGGCGAAGGCCGCGCTGCCACCGATCGAGCAATTGGTCCAGACCACCAAGGCCGCCGTCGAGGCTGCCGCGAAGGAAGTGGAGACCAACTCCCCGTCGAACCCGCTGGAGACTGCCCCGCCGCTCGCGCAGTTGCAGGCGTATGGTGGCAAGGACTGGCAGGACTTGAAGACCCAGCCCGGTGCGGACGGTGCGGTGCAGATCACGCTGCCCGCCGTGAGCGCCGGTGTGTATCGCCTGCGACTGGGTGTGCAGCCGGCAGCGGGCCGCCCGCTTTTCGCCGAGCAGTGGATTTCCATCGCGCCCGCGCAGCCCGTCGGCGTGGGCCTGTTCACGCAGCGCGGACGCGACGCCTTCTTCCGGGGCGAGGCGTTTTGGCTTGGCCTCGCGATGTTGACGAAGCAGCCGCTCCCCGCCGGCACGCCGCTCGAAGTGGATCTCGTGGATGAGCGCGGCCTGCGCATCACGCTGCTGCGCGAGAAGGCTCCGGCGGTTGCCCAACGCCACACCTTCGTCCTGCAGCTCGACGGCGCGCAGACGCTCTCGCTCGCAGCGGGCAAGTATCGCGTCGAGGCGAAGGCCGGCGCACACGCCGCCACGCCATTGACCATCGAACTGGTCGAGCCGGAGCCGCTCACGCATTTCGTCAACCTGCTCAACAGCAAATACAATGTGATGGGGAGCGGCCCGGGGCCGGTGGGTTACTCACACGTGGTCAAGTCCGGGCGCGATGCGGAGGAGCTGGCCGCCGAAATCGTCGCGACTGGCTACAACGCGTTCATGGGCATGAACTACGACATGAGCCGCGTCCACCGCCACGGCCTCGACCTCGAGCAGGTCGTGCGCGAGCGGCCTGAGCTGGGCCCGTGGGAGAGCTATTACCAGCCGAGCGGGCGCGACCGCTTTCTCAATGCCGCCGTGCGCAAGAACCTGGCCTTCTACGAAAACATCTTCAGCCAGCATGACGCGATGCTGCCGCGCGACCCACAGATACTTGATGCGTGCGAACGCTACGCGAGCCTCGAAGCTGCCGCGCTCCGGCACAGCCCGGCCTTCCGCGGCGTGTGCCTCTACGATGAGTTCTACGACTCCGGCGAGAACGACGCGCCGCGCTCGGTCGTGGCGATGTTCTTCAAGGGCCAGGAAATGGCGTATCGCGCCAAGCATCCGGGCATGACCAGTGCGGATGCGACGAAGGCGCTCGACCGCTTCGTGGGCCGTCCGTTGGGCCAGCGACGCTACGAAGACCTCGCGAAGTTCCGCACCTGGGCCGACCATCAGGACAGCGACTGGCGGATGTTCTCCGAGCGCATGGGCGGCGCGGTGAGGGCGGTCGCGCCGCGGTCGAAGAACTGGACGCAGTATCGCGCGTGGGGCAGCAATGGCGGGAACATCGCGGCCAATGGCACGGCGGAAGACGTGTTCGGCTCCCTGGATGTGGCCGCGACGGTCTTTTACAAGGACGGCGGCACCGGCGACCGCCCGGTGTTCGCACCGATGCTCGCGGACATCCTCCGCGTGCGGGACGACCTGCCGGTGTGGACCCAGATCCAGGGGCTTTCCTCCGGGCTGCATGGTGGGCACCTGTTCCGCCAGTCCATTTTCGGCCTGTCCCAGAAGGTCGAGGGCCTGACCTTCTTCGAGATCGAATACAATCCCATCGCGCCCAACCCGAATGACAACCGCGACACGGTGCGCGACATCGCCGGCTCGCTGCTCACACCTTACGGGGATTTCTTCGCGTCACTGGACCGGGGCTACAAGAAGGTCGCCGTGCTCTACTCACGCGAGTCGGCACACCTCGTCTCGCGCAAGGTCAACAAGCTGAACTACGCCGCCGAAGGCCTGTGGGTCGCATGCCTGCGCGCGGGCTTTCCGGCGGACTTCCTCTATGACCGGCAGCTCCGCGAGGGCAAGGGGCTGGATTACGAAGTCGTCTTCGCGCCCGGCTACGCTTACGAGGACGAGGCTTCACCGGAGATTCTCGCGGCACTCAAGCGCCTCGTCGCTGCGGGCAAAACCGTCGTGGTCGAACGTTCCAGCAAGCTGCCCATCGAGGGCATCACCCGGCTCGACTCGGAGCTGGACGAATTCGACGACAAGCTCGGTGGTGCCTTCCCCCGCTACGTGGACTTCGAGACCGACATGGTCTGGGACCAGTCCGAGGAGATGACCAAGTTGCTGCGCGAGTTCCTGCCGAAGAAGGTCAAACCCGCCGCCGAGCACAGCCTGATCGTCGGACCCGACTGGCTGCGGCGTGGTCAAGGCGAATACATGGTGTTGCCAAACTTTGCGCCGACCAAGTTCACCGGCAGCCACAAGACGCTCTATCAGGCGCCCGACCAGCCGATCCTCCGCTTCCCGCGCCGTCCGCCCGCCTGCTATGACGTGCTGGAGATGCGCCCGGTGCCGGTGAAGACCGACGGCGACTGGATGACGTTGCAGGCCGACCTGCGGCATCTGCCGGGCAAGGTCTTCGCGTTCCTGCCCGCGCCGATTGATCGCGTCGCGCTCAAGGCGTCGGCAAAGCTCGCAGCGGGAACGGACTTGAACTTCCAGGCTGCCGTGGCCAACGCCGCGGGTCAGCCGATGGATGCGGCCTTCCCGCTGGAGATCACGTTGCGCGACGCCAGCGGCCGGCAGTGGCTGAACGTCTTCCGCGCCGCGACTCCGGTCTTCCAGACCGCATGGCGCATGCCGCTTAATGCACCTGCAGGCACGTGGAAGCTTCGCGTGCGTGAACTCCTCAGCGGAGCGGTAGCCGAGGCGACGATCGAGGTCAGCGCCGTGGCCACGCCTGCGCTGGCGGGCAAGCTTGATGATCGCACGGTGTGGGTGCATGACGCGAACCGGGTGAAGGAGTTTCTCATGCGTGGGGGGGACACTCCTGTCCCCCGTGAGGGCAAAGCTCCCGCCGTTGCTGGGGACAAGAATGCCCCCACCGCACCCATCACCATCGCCGTGGATGATGAACAGCCGTGGTGCCGTCCGCACGCAGTGAAGCTGGCCGCCGCGCTCACGGGCAAAGGCCAGGCTGCGAAAGTCGTTTCCCTCGCCGAAGTCCTCCGCATCCCGAATGACTGGCATAACGAACTGCCCGTGCTCGATGGTGGGCGCATGTGGCGTGGCGAGCTGGTGGACCCTGGCCTCTTCGTGGATGCGCCGCTCATCCTCCTCGGTCGCCGCTACGAGAACCGTCTGATCGAGGCACTGGCGCGGCGCGATGTTCTGCCCGAGGTGATTTCCACGCACTTCCCCGCACCGGGTCGCGCGGTCATTGGCTGGACGCGCCGGGCATTCTCCAACTTCCACGACACACTCACCGTGCTGGCCAACGATGATGCGGGGCTGGCTGCGGGCGTCGCGGCACTGCTGGAGACCAGTCCGGCGACGGCGGAAGCACCCGTGCTCACGCTGGCGAAAGCCGCAGCCGATGCCCCGCTCGCGCCCGCCGCCAACGCCGCGAAGGCCCCGACCACCTTGCGCGACGCCCTGAGCAGCGAGGACCGCATTCGTTCGCTGGATGTGGACGTGGCCACGGGTCGCGTGCTCGCGGGCACGTTCGGCTTCGGCCACAACCTCTTCTGCTTCGCTGCCGATGGGAAGTTGCTCTGGAAGCAGTTCCTCCCCGAGCACAATGTCTATTTCGCCCGCTGGTGCGATGGCGGGAAGCGCGTCGTGGCCGCCACGGGCCAGGGCTTCTTCCTCTTCCTCCTCAACGGCACCGACGGCGCGGTGACGCGGAAACTCGCGGCGACCGAGTGGCCGACCTTCCACTTGGGCAACCTCGAAGCGGCGGAGAACACCGAGTCGCAGATCGCGGTGAACGAGCCGCTCCGCCAGATCATCGTGCGCGGCCTGACCGGTCTGATGGCGCTGGACTTTGACGGGCGCAAGCTGTGGTTCCATGACCGTGCGGCGGCCATCGCGAGCTACCCGAAGGAGGCCGAGCAAAGCCTGGCGGCGAACTTCGGCAACACGGTCCACGTCGGCAACTTCGCCCTCAGCGCGGATGGCACGCGGCTCGTTTACAGCGAGGAACTCATCATCGGCTCGACGCCGGGCCAGCAGCCGGGCACGTCGGATGACCTCTGGAAGCACCTGCCCAAGCTGCTTGATGCCCGGACCGGCCAGGTGCTCGCGCAAAACAACGAAGACCCGGGGAACCAACGCAAGCCGGGGAACTGGCATGTGAGCTGGCCGGCAGGGTCGGCGCTGCCACGCGTCCACTCCGGCGGGTTGAACGCGCCGTGGCGCGAAGACAACACGCTGGGTGCCTATACGACCGAGACCGGCCACGCGCTGAAGGACGGCGGGCGGCTCATCGGCCAGCGCGACTCATTGCAACGACTGGCTCCCGACGGTCGCGTGCTCTGGCGCGTGGGCGGAGAAATGACATGGCTGTCCAGCCTCGACCGGCTGGACGCAACACAATCGCGATTCTACCGCTGCGACCGCGATGGGCTCGTGCGCTGCTTCGATCTCGCGAACGGCAAGACCCTCTGGGACTTCAAGCTCCCCTTCCACGCAGTGCTCCATCCCATCGCCGATGGTCTCGTGGCCGGCGCGAACAACGGCGCGCTCGTCCGCCTCAACGCCGGCGGCCAGCCCGTCTGGCAGACCCGCCTGCGCGAGCACCACGATGTCCCTGGCACGAACTACGCCGCTTACCTTGCCGCCGCCCGAAATCGCGACGTGGACGCCTCGCCGGACTTCTTCCCGGTGGGCCTGGACCGTCCGGATGACTTCAAGGGCGTGCTGCGCATGGGCATTGAGCAGCTTGCCAACGGCGGCTTTGAGTCCGCGCAGGACTGGACCATGGAGAAGGGCACTGTGCGCGTCGGCTCACCCGCGCAGGCAGGACAGGCTGCACTACAGCTTGACGTCGGCCAGCTCGTCACGCAGCGGCTCACGGGGCGCGTGATTCCCTCCGCGACCTACCTGCTGGAGTTCTGGTTCCGCGTTGACAATGCGCAGACGCGCCTCGTCGCGGGCACGCTGCTGGACGGCACGAAGCAGGCCTTCACCGGCTCGAAGTTCTCCGCGCGTCCCGGCGAGTGGACGTTCGCCCGCCTCGCCGTGAAGAGCTACGCGGACACGCGCGCGATGGACGTCGGCTTCGAGGCCGAAGGCGGCCATGTGAGCGTGGATGCCGCCAGCCTGCGCGCCGTGCGTTTTCCCTCGGCCAACCTGCTGGCCAACACTGAACTGCACGCCCTCGACCCCGCGTTCGTGAAGGACTACCGCGTGCAATACGAACGCATCCCCTCGCGGCTGCGCGAGCGGCTCATGTCACGCAACCGTGTCTCAGCCTTTGCTCAGGGCCAGACCTCGACGGCGATGATCTACACGCAGGAGGCGGCGTTCCTGCAAAACGGCAAGCTCGATGACGTGGGCAGCCGCTGGACTTATGCGCCCGACCCAATGGCTTACTCGGTCACCCTGACCAAGCCCGCGCACATCTCGCACCTCGTCCTCTACTTCAACAACGCAGCGCCGGACACGGCCTATCCGACCATCAGCATTCTGGCCAACAGCCTCGAAACCAAGACGCCCGTGGACGTGGCGCTGGTGCGGATGAACCACCGGAGGTTCGTGGTCGTGCATTTCCCGGAGCCGGTCTTCACCGACTCGCTCAAGATCATCCCGGGCTTCTACCCGGCGCACACCGACTCGATGACGGAGATCGAAGTCTATGGCCCTCTCGACGGTGGCAAGCTGGCGAAGCAGCCGCCCGCCGATCCCGATGCCGTGCCGATGCTGCTGGGCACGCCGGCGCGCGTGGTGACGCACCTGCCATCCGATCTGACCGGCACCTGGCGCGAATTCGGCGGCAACCGCAACGACCGTTATCCACCGTTCTCCTCCGGCGCGACGGTGGTGGACGGCGTGTTCTCCTTCGGTGATCCCGGTGGTTCCATTCGCTCGGTGATGGTCCCGAAGGGCGACTTGAAGAACGCCCGGCTCCAGGGCGGCCCGACGTGGTCGCTCGCCACCGCCACGCCCACCAGCACGCCGGCACGGCACGCGGGCCGGCTGCTCGTCGGCTCGGCGGACTACAAGCTGCACGCGGTCGCGGACAACGGCACCTACCTCTGGTCCTTCGCCACCGGCGGGCGCGTGTATTCCTCGCCGCTGCCGGATGGTGACGATGTCTTCTTCGGCTCGGACGACGGACGGCTCTACAAGGTGGATGTGGACAGCGGCATCCTCATCTGGGAGTTCGCGACCGGCGGGAAGATTCGCGGCGCGCCCGCGCTGGCCGGTGGCCGCGTGTTCGTCGCCTCGTGGGATGGTTTCCTCTACGCCATCGAGGCGGAATCGGGCCGGCAGGTCTGGAAGTCGCCCATCGGCAAGTTCACCCGTGCCACGCCCGCCGTGCTGGGCCATCGCGTGTTCCTCGGCGACGAGGCGGGCGTGCTGCACGCCTTCGACGCTGGCACTGGCAAGGAGCTGTGGAAGCAGACGCTCGGCGGTTACCTCTCCACCGGCCCCGTCGTGACGCCGGATGGCGTGGCCTTCGCCAGCGAGCAGGGCGATCTGGCCTTCACCGGCCACGATGGCACCCCGCGCTGGAAGCGCTCGCTCGGCGCGGATGTGACCGGCCAGCCCATCGCGACCCAGACGCAGTTGCTCGTGCCCACGGACAAGGGCCTGCTCGTGCTACGCCGCGCGGACGGCAAGCCGGACGAGCGCTTCACCGGCCCCGAGGTGACGAAGAAAGTCCTCACCGTCGCGAAGTGGCGCGACCAGCTTTTCCTGCACATCGGCTACGCGTGGACGGACTTCAACTGGCCGCCGCGCACCTATGCGGAGTTTGTGAACCAGTCGGTCGTGTGGATGCCGGAGCCGGCGAAAACGAAAGTGGCGGGTGCCCGATGAATTCTCTGCCACAGCATCCATTGAGCACCCGCCAGCCATCGCCAAGTCGCGTAGCGACGTCTGAGGGTAGCCGTGGGTTTCAACCCACGGGCAAGGGCGGAGCAGAAGTGCGTCGCGCAGCGACGCTTGAGTGCTCCTGTCGAAGTGCGGAGTGGAAGTGCGAACCGATCAAGCGTCGCTACGCGACGCCCGTGATTTGCGCCGCTGACCGTGGGTTGAAACCCACGGCTACCATCATGTCGTCGCTACGCGACTGGCTTGCCTTCACTGCCGTCGGCCTTATTTCCGCCGCCACCGCCTTCGCCCAGCCGCACCAACTGGTCGAAAACTTCACCGCGCCGCTGCCGGCCAACGCGCAATTCACCACGACGGCGGACTTCACCGAACCGCGTGTCGGCCTCGCTTCCGGCAAGCTCGACTACCGGATCAATCCGAAGACCCGCGCCGCCACGCTGGAACTCGGTGATGACCGGCGCGCCTTCACCGGTCCCGGCGTGCTGAAGCTCTGGGTGAAGGGCAACAACTCCACGAACGAACTCGAACTGGTCCTCCGCCACGGCAAGCCACAGGTCGCCAACGACGGCCGCCGCTCGCTCTCGGGACCGGGCGACATGCCCCTGCCCCGCGTGAAGCTGGACTTCGACGGCTGGCGCGAGGTCACCCTCGACGCCCGCACCATCCCCGAAGGCAACGCCGGCTGGTGGCAGCGGATCGTGCTCTACACGCCCGGCAAGTCCGAGAACTTCGACGGCACCGTGTGGCTGGATGACCTCAGGCACTATCCCGACAAGAACCCGCCTGCTGGCGCGAGCGTAGCCGGCCTGATCGGGCCAGCCATCCGCGAGTTCGGCACCAACGTCTCGCTCTACCTCGACGCGCGGAACTTCACGGCCAAGCCGGCCAAAATCCGCGCCCGGCTCACGCTCACGGACCGCAACGAGAGCGCCGCTGCGGATCGCGAGTTTCAAGTCGAGCTGGCGGCGAACGAGTCGAAGGAAGTCCGGCTGGAGATGGCCCCGGACAATCTCGCGGCCTTTCTGCCGCCCTTCAAACTCGCCGGGGACGTGCTTTCCACTGACCTGGGTGAATTGTCCACCCGCGTGGACACGATGCTAGTGATGGGCAACAGCCGCTTCCTTTTCGATGACTTCAGTGATGTCTTCGGGCGCTGGTTCACGGTCGGCACGCCGACGGAACCGCGCGCGAGCCAGCGCACCTGGGTGGTGTGGACGCACGGCGAGGCCCAGCGCGCCACGCCGCTCACTCAGACCACCGCGCGCATGGCCCGCGTGGCCGTGGCTCCCGGCACCAACGCCCCGCCCAGCCGCTACGCGCTCCAGCTTGATTACACGGGCGACGCCGCCATTTACACGGGCCGCCAGCGTTACCTGCCCGGCAACGCCTATCGCCTCGGCGTCTGGGTGAAGGGCGACGGCAGCAACACGCGGCTCTTTGCCAGCATCCTCGACTACACGCACGGCGCGGACTTTTACGAGGGCGGCTGGAAGCGCATCTATGACGGCGAGCGCGAGGTGACCACGCTGAACTTCACCGACTGGCGTTATGTGGAGGTGGATCTGCCCGGTCGCGGCCTCGGCTCCAACACGCCCAACGGCTCCACGGCGAACCTGGACTTCCCGCTTGAACTGACTGCGTTCCGCCTCCAGACCGGTCCCGCATCCACGAACAATCCGGCCACCAATGGTCCGATCTTCTTCGGTCCGATCTACGCTCTCACGCAGGAGGGGTTGAGCGGCGCGCTCGCCGTCCATGTTGGCTACGCCGACGTGAACCACGAATACCAGCCGAGCCTCGGCGCACACGTCACGGTGCAGAACTCCGCGCTCCCCGGCCCGCGCAAGGTGAAGGCGAACTGGAGCCTGCTTGATCGCACTGGGCAGCCCGCCGCGAGCGGGCAGAGCGACCTCGATCTCGCGGCGGGCGAAGCGAAGTCCTTCCGCCTCGACCTCGCCAAGCACGCGGCGGACATCGCGAAGCTGCCCGCGCCCTTCCGCCTGCAGGTCACCGCGTTCGATGCCGCGGATGGCTCCGTTTCCTCCACTCGCCAAATCGTGCTGACCCGCCCGGACAGCCGCGCCGTGGTGGCGGATTTCGAAACAGACCGGGGCTTCCTTGGGTTGAAGGGCCGGGAGATCAAGGGCGCTCCACCCGAGGGCCAGTCCGCCGCCCGCACCAGCACGGAACAGGCGCACGGGGGCAAGCGCTCGCTGCTCATCGAGTGGGAGCGCGGCCAGCCCCAGCGCTACATCTCGGTGGACCCGCCGTTGCCGGGCGTCCCGGTGGAGCTAACACTCTGGGTGCATGGGGACAACTCCGGCGTGCTCTTCTATCCGCTCATTGGCGACCGCCGGGGCATCAACCACGGTCTGCCCAATGGCCAATGGAACTTCTTCCTGCCGCGCGCGGAAGGCCCGTTGCAAAACGCGGTGCGTGTGGACTGGACCGGCTGGCGCGAGCTGAAGTTCCGCCTCCCGCCGGTCGCGCCGAACTGGGCCGATGTGAATCCCACGCTCGGCTTCGTGCCGAACTACCCGCTGGGCATCCACCTCGCGGTGGACACGGGCAGCACCACGAACGCCAGCGGCAA
Source organism: uncultured Klebsiella sp. (assembly GCA_964578245.1). Lineage (GTDB taxonomy): Bacteria > Verrucomicrobiota > Verrucomicrobiia > Limisphaerales > SXTU01 > SXTU01. Next base: position 7,530 of record CAZOCL010000019.1, on the reverse strand, counting down.
GCTGTTCGTGGACGATCTTTCGGTCACGACGCATCTTTCGCCCGACGCCCGCGTGCAGCTCACGTATGACCGCCCCGGCGAGGCGAACTTCCAGCCCGCGGGCACGCCCGTGCAAGTCACGCTGGCGAATCTCGACCTCACCGCGCCGCGTCGGGTTGCCCTGTCCGGCGGCCTCTTCGACTGGCGCGGCACGCGCGTGGCGGGCGTGGACACCGAGATGGAACTTGCGCCCGGTTCGCGGAAGCAGGTGGAACTGGCGAAGAGTTTCCCGCCCGGTTTTTACCTGGTGAAGGCCACACTTACCGAAGCCGCCTCTGTCCGCCGTAACCTTCCCGGTGAGCCAGCAGCGGGACTGCGGGACAAGAGTGTCCCGCCCACGTCCGCCCGCGCGCTCGGCGAATTCGAGGAAGACCTGCTCGTCGCCGATCCAGTGGCCACGTTGGGCACCAACTGGAGCCAGCTCATCACCGATGAGTGGCAGTTGCGGAAGCCGATTCAGGACCGCTTCACCTTCGTGGACGAGGACTGGGACTGGATCGAGCACCATCCCGGCAACCTCCAGCTCGACACCGTTCGCACCCGCGCACGCCGCGTGGCCGAGGCGGGTGGCGACCCTTACATGCTCCTGGGCTACGCGGCGTTCTGGGCGTCGGGCGCGGGTTACGAGGCGTTGAGCGCCGGCTCGTTTGTGCGCATCCACCGGCATCGCGGGCAGGCAGTGAACACCTTTCTGATTCCGAAGCGGCTCGCCGACTGGGACAGCTACGTCTGCGAGCTCATGCGCGGTGCGGGCCGCGACGTGGCCGGATGGATTGTGTGGGACAGCCCGGACAGCATCGGACCGATGTCGTTCCCAGCGGAGAAGTTCGCGCCCTTCCTGCGCGCGGCCGACCAATGGCGGCGGGCCTACTGCGCCGACAAGCCCCTGCTCATCGGTGGCCTTGCGCGCAACACCGCTGTGCCCTATCTGCGCGAACTCGCCAAATATGGCGGTCTCGATGCCGTGACCGGTGTGAACGTGCGCCTCGACGTAGGCCGGCTCTCGCCCGAAGACGCCGGGGTGGTTGACTACATCCGCGAACTCCGCGCCGCGCTCGAAACTCGTGCCGATGACGCGCAATCGCCGCCCACAAGCAAGACGCGCACAGGAACGAACGCCGCGCCAAAGCAAATTCTCCTCACTGATCTCGACTGGGCCGTCGAGAAAGGCACCAACGGCTTGAACGCCTTTGACCAGGCGGCCTACCTCGCGCGCGCCTCGTTGCTGCTCGGTCGCGCAGGGATTCGCCCGGCACTTTCCATTCGCAACGAGGACTTCATCCGCCTCGGCCTTGGGCTGACGTATCGACGCGAGCTGAGCATTCCGCCATTGCAGGAGAAGCCGCTGGCCTATCAGTTCAAGCCGGCTTGGTGGGCCATGACCCGCGTGCGTCAGTGGCTGGATGACGCGCCCGTTGCGGCGGAAATCGAAGTGCAGGACGTTGTGCCCGGCGGCACCCGTTGTCTCTTGCAGCAGGGCAAGGACGGTCGCCCCATCGCCCTCGTCTGGCGCAATGATGATCCCGGCCAGCTCTCCTTTGCGCAGGCCGGCCTCACGGTCGCGGCGGCGGAAGACCTGTTCGGCGCGAGCGTGCCGGCGACCAATGGCTGGTATGCCATCGGCAAGGTGCCCTGCCGCTTCACGCTCACCTCCAGTTCAGAGCCCGCTGCATCCGCCCTCGCCCGCCTGCGCGTGCGTGAAGGCACCGAGTCCCAATGGCCTCAGCGCGTGCTCGCCGCGTTCACCCCTGCGGCTGGCAAACAGCACGACTACGCGCACACGGGTGGCGAGGTCACGACGCTATCCGGACGCACGGTTGCAGGCGAGACACTCGACTGGCCGGGCCTGCGCTTCGCGGCGGGCGGCAGCGAGCGTTTCAAGCTCACGATCCCCCCCGGGGCGAGCCTCGTGCTGAGAAAGCAATTCCTGCTGGATGCCACCGGCCATGAAGCGGATGTGCTCGTGAATGGCAAGGCCGTCGGCAAGTGGAACCTGCGCCGTTCCGAGAAGGAGCTATCCGGCGGCCTGCGCGAAGCCATTTTCGTCGTGGATCAGGCCGCGCTCGCGGGGTCGGCACAGGTGCAGATCGAGGTGCGTTACACCACGGCGGCGAACACCGCCGGCTGGCGCGCGCTGGAGTGGCGTGAGGGCGGCTTCCCGCTGTCCGCCGTCGGCCCGCTGCACGCGGATCAGAACGTCGGCGCGCCGCGCTTCGCCCGGAACATCGTTGGTGCGTCGCTCAAGGTCGGCACGACCTCGTTCGCCAACGGCATCGGCACCTTTGCGCGCAGCCTGCTGGAGTTCCCGCTGAACGGGCAGTTCCGCCGCTTCACCGCCAAGGCCGGCGTGGACGCGGTGACGGAGGGGCGCGGCTCGGTGGTCTTCGAGATTTACGGCGACGGCAAAAAGCTCTGGTTCTCGCCCACGCTCTCGGGCCTGGATGCGCCGAAGGAGATTGATCTCGACCTCACCGGCGTGAACCGCCTGCGCCTGGTCGTGACCGACGCCAACGACGGCAACAAGTTCGATGTGGCCGACTGGATCGAACCCGTGCTGCACCGATGAAGATCACAACCATGCACAACAGCATAGATGCGGTTGCAGCACGCAGCGTTCATTTCAACGCAGAGACGCAGAGGACGCGGAGAAGCGCAGAGTTTGGTCAGCCAGTTTGTGTGCGGCTTAGCTCGACCCCGGCCGGTGCTTCCTTTGCGCAACTTTGCGTTCTCCGCGTCTCTGCCTTAAGACAGAACTCCACCTTCAATTTCATCGTCCCGGCTTAACCAACGATCCCCTGAGCAACCATGAAACATGCCGCCCTCTTTCTGTTGTCAACCGCCCTCGCCGCCTTTGCCGCCGATTCCGCGCCCGAGCCGCCGAAGCCCACCGAAATCTTCAAGGCCACCACGCCACCGGTGATCGACGGCAAGCTCGACGATCCGTGCTGGCAGAAGGCGCTGCCGGTCTCCGCTGATTTCATGGGCGGCAAAACCGGCACAAGGAGTGACACGCAGCACATGACGGCGAAATACACGTGGGACGACAACTATCTCTACATTGGTTACGAGACGTTTGATACGAACCTCGTCGCCCTCGCCAAGGACGAGCAGCAAGGCCCGCCCACGAACCGCCGCCAAGGCTGCGAGATATATGACGCGAAGAACACCGGCATCAAGGTGGACGTGGTGGAGTTCTTCCTGTCCTTCGGCGACGAGCACTTCTTCTGGGAAATCCACCAGAACGCGCTCAACCAGTTCAACGACGTCTGGTGTGTTTCGGTGGACCCGAGCTGGCCCATCAACAAGACCACGATGCCCATGTATGGGATCATGTTTCACCACAATGAGTGGATCGCCGACGACGGCTCGAACACCGTCGCGATGGCTGTGCATCTGAAGCCCAAGGCCAACGGCAAGCCCTCCACTGTGAACGACGACAGCGACGTGGACACCGGCTACACAGCTGAAATCCGGCTGCCGCTGCGCTCCATCGGCGTGCCCAGCGATGCTGCGACGTGGATCGAATCCAAGCTCCCGGACGGCAAGCCCGCGCCGCGCAAGCCCGGCCCGTGGAAGATGGCTGGCAAGACCGTCAGCCTCCTGGCCGTGATGCAGGACGGCGACCTCAAGGAGCGCTACCACCATTCCAGCCCCACGCGTAAACCAGACTGGTTCCACAAGACCCAGCCCCAGTGGCCTCGCTACCTGTTCGTTGCACCGTGAAGGGTTTGCCGAACAACTGTAACGTCGGCGCGCTGCTCCTGTGGCTGTGCGCCACGACTTGCATTGCCCAGGCTGCCGAGCCATCCGACCGCGAAATGGTGCGGCAGCTTGTCGCCCAGGCGGACGCAGGCGAAACTCCGTTCACTCTGACGCAGTCCATCGGTGAGCGGGGAATAGCAGCCGCCCTGGTGGCCGCTGAGTTTCTCGATGAGGGAAAGCCCCGTCGCAGCCAGCTTCTGCTCGAAGCCATCGCGACCGCTGGCACGTGTCGCCGTTCTCACGCGGAGCTGCTCCGGCTCTATCAGCCTGCGGCCCACGAACTCTTTTACTCCACGAATGGCCTCGCGGGCCAGCAGCGGCTCGCAGCAGGGCTGGCGTGGCGGGATTGGCCCGCTGCGCTGCCGGAAGCCATGGTCCGCACCGCCCCCCTGCCCTTGCTCGACTGGCTCCGCAGTCAGGCGAGCAGCGCAAGTCCGGCCACCGACAAGCTGCGCCTGCTCGCCCAACCGCTAGGCAACTGGCTGCGGGCGCGGAATGAGCGGCAGCACACGCACGCCTTTCACGAGGCCATCGCATCGCTCACGGCCAACCCCGCCATCGCCCACGATGTTCCAACCCGTGCGGCACTGCTTCGCCTCATCGCGGACGCCAGCGCGACGGGTTCATTGGAATTTGTGCTGCAACAACTGAGTGCTCCCCAACCCGAGGTGCGGGCGGACGCGGTTGTTGCGCTGGGGCAGTTGCTAAACCCGCAGTCACATGACTGTGGACGCGGCTGCGCTCCCGCCGGTCTGGCCCAGTGGAACCGCCTCGCTGCCGCGCGCACGCAGTCGCTCGCGGAGTTCGTGAGGTTGGCTGGGGAGGAACAGGATTCAGTGGTGCAAGCCAAGCTTGCCGCGGCGGCCGAAGCCTGGCCGGAGGAGGAGCGCGTCGGGCAGGCGATGCTCGGATTGTTCCGTCGCTCCACCGATGCGGCGGTGCGCCGGGCGATTCTCTTCTCGGTCATCAGCACACGCTGGCCGCAGCGCGCGGAGCTTATCCTGCTTGGATTTGATGTGTCGGCCGACGGGGTGCTGGGTGTCGCGTTGCAGGCCGTCACGGCACATCCACTGCCTGAACTCACCCCGCGCACACTGGCCATGCTGGATGATTTCCGTGAAGCCCAGCCGATGCTGATTGATGCCGTCGGCGCGCTGGCGAACCCGAAGGCCACCCCTGCCCTGCTCCGCTGGCTGGAGCGCGAACGCAATGTGGCGGTGCGGCTCAAGCTTACGCTGGCCCTGGAGAAAATCCCCGGCGAAGACAGCGCCCGCGCGCTTGCCGGAATGCTGGCCCGTGAACCGGAGCCGCTCCTCGGAGAACACTTGTGCCGCATCGCGAGCCGACGGCGCTTGCCGGGCGCGGTGGGGACGCTGATTTCCTTGTCGGAAGATGCCACTGCGCCCATGGCCGTTCGCGCTCAAGCAATTTGGGCGCTCGGCAATTACCCAGATCCAGCCGCCCGCAACTGTCTCGCGCAACTGCGTCAGACACCGGAGAAGTTCTTCCCCGCCACCCTCGGACCAGGTCTCGCAGAACAGGCTCAACTCATCATCCTTCTCGCCAGCCTGCGGGTGCTTCAGCCCGGTGCGGAAGGTGAAATGGCACGCTGGTTTGTGAAAGGGACCCCGGCGGACCAGTTCACTTGCCTGTTGTCACTGGCGGAGTTGAAACGCGATGACCAGATCATCGCCCAAGCGCTGGACACTGGCGACTTTGCAGTGATGCTCGGAGCGGTGAAGGCAGCGGGCGCAGCGGATTCCGCCAAGTATGCCCCTCGCCTTCGCGCACTTCGCGAAGCGCCATTCGTGGCCGCGTTGCTCGGGTCCGGCCTGGACACCTGGGGCTTGCCAGCGGCGTTCCAGACCGCGCTGAAAGAAGGAGGCCGTCAGTGAAGGCCGCCTTGATCCTCTCCCTGCTGGCCACCATCGCCACCGCCCATGAGTCCCCTGTGGATCATGTCGAGCGCGAGTTCCGACTTTGGGCTGCGAACGGCAAGCTCCACCTGAGCTATCGCCTCCAGTTCGCGGAGCGCGCCGCCTTGCTGCAGTTCCATCGTATGGACACCGACGGCGACGGGCGTATCAGCGACCAGGAGCACGAGGTGTTCTTCACCACGCGGGCGGACCGGCTGGCGCAGGGCTTCACGGTGGAACTGGCCGGACGATCATTGCACTTCACCCCCAGCGGCCACGTTCGGTTTGATGCGAAACTGGGTCAGACCTACAGCTTCGAATCGCCCCTGCCAGCGCTGCCTCCAGGTCGCCACGTCGGCCGGCTCGCGGATGCGCACGCCCGTAGCTATCCTGGTCCGTTTCGCTGGGTGGACGCGGGCGCGGGCGGTCCGCGCGAGATGCGGGTGGAGCCTGTGACCGAAGCGGCGGACGGAAAACGTCCGGCGTGGCTGGCGGTGAAAGCCACCGCGCATCCCGAGTCGCTGGCACTGAACTTCGTCCTGGTGATCCCACATTGAACAAGATTGAAAACCCAGCTTTCCCCTTCAAACTCATGAACGAACAAACCAAAGCCGTGTCCACCAACTCATCCTCCGGTCTGCCGCCCGCCCTCGAAACCGCCCGTGCCGCCCGCGAGAAAGTGCTCGCCGAGCTGCGCAAGGTCATCGTCGGCCAGGAAGAGCTGATTGACCAGGTGCTCGTGGCGATGTGCGCGGGCGGCCATGTGCTGCTGGTCGGTGTGCCGGGTCTGGCCAAGACGCTGCTCGTCAGCACGCTGGCCAAGACGCTCTCGATGAACTTCAAGCGCATCCAGTTCACGCCGGACATGATGCCCAGCGACATCACCGGCACGGAGATTCTGGAGGAGGATCACGCCACGGGCCGGAAGCAGTTCGTGTTCGTGCAGGGGCCGGTCTTCACCAACCTGCTGCTCGCGGACGAAGTGAACCGCACGCCGCCCAAGACGCAGGCCGCGCTGCTCGAAGCGATGCAGGAGAAGAACGTCACCGTGGGCAAGAAGACCTACAAGCTCGAGGAACCGTTCATGGTGATGGCAACGCAGAACCCAATCGAGCAGGAAGGCACCTATCCGCTGCCCGAGGCGCAGCTCGACCGCTTCATGTTCAATCTCTACGTGGATTATCCCAGCGACACCGAGCTGCGCACGATCATCAAGAACACCACGGCCGGCGCGCTCGCGACGCCGGACGCCGTGCTGACCGGTGCGGACGTGCTCCAGCTCCGCACGTTCGTGCGGCAGGTGCCCATCAGCGATCATGTGCTGGACTACATCGTGCGCCTCGTCACCGCCACGCATCCGAACAAGGAAACCTCGCTGGACATCTCGAAGAAGTATCTGGCGTGGGGCGCCGGTCCGCGCGCGGGGCAATACCTGGCCCTGGGCGCGAAGAGCCGGGCACTGCTGCGCGGCAACTTGCAGGCCACGGTGGAAGACGTCCGCGCCGTCGCCCGCGCCGTGCTGCGCCACCGCATCTACACGAACTTCACGGCGCAAGCGGAAGGCGTGGACGCGGATGAGATGATCGTCCGGCTGCTGAAGCACGTGCCTGAGAGCGTGCCGGCAAAGTAAAGCCCCCTCCTAGTTCTGCGACGGGCGCAGCTTGACCCACGCACCACCGGAGATGAACCCCGTAGCCCTGCGAGGCACGAGCGGGGAGAGGGATGGGGAGAGGGGTGTTCCGACAAACGGCTGTGTGCCTTCGACGTGACGCCCCTCCTCTCCCCGGCCCTCTCCTCCATTCCATGGAGGAGA
>CAZOCL010000018.1:0-38485 GCA_964578245.1 uncultured Klebsiella sp. | reverse complement strand
ACTTCAAGCAACTCCACGGCAAGGAGCTTTCCTACAACAACATCCTCGACCTCACCGCCGCCACGGCGCTGATCGCGGAGTTCACCGGGGATGCACCGACGCTCGCGATCCTCAAGCACACCAACCCCTGCGGTGTGGGCCAAGGCGTGACACTACGTGACGCGTGGGACAAGGCGTTCGCCACGGACAAGCAGGCGCCGTTCGGCGGCATCATCGCCGTGAATGAGCCGCTCGACGGACCCTGCGCCGAGGCCATCGCGGAGATTTTCAGCGAGGTCATTGTTGCTCCGGCCTTCACCGATGAAGCGCTCGCCGTCCTGACCAAGAAGAAGAACCTGCGTCTGCTTCAGATCCTTAAGAACCCTGCGACCGCCGCGCCATGGGACGTGCGCAGTGTCGGCGCTGAGTCCTATCTCCTCCAGCAGCGTGACCTGAAGCTCACGACCGCCGCCGATCTGAAAGTGGTGACGCAGCGTGCGCCGAGCGAGGCCGAGCTGAAGGCCATGCTTTTCGGGTGGCGCGTGGTGAAGCATCTCAAGAGCAACGCCATCCTTTACAGTGCTGCCGACCGCACGCTCGGCGTTGGCGCAGGGCAGATGAGCCGCGTGGACAGCAGCCGTATCGCGGTGTGGAAAGCGGGCGAAGCCAAGCTCGCGCTCGCGGGCAGCGTGGTGTGCAGCGATGCTTTCTTCCCGTTCGCTGACGGCCTCATCGCCGCCGCCGAAGCCGGTGCGACCGCTGCCATCCAGCCCGGCGGTTCGATGCGCGATCCAGAAGTCATCGCCGCTGCGAACGAGCGCGGTGTGGCGATGGTCTTCACGGGCGCGCGGCATTTCCGGCATTGACCCGCCCGCCGGCGTTCGGGGTGCGCGTGAACGCGTGCGAGGCGCGCAAAGAACGAGTGCGGTTCGCCAAGCGGTGCGAAGTTTGTGGCATCTCCCTAGTGGATGCTCGCTCTGTGACGGCCACCTGAGGTTGCTGTCCGTAAGCATGTCGCCCGAAGTCCAGTCGCTCTCAACTGCAACCTTGCGTTGCCCCCGACGGTCGCGCCAGCGTGACCTGCAGAAGATGTCCGCTGCTCCTCGCCCGCTGGCTCCCACGGATTTCCACCGTGAGCCCTTCCGGCTGTTCTTTCCCGCGGCGACGCTCGCCGGACTGGCCGGGGTCTCGCTTTGGGTGCCTCTGCTGATGGGGTGGACGACCGACTATCCGGGCACCCCTCACGCACGCTTGATGGTTCAAGGATTCTTCAGCGGTTTCATTTTCGGATTCCTTGGCACCTCGCTACCGCGCTTGCTGGAAGTCCCGGCACTCGTGGCGGTGGAAGTGGTTCCTCTGCTGACGCTTTTTCTTGCCTGCCTGGTGGCGCATTTCTTCGGGGCAACCGGTCTGGGCGACGCGCTCTTCGCGACGGAACTTCTGCTTTGGCTGGCCATGCTCAAACGACGCTGCCACGCAAAACGCGATCTGCCGCCACCGAGTTTCGTCCTCGTCGGCCTGGCCTTCGTTTGCGGCCTGACCGGAACTGCCTTGCACCTCGCCGCCAAGATCAGGGAGGCGACGCCGGAACTCGAACTGCTGGCCAAGCTTCTGAGCTACCACGGTTTTGTTTTGTTGTGCGTGCTGGGGGCGGGTGGATTCCTTCTGCCTCGCTTTTTGGGGTTAGGGTTGAGGCGGAATCTTCCCATGTCGTCGACCAGCACTCCGGAGTGGGGGAGGGGTGCCTGGTTCGCCGGCGGGGTAGGGTTGTTCCTGATGGTATCTTACGGTTTGGAGGCGGTCGGCTGGACCCGGGGTGCGGTCACGTTACGCGCGGCACTGATCGCCGGATATCTCTGGCACGAGCTGCCTTTGGAGCGCCTGCGTTGGACTTGGAATGGCGTCCAGCCGTTTCTGGTTGTCGGGCTCTCCTGTTTGCCGCTTGGGGTGCTGGTCTCTGGTTGGTTCCCGGGCTGGCGCGTGGGCTTGGGGCATGTGGAGTTAGTTGGCGGGTTTGGGCTCATCACCATTGGGGTCGCGACCCGCGTGGTCTTTGGTCATAGCGGTGAACGGGCGCAACTCGAGCGGTTCCATGCGCCCTTGACGATCGCCGCCTTCCTGATGCTGCTGGGGATGGTGAACCGGATTACCGGTGATCTCATTCCTACTACGATGACTTCGCATTACCTCTACGCTGCGTTGTGCTGGCTGGCTGGCCTGCTGTTGTGGAGCGTCCGGGTGCTGCCGAAGGTGCTTCGACCGGACCCGGAGGAGTAGGTCCGCCGGCGGGCAACTTGCTCAGCCACAAGGAAGTCTGGGCAGAACTACCGGTCGCCGACGAGCATTCCAAGCCGGGATTCCTTGCTTGCCTGCAAGGCGGAAATCAGCATTGATGTCGGCACGATTATTCGGTTGGCATGACGCTGGCAATCGGGACGCAAAGGCAAGCTGCCTCCCGCTGGAGCGATAGCCGCCGCCAAACATTCCGCCGCCATGAAACTCCGCTCCGGTTCCCTTGTCCTTTTGCTTGCCGTGATGTTTGCCCCCACCCTTTCGGCTCTGTCCGGGACACGGGATTTTGAATTGGTGAGCATCAATTCGGGGAACACCGCCAGTGGCAACGGAGCATCCCTAAATCCGGTAGTCAGCAGCAACGGCCAGTATGTCGCCTTCGCTAGCGATGCCACCAATCTGGTGCCGAATGACAACAACGGCGCGCGGGATGTCTTTTGGCGGGACCGCATCTCGGGACTCACCCGCCTGGTGAGCCGGACGCCGGCGGGCGCAAGTGGCAACCGCGACTCGGACTCGCCAGTAATCTCCCCGGACGGGCGTTATGTCGCCTTCCACAGCCGGGCCAGCAACCTCGTAGCGAATGACAACAACACGAACTATGACGTGTTCGTCTGGGACTCGACCGACAACACCGTGACGCTGATCAGCCAGACTCCGGGAGGAGTCAGCGGGGCGGGGGACTCCTTCTCGCCGCAGCTCTCAGGGAATGGACGCGTGGTGTCGTTTGCCAGCACGGCGCCCAACTTGGTGGCCAATGACAACAACGGAACGGTGGATGCCTTTGCGCGCGACTTGGACCAGGGGGTGACTTATCTCGCCAGCATGAACTCCAGCGGCTTCAGCGGGAACGGCTCCTGTGGCGTGCCCGTGATCAGTGCGAACGGCCGCTACGTCGCCTTTTTGAGCAGCGCGAGTGATCTGGTCACCAACGACTTTAACAATTTGAACGATGCGTTTGTCCACGACCTCCAGACCCGACAGACCAAGCTCGTGAGCGTAAATGCTGCAGGGACTGGCTCCGGCAACCGGCTCTCCTTCGATCCCGTCATCAGCGCGGATGGCCGCTATGTCGCCTTTGCCAGCCAGGCCACCAATCTGGTGAGCATCACTGACACGAATGATTTCCCGGATGTTTTCGTCCGCGACATGCAGGTGGGCGTGACCAAGCTGGTCAGCGTGAACCGCAACGGGACGGGCTCCGGCGGCAATGGCGGCATCTCGACGGTCCTGCCCGCGTCTTACACTCCATTCCTTAGCGCGGATGGAACCAAAGTGCTGTTCGTCAGCTCCGCCCAGGATCTCGTGGCGAATGATTCGAACGGCAAACAGGATGTTTTCCTCCGTGACCACATCAACAACACGACCACGTTGATCAGCACGAACCGGTTTGGCACCGGGTCGGGCAACGCCGCGTCGGGCATCGGCACCTACAGCATGAGCGCCGACCTTCGGTATGTGGCCTTCTTCAGCGAAGCCGCTAACCTGGGTGCCGCCGATACGAACAACCGGACCGACGTCTTCGTCCGCGACCTTGCGACGAACAGCACCAAGATCATCTCCCGCGTGAACCTCGGGGGCTTCTCCGGCAACGGCCACAGCTACCAGCCCGTCATTAGCGCGGACGGCTCGACGGTGGTCTTCCTTAGCGAGGCAGACAATCTCGACAACCGTGACACCAATCGGGTCAGCGATGTCTTTGCCGCTGCCACCACACTCTCCGCACCGAGCTTCGACCTGGCGGACGTCGGGGTCAGCATCTCCTCGGTCTCCCCCCAAACCGTAGGCGGCAATTGCACGGTGACCATCACGGTTACGAATCACAGCGACACTGCCGCCATCGGGCTGGCGGTAGACACCACCACGCCGACGTTTCTGCAGTTCCTGTCCGGCACAACGTCCCAGGGTCCGGTTGGCAGTGCCCAATGGCTGGTGGGTGATCTCCCGGCTCACGGCAGCGCGACGGCGACGCTGACGTTGGTGGCGACTCGCTTGGATTCAGGAAACGTGATCGCGTCCATCACCCGGCATGACCAGTTGGACCCGAAGTTGAGCAACAACGTGGCGCTATCCACGGTCACGATAAACCAGACGGCGGCGGGGGCGCTTTACCATCTGCCAGGAAGCACCCCTTATCTTAGTCGCACCAACAGCCCGTTCTTCGCGGGGATCGTTGCCGGTTCGTTCACCTTGGAGACTTTCGAGGGCGGCGTGTTCAGCATCGCCGGGGTGACCGCCTCCACGGGCATGGTGCTCGGGCCTTCGAACCTGACGGACTCGGTGGATGCGGATGACGGGCTGATTGATGGGAGCGGGAATGGTGGGCGCTCCTTCTTTGTGACCGGCACGAATTCAGTGACGTTTTCCTTCGATGCGGCCCTGCTCGGCCGGCTGCCAACCAAGGTCGGCATCGTGCTCACCGACGGGGACCCTGGCGGAGCTGGCATCGAGGCCTTTGACACCAACGGCGTGTCGCTGGGTGTTATCGGACCCTTTGAGATCGGAGATCATTCCTTTTTCGGTGAGACGGCGGAGGACCGGTTTCTGGGCGTGGAGTTCGCAGGCGGAATTTCGGCGCTGCGGGTTTACTACGCGTCGCCTGGATTCGAACTGGATCACTTGCAGTTCGACATACCGACCACCGATCTGGCACTGAGCCTGAGTGGCCCGGCGAGCGCTTCGTTCGGAACGAATTTTGTGCTCACCTACGCGGTGACGAATCGCGGAGCAGTGACGGCGACCAGCGTGGTGGTCACCAACGCGAGCCCTGGATTGGCCACCACGGCCGGCTTCTCGCCTTCACAGGGTTCGGTGAGTTTGAACGGCACCTGGACGATCGGAGCGCTGCTCCCCGGCGCAAGTGCGACATTGGCCGGCACCTTCGTGCCCACCGGGAGTGGAGCGCTGCTGTTTGCCGCTGGCGTTAGCAGCACGGTAGCAGATTCCGACACGAGCAATGATCGCGCGAGCTTTTCCATTCCGGTGCCGAATCTCGCTCCAAGCATTGGGTTCGCTTCGAACAGCTTGAGTTTGTTGGAAGACATGACCGCCCTCTCCCTCCCGGGCTTTGCCTCGTTCAGTTCCCGGGAGACGAACCAGTCGGTGGCCAGCGTAACGGTCAGCGTGGACAATCCGGCGCTGTTCTCAGTGCCGCCGAGCATCCTTGTCAACGGCGCGCTAAGTCTGACCCTGGCGGCCAACAAGGTAGGGACGGCTTTGGTCACCGTAGTGGCAACAGACGATGGCGGCACTGCGAATGGTGGCGTGGACAAGGCGACGAACACCTTCACGATTACCGTGACGCCGGTGAATGATGCTCCATCGGTCACGTTTGCGACCAATGTCGTCGCGGTGCTGGAGGACGCGGGGGCGCAGACAGTGCCCGGCTTTGTCAGCGCGAGCGCCGGTCCGGCGGACGAGATCGGACAGAGCATCACTAACTACACGGTAACTGCGATGAACAGCGCCTTGTTTTCGGTGCAGCCCGCAGTGGCCTTAAACGGAACACTGACCTTCACGTCGGCGACCAACGGGAACGGTTCCAGCACGGTGACGGTGATCGCGCAGGACGACGGCGGGACCGCCAGCGGCGGAGTCAACAAGACCACGAACACCTTCACGATCACGGTGACGCCAGTAAACGATGCTCCATCGGTCACGTTCGCGACCAATGCCGTCGCGGTGCTGGAGGACGCGGGGGCTCAGACAGTGTCCGGCTTTGTCAGCGCCAGTGCTGGCCCGGCGGATGAGGTCGGACAGAGCATCACTAACTACACGGTGACCGCGGTGAACAGTGCCTTGTTCTTCGTGCAACCCGTAGTGACCTTAAACGGAAGCCTGACTTTCACGCCGGCTACCAACGCGAACGGTTCCAGCACGGTGACGGTGATTGCACAGGACGACGGCGGGACGGCCAACGGCGGAATCAACAAGACCACGAACACCTTCACGATCACCGTGACGCCGGTGAACGACCCGCCGACGTTTTCGTTCGCAACCAACGTGGTCACGGTGCTGGAAAATGCCGGGCTCCAGTCGCTTCCGCTCTTTGTGACGGCCATTAGTGGACCGGCGGATGAGGCTGGTCAGTCCATCACCAACTACACGGTGACCGCCGGAAACAGCGCGCTGTTCTCCGTGCAGCCGGCGGTGGGCCTGAATGGAAAGCTGACCTTCACTACCGCGACCAACGCAAACGGCTCCAGCACGGTAACCGTGATCGCCCAGGACGATGGCGGGATCGCCAATGGCGGCGTGGACAAGACGACCAACAGCTTCACCATCATGGTCACCGATGTGAACAACGCGCCGGTGGTGAGCTTCAGCACGAATCTCCTGGTGGTGCTGGAGCACGCCGGCCCGCAGACGTTTCCGGGCTTCGTCACTGCCCAGGTCGCTCCGGGGCAGCACATCACGAACTACACGGTGACCTACACCGCGCCCGGAGGCATTTTCGCCACGGAACCGGCGGTCGCGCTGGACGGCACGCTCACCTTCACGGCCGCCGTCACCGCGAACGGCACGGCCACCTTGAACGTGATTGCTCAGCATGATGGCGGCACGGCCAACGGAGGTGAGGACCGCGCCACGAACAGCTTCACCCTGACCGTCACGCCGGTGAATGACGCGCCGAGTTTCGTATTCTCCGTGCCGCGCCGATTCCGCAATACGACTTCCATCGCCATTCCCGATGAAGCCTCCGGTGTCCCGTATCCGTCACCCATCACCGTGAGCGGCGTGGGCGCAACAGTGACGAATGTATCCGTGACCTTGTTTGGACTGAGCCACTCTTTCCTTCCCGACGCATCCATCTTGCTGGTGGGTCCGCAAGGCCAGACGTGCATGCTCATGCGGGGCGTGGGTGCCTACGCCGGCCAGGGCGGGGTTGCCGGAGTCACGCTGACAATTGATCCGAGCCCGGCCAATCCCTACATGACCAACTTGACGCTCATGTCGGGGCACACGTATCGCCCCACCGTGAATGGCGGGGCTGGGAGCAGTCTGGCTGCGCCCGCTCCGGCGGCGCCTTACACCGCCGACCTCTCCGTGTTCAATGGCGTGAATCCCAATGGGGTCTGGTCGCTCTACGTGGTGGACGAAGCCGCTGGCGACGTGGGGGCCATCGCCGGCGGCTGGAGCCTCGCGTTCAATGGTGAGGTGCCGGAACTCGCTGTTTTGGAGGACTCGGGCTCATACAGCGGTGCAAATTTTGTCACCAATGTGCTGGCGGGCCCGCAGGATGAACTCACGCAGTCCGTCACCTTCCTCGTGACGAACAGCAACCCGGCTCTGTTCAGCGTCCAGCCCGCGCTGGCAGCCGATGGCACCCTGACCTTCCGGCCGGCAGTGGATGCGAACGGTTTCGCGACCGTGACCGTGGTCGCCCAGGACGATGGCAGCACCACCAGTGGCGGCGTGGACAAGACCACAAACACTTTCACCCTGACGGTGACCCCGGTGAACGACGCACCCTTTTTCTCGCTGGCCCGAGTCTCCTTCACCGTGCTGGAGGATTCCGGCCCATTCACCGATTTCGCGCTGCTGGTCAATCCAGTTCCGGGACCCGGCAACGAAGGGGGACAGACCATTATTAATTACACGCTGACCCCGGTCGGGAACGCCGCTGGTCTGTTCTCCGCCCCGCCGACGCTCAGTGTCAACGGGACGCTCACCTTTACGCCTGCGCCAAATGCGACCGGCACGGGGGTCTTTTACGTGCGGGCGTTTGACAACGGTGATTCGACCAACGGCGGCACCAACGGCTCGGGCATCATCGCCATCACCATCAACGTAATCCCGGTGAACGATGCGCCCTCGGTGACGTTTGCCTCGAACAACGTGGTGGTGCTGGAGGACGCGGGGGCGCAAACCCTGGTTGCTTTTGCCACGGCGGGCATTGGCCCTGCGAACGAAACCGGGCAGACCATCACCAATTACACTGTGACGAGCACTGCTCCGGCGCTTTTCTCCGTCGGCCCAGCTCTGGCCCTGAACGGAACGCTGACCTTCACCCCGGCGGCGAACGCGAATGGCTCGGCCACGGTGACCGTCGTCGTCCAGGACGATGGCGGCACTACCAGTGGCGGAGTGGATCGAGCCACCAATACCTTCACCATCACGCTCCTACCGGTAAATGATCCGCCGGTAGTGACGCTGGCCTCCAACCCGGTCGTGGTGGCGGAGAATGCCGGGGCGCAGACGCTGGCGGCATTTGCGACGGCGGTCCTTGGGCCAGCGGATGAAGCCAGTCAGAGCATCACGAATTACAGTGTGGCGAACAATAATACGGCGCTGTTTTCGGTGCAGCCCGCCATCAGCCTGGCGGGCACGCTCACCTTCACCCCGATGACGAGTGCGACCGGCTCGGCAGTCGTCACCCTGATCAGCCAGGATGATGGTGGCACGGTGGACGGAGGCGTGAACAAGACGACGAACACATTCACCATCGCGGTGAGCGCGGTGAACGATCCACCGAGTTTCGCCTTCGGGTTCGCGTCGCAGCCCCTCATCACGAATGTGACCTCATGGGGCTGGAACGACGCGGGACAGCAGCATGTGCCCGCCGACTTCACCAATGCCGTGCAGATCGCCGGTGGCGGGTATCACGTAATCGGCCTGCGTTCAGATGGCACGCTGGTGGGCTGGGCGGATGCCAGTGGTGGTGCGACTACGCCGCCCCAAGGCCTGAACAACGTTACGGCGATCGCCTCTGGCAGCTTTTTCAGCCTCGCGCTCAAGTCCGATGGCAGCGTGGTGGCATGGGGGGACAACAGCCATGGCCAGCTGAACGTGCCGGCGAGTGTCACGGACATCGTCGCCATTGCCGCCGGGGATGCGCACGGACTGGCGCTGACGCGTGGGGGACAAGTCATCGGCTGGGGCTTCGGCGACTCTGGCCAGACCAACACGCCCGTCGGTCTGGCGAACGTCACGAACATCTCCGCGAATGGGTTCCACAACCTCGCCCTGAAGAATGATGGCACGGTGGTGGCCTGGGGCGAGGACGGCGCAGGCCAGGCGACGGTTCCTCCCGGGCTCACCAATGTGGTCGCGGTGTCCGCTGGCTTCTTCCACAGTCTGGCTCTGAAGAGCGACGGGACGGTGGTGGCTTGGGGACAGAACGGCCGGGGGCAAACCATGGTGCCAGCGGACCTGACCAATGCCGTTGCCATCGCGGCAGGCGTGTATCACAACGTCGCCCTGCGGGCGGACGGCACGGTGGTGGCATGGGGCTACAACGATGTTGGCCAGGCCAGCGTGCCCGAGGGCCTGGCGGGTGTGACTCGCATCAACGCGGGCAACGGGACCTCCTTCGCCATTGGGACGAATGTCAATTTTGGTCCATCGCTGACTGTCCTGGAGGACAGCGGTGCGTTCACGTTGCCGCTGGCGGTGACGAACATCGTGGCCGGTCCTAACAATGAATCTGCCCAGGTGGTCACCTTCCTGCTGACTAACAGCAATCCGGGGCTCTTCGGCACCCAGCCGGCGATCGCCGCTAACGGGACGCTGACCTTCACGCCCGCGCCGAACGCCTACGGGTCGGCCCGGGTGACGGTGGTGGCGCAGGACGACGGGGGAATCCTCGTCGGTGGGGTGGACAAGGCGACGAACACGTTTGTGATCGTCGTGACGCCGGTGAATGACCCGCCGTCGCTGGTCCTGGCCGCGAACCCGGTCACGGTGCTCGAGGACGCGGGGGCGCAGACTGTGCCGGCCTTTGCCACGGGGGGCGGCGGCCTGACGAACGAGTCCAGCCAGCGGATCATCGGGTATCAGGTGAACAACGACTACCCGGCGTTGTTCTCGGTGCAGCCGGCAATCGCAGTGGATGGCACCCTCACCTTCACACCGGCGACGGATGCCAACGGGTCGGCCATCGTGACGGTGATAGCCCAAGACAGCGGTGGCACGGGCTATGGCGGGGTGGACACGAAGACGAACACCTTCACCCTCACGGTCACCGCGGTGAATGACGCGCCGACGCTGGTGTTGAGCATCAGCACGCTCGGGGTCGCCGAAGACAATTCCCTGTCCGTCTTTGCCAACCTCGTCAGCAGTTTCAGCCCGGGACCGGCGAATGAGTCATCTCAGACCCTGGTGCGCTATCTGGTGAGCAACGACAATGCGGGCCTGTTTGCCGTGGCGCCCGCGGTAGACGTGAATGGCACGTTGACCTTTCAAGGGGCGACGAATGCCACCGGCACCATCACCGTGACCGTCCAGGCGCAGGATAGTGGCGACAATTTGAATGGGGGCACAAACCTCTCCGCGCCGCAGACGTTCCTCATTTTCCTGCAGGAGCGGAACGATGCGCCGAGCTTTACGTTTGCTTCAAACAACGTCATTGCACTGGAGGACGCTGGTGCGATTACCGTGAGCGGCTTCATTGCCACCAGCAGTGTAGGGCCAGCGCAGGAACTCGCTTCCCAGTTGATCACCAACTACGCGGTGAGCACCACGAGCAGCAGCCTTTTTTCCGTGCTGCCCACGATCGCCACCAACGGCACGCTGACCTTCACGCCGGCCCCCAATGCATTCGGAGTGGGCACCATCACGGTCGTCGCACAGGACAATGGTGGCACGGGCAACGGTGGCGCGGACAAGGCCACCAACACCTTCACGATCACCGTCACGGCCGTAAATGACGCCCCGGTGATCAGCTTCGCACAGCCGACGATGACGGTGGTGGAAGACGCGGGGACACAGACAGTCACCAGCTTTGTTGCGGCCGCGACGGGTCCGGCCAACGAGTCTGGCCAGAGCATCACTAACTATCTGGTGACAGCCGGCAACCCGACGCTGTTCTCGGTGCAGCCAGCAGTGGCACTGAACGGCACGCTGACTTTCACCCCGGCGGCCAATGCCAATGGCACCACCACCGTGACGGTGATCGCGCAGGATGACGGGGGCATCCTGAATGGCGGCGTGGACAAGACGACGAACACGTTCAGCGTGGCCATCACCGCCGTGAACGACGCGCCTGCCATCAGCTTCGCGCAGACTACTGTGACGGTGCTGGAGGATGCGGTCGCCCAGACGATGGCGGGCTTCGTGACGCCTTCGACCGGACCGGCCAACGAATCCGCGCAATCTATTACGAACTACACCGTGGCGAACAACAATACAGTGCTGTTCGCGGTGCAGCCGGCGGTGGCGTTGAACGGCACGCTGACCTTCACCCCGGCGGCCAACAAGAACGGCACGGCGACGGTGACCGTGATCGCGCAGGACGACGGCGGCTCGGCGAACAGCGGCGTGGACAAGACCACCAACACGTTCACCATTGCCATCACGGCGGTGAACGACGCGCCCACCATCAGCTTTGCCCAGGCGACCGTGACGGTGCTGGAGGATGCGACTGTCCAGACCCTGGCAACTTTCGTAACGGTGACGTCGGTTGGACCGACTGATGAGGCCGCCCAAAGCATTACGAATTACGCCGTGGCGAACAACAATACGATGCTGTTCTCGGTGCAGCCGGCGGTGGCCTTGAACGGCACCCTGAACTTCACTCCGGCGGCGAACGCCAATGGCTCCGCCACTGTGACGGTGATCGCCCAGGACGATGGTGGCATCGCGAATGGCGGCGTGGACAAGACGACGAACACCTTCACGATCACCGTCACGGCGGTGAACGACGCGCCCGCGATCAGCTTCGCCCAGTCCGTGGTTTCGGTGCCGGAAGACGAAGGCGTGCAGACCCTGCCGGGGTTTGTCACGGTGACCTCAGTGGGGCCGGTGGATGAGGCCAGCCAGAGCATCACCAACTACACGGTGGCGAACAACAACTCAACGCTGTTCTCGGTGCAGCCGGCGGTGGCTTTGGACGGCACGCTGACCTTCACTTCGGCATTGGACGTGAACGGTTCGGCCACGGTGACGGTCGTGGCCGAGGACGATGGCGGCACGGCGGGTGGCGGCGTCAACAAGACGACGAACACGTTCACCATCACCATCACCCCGGTGAATGACGCACCCAGCTTTGCCATCCCGGCCTGGGTGAACTGGACCGCGCGGGACAGCAGCCGCAATTGGTCGGCGATTGCCGCCTCTGCGGACGGCACCAAGCTGGTGGCCGTGGTTAATGGCGGTGCCATTTATACTTCGACGGACTCGGGGGCGACCTGGGAGGAGCAGAAAGACCCCCCCGTCCAGGATTGGAACGCCGTGGCGTCCTCCGCGGATGGCACCAAACTGGTCGCGACGGCGAACAACGGCCACATCTACACCTCCACGGACTCCGGTGTGAACTGGGTGATGCGGGACCTCAGCCGGGAGTGGCGATGCGTGGCGTCCTCCGCGGACGGCACGAAACTCGTCGCCGGCGTCGAGAATGGCCAGCTCTTCACGTCCACGGACTCCGGTCTGACTTGGACGCCGCGGGAGAGTGCCCGAGTCTGGCTCGGGGTGGCGTCCTGCGACGATGGCACCAGGCTGGTCGCGACCGCGATGAACGACCATATTTATACCTCGACCGATTCTGGCCAGACTTGGACGCCTCAGGAAAATCACCGTGCCTGGCGCGCCGTGACCTCTTCGGCGGACGGTTCCAAACTCGTAGCGGCGGAGCAGGGAGGCAAGATTTACACCTCGATAGATTATGGCGTGAACTGGACGGCGCGGGAGAATGATCGGGACTGGTATTTCCTGGCCTCCTCCGCCGATGGAACCAAGCTGGCGGGCGTGGTGAACAACGGCCAGATCTACACCTCGGCCGATTCCGGGGTGACCTGGGCCGCGCGGGAGAGCAATCGCGTGTGGCTGGGCGTGACTGCCTCTGCCGATGGGTCCAGCTTCGCGGCCGTCGCGACCGGCGAGCGGATCTACACGGCGACCGAGGCATTGACCGTCCTGGCGACCGAGGACAGCGGGCCATATACACAGTCCAGTTTCGCCAGCAGCATCAGCCTCGGACCGGTGGACGAGGCCGGGCAGTCGGTGGCCTTCATGGTTTCAAATGACAACAACGCCCTGTTCAGCACCCAGCCGGCGGTGGATGCAGGTGGCACGCTGACCTTTACCCCCACGGCGAATGCAGTTGGCTCGGCCACGGTGTCCATCTACGCGCAGGACGACGGTGGCACGGCTGATCGGGGCGTGGACCTCTCGCCGGTCAAGACCTTCACCATCACCGTCACGGCGGTGAACGATGCGCCCGCGATCAGCTTTGCCCAGGCGACGGTGACGGTGCTGGAGGATGCCACGGCACAGACGATGGCAAGCTTCGTGACGCCCGCGTTTGGTCCGGCGAACGAATCCAGTCAGACCATCACGAACTATTCCGTGGCGAACAACAACACGGCGCTGTTCTCCACGCAGCCGGCGGTGGCGTTGAACGGCACGCTGACCTTCACCCCGGCGGCGAACAAGAATGGCTCGGCCACGGTGACGGTGATTGCCCAGGACGACGGTGGCACGACGGACGCCGGAGTGGACAAGACTACCAACACCTTCACGATCACCATCACGGCGGTGAATGACGCGCCGGTGATCAGTTTTGCCCAGACCACGGTGACGGTGCTGGAAGACGCTGCAACCCAGACGATGCCCGCCTTTGTGACGCCCATAGTGGGACCGGCGGACGAAACCGCGCAGAGCATCACGAATTATTCGGTGGCGAACAACAACCCGGCGCTGTTCTCCACGCAGCCGGCGGTGGGGCTGAATGGCACGCTGACCTTCACTCCGGCGGGCAACAAGAACGGCTCGGCGACGGTGACGGTCATTGCCCAGGACGACGGGGGCACGGCCAACGCCGGGGTGGACAAGACGACGAACACCTTTACAATCACGATCACGGCGGTGAATGACGCGCCGGCAATCAGCTTCGCCCAGGCGACGGTGACGGTGCTGGAAGACGCCGCCCCGCAGTCCATGACAAGTTTTGTCACAGTCACCTCGGTGGGACCGACCGACGAGGCCGGCCAGAGCATCACGAATTACTCAGTGGCGAACAACAACACGACGCTTTTCTCGACGCAGCCGGCGGTGGCCCTGAACGGCACGCTGACCTTCACCCCGGCGGCGAACGCCAATGGCTCGGCGACGGTGACGGTAATCGCGCAAGATGACGGCGGCACGGCCAATGCCGGGGTGGACAAGACGACGAACACCTTCACGATCACCATCACGGCGGTGAATGACGCACCAGCCCTCAGCTTTGCGCAGCCGACCGTGACGGTGCTGGAGGATGCCGCCGCACAGTCCATGACGGCCTTTGTCCTGGCCTCGGGCGGGCAGGCCAACGAGACAGGGCAGAGCATTACCAACTTTGCGGTGGCGAACAACAACACGGCGCTGTTCTCGACGCAGCCCGCGGTGGCCCTGAACGGCACGCTGACCTTCACGCCGGCGGCGAACGCCAATGGCTCGGCCACGGTGACGGTGATTGCGGAAGACGACGGTGGCACGGCCAACGCCGGGGTGAACAAGACGACCAACACCTTCACAATCACGGTCACGGCGGTGAACGATGCGCCCGCGATCAGCTTCGCCCAGGCGACCGTGACGGTGCTGGAGGGTGCCACGTCACAGACCGTGGCGAGTTTTGTCACCGTCACGTCGGTGGGCCCGGCCGACGAATCCGCGCAGAGCATCACGAACTATTCGGTGGCGAACAACAACACGGGGCTGTTCTCGGCGCAGCCGGCGGTGGCCTTGAATGGCACGCTGACCTTTACCCCGGCGGCGAACGCCAATGGCTCGGCCACGGTGACGGTGATTGCGCAGGACGACGGGGGCACGGCCAACGCCGGGATGGACAAGACGACGAACACCTTCACAATCACGATCACGGCGGTGAATGACGCCCCCGCGATCAGCTTCGCCCAGGCGACCGTAACGGTGCTGGAGGATGCCGCCGCGCAGACCGTGGCAAGTTTTGTCACCGTCACGTCGGTGGGGCCGGCCGACGAATCCGCACAGACCATCACGAACTACTCCGTGGCGAACAACAATACGGCGCTGTTCTCGACGCAGCCGGCAGTGGCGTTGAATGGCACCCTGACCTTCACCCCGGCGACGAATGCCAATGGTTCGGCGACGGTGACGGTGATCGCCCAGGATGACGGGGGCACGGCCAACGCCGGGGTGGACAAGACGACGAACACCTTCACGATCACCATCACGGCGGTGAACGACGCGCCCGCGATCAGCTTCGCCCAGGCGACCGTGACTGTCCTGGAGGATGCCGGAACGCAGACCGTGACGAGCTTTGTGACACCTTCGTATGGCCCGGCGGACGAATCCACGCAGGCGATCACCAACTATGCGGTGGCGAGCAGCGACACGACATTGTTCTCAGTGCAGCCGGCGGTGGCCTTGGACGGCACCCTGACGTTCACTCCGGCGGCGAACGCCAATGGCTCGGCGACGGTGACGGTGATCGCGCAAGATGACGGCGGCACGGCCAATGCCGGGGTGGACAAGACGACGAACACGTTCACGATCACCATCACGGCGGTGAACGATGCGCCCAGCTTCGTGCTGAACGAGGGCCTGATCAGCAACCTGGGCTCGCTCAGCGGCAACGGCTCCGCCAGCGTGCTCCTGATCTGGGACGACCTCTCCGCCGGGACGCTCGCGCTGAAGAGCGCGCTGGAGACCGCCGGCCTGTCCGTCACATTGAGCGCCACTTCGGAGACGAATTACACGGGCAGCAACCCCAGCCCCACTGGCTTTGACGCGGTGATCCACCTGAACGGCTCCACCTATACCAACGACATGCCGCTGGCGGGACAGGACGCCCTGGTGAGCTACGTCCAGTCCGGCGGAACTTTCATCGCCAGCGAATGGAACGCCTACGAACTGGCCAATGGCCGCATGGCGAACATGCGGGACCTGATTCTGTTCGACAAGTCGAACACTTCCATTGGGATCATCACTTATACGAATGTGCCGGCCGTGGCGGGACACCCTGTCCTTACGGGGGTGGCGGGCAGCTTTACCCTCTCCGGCACGCCGGCCTACAACGTGGGCCAGGTGCACAGCTTTGCACCGAACCCGGCGACGGTGCTGATGCGGGATTCACATGGCAACGACGGCGTGGCCGTCCGCTTCTTTGGGGCCGGCCGGGTGGTGAATTTCAGCCACTCCGGGAACTGGTCGGGCCAGCCAGCATTGTCGGATGCGAACATCCAGCAGCTCTACGTCAATGCCGCCAAATGGAACGGGAGCTATGGCGTGACCGTGCTGGAGGATTCCGGGCCGTTCACGCTCGCGCTGGCCGTTACCAATATCGTCGCCGGGCCGGCGGATGAGTCGGGCCAGGTGGTGACCTTCGTCGTCACCAACAGCAACAACGCGCTCTTCCTGGTGCAGCCCGCTCTGGACGGCTCGGCCTCGGGCACGCCGGGCACGCTGCGTTTCACGCCGGCCACCAATGCCAGCGGCACCGCCATTGTCGGGGTGGTTGCGCACGACAGCGGGGGCGTCCTGTCCGGCGGGGCGGACGCCAGCGGCGTCCAGACCTTTGCGATCACCGTGACCGCCGTGAACGACGCGCCGACCGTCACCTTCGCCTCCAATCTGGTCTATGCCGCCGTGAATGCGGGCCTTCAGACCTCGGCCGGGTTTGCGACCTACACAACGGGCGACACGGGCCAGACGATCACCAATACCGTCACCTCCAACAACAATCCTGCGCTGTTCGACATCCCGCCCGCGGTTTCGACCAACGGCACGCTGACCTTCACCCCGGTGGCCCAGGCCACAGGCACCGCCACGGTGACCGTGGTGGCGACGGACAGCGGCGGGACCAGCAACGGCGGAGTGGATCGCGCGACCAACACCTTCACCATCAGCGTGGTGGCGGTGAATCTCGCACCGAGCTTCACCTTCACCAGCAGCGCCGCCACCGACGGCGTCCAAGACTGGGTGCGCGACCTGGGCAGCTTCTTCGGCAACGAAGGCCGCAAAGTGGTCACGGACAGTTCCGGCAACGTCATCGTGGCGGGCGAGGTGGAGGCGAGCCAGACGACGGACATCATCGTAGTGAAGTATGCCCCGGACGGCACCGCTCAGTGGACCAACACCTTTAATGGTCCGGGCGGGGCCTACGACCTCGTGAGCGGTCTGGCCCTGGACAACTCGGGGAACGTTCTGGTCACGGGCAGCACGTTCGACTCCAGCTACGACTTCGTCACCATCAAGTATTCCGCCAACGGCACTCCGGTCTGGACCAACTACTACGATGGCGGCGTTGAGGATAAAACCTCCGCCATCGTGATTGACCAGAACGGTGATGTGATCGTGACCGGCAGTTCCACCGGGGCCACGCACACGGATTACCTCACCATCAAGTATGCATCGGACGGCACCCCCGTGTGGACCAACCGCCACAGCTACAGCGGGCCCGGCGACGATTATCCCAAGAGCATCGCCGTGGATACCGCCGGGGACGTGTATGTCACTGGCGAGGGGTCCAACTCGGATTATGTTTATGCCCACACCTTGAAGTTCTCCGGCGCGGACGGGACGCCGGTGTGGACCAACGATTTCAGCATCAACGGTGAAAACAGCTACGGCGTGAGCGTGGGCGTGGACCCGAACGGCGATGTGCTCGTCGCAGCGAACTACCTCGAGGCCACCGTGAAGTTCGCCGTGATCAAATACAGCAGCGCCGGGGTGCCGGTCTGGACGAATCTTTACAACCGCTCGAATGCCGACGAGCACATCCGGGCCATGGTGCTGGACAGTTCGGGCAACCCCATTATCACGGGCGACACCTATAACGGCGGGGACTTGAGCTATGACTACACCACGATCAAGTATCTAAACAACGGCACCCCGGCGTGGACCAACCACTACAACGGAGGCTTTGACGAACAGCCGAATGCGATCACCGTGAACTCCTCTGGTGACGTTTTCGTGTCCGGCCAGTCCTACAGCCAGTCCAACGGCAAGGACTATCTCACGGTGAAATATTCGGCCGCTGGCAGCGGCGTCTGGACCAACCGTTACAATAACGCGAACAACACGGACGACGTCGCCCGGTCGGTGGCCGTGGACACCTCCGGGAACGTGTATGTCACCGGCACGTCGGACGACGTGATCCGCACCGTGAAATACGCCTCCGCCGCGGCGGTGACGGCCAGCAAGACAGTGCTGACGACCGCCGGGTCAGTGACGGTCACCAACTTCATCGGCAGCACCTCGGTGGGA
The DNA here is from genome assembly GCA_964578245.1 of uncultured Klebsiella sp. Taxonomy (GTDB): domain Bacteria; phylum Verrucomicrobiota; class Verrucomicrobiia; order Limisphaerales; family SXTU01; genus SXTU01. The sequence continues at coordinate 20,050 of CAZOCL010000018.1, read as the reverse complement.
GCGGGCGAGTCCGGCACCCAGACCATCACCAACTTCAACGTCTCGTCCGACAACAGCGCGCTGTTCTCCGTGCAGCCGGCCATCGGGACCAATGGCACGCTGACCTTCACGGTGTCCGGCTTCCTCGGCACGGCGGTCGTCAGCGTCAGCGCGCAGGACGATGGCGGCACCTTCTTCATCGGCACGAACATCTCGCCGGTGCAGACCTTCACCATCACAGTGGTGAATCCTCCGGGTGCCACGCCGCTCAGCTACATCTGGCAGGGTGCCACCGGCGACTGGCGTGATCCCGCCCAGTGGCTGCCGCGGGGCGTGCCCGGGCCCAACGACTCGGTGACGATCGCCGGCGGCGTGGTCTCGGTCACCAATGGCGTGCAGGTCGCAGGCATCAACTTGACGGGCGGCACCATTGATGGCGCGGGGCTGCTTTCGTTGCGCACGAATTTCACTTGGTCGGCCGGCACACTTTCCGGGACCGGCACGACGCTGCTTGAGAGCGGCGTGGCATTGCTGATCAGCGGCAGCAGCAGCAAGACCTTGAACCGGCGGCTGGACAACCATGGCACCGTCACCTTCACCGGGACGGGCTCGCTGCTGGGCAACACCACGGACACAGTGGTCAACAACTACTCGGACGGCATCTTCGACATCCAGGTGGCGAGCGGCACGATGCTGGGCACGACTGCGGTCTTCACGAATGCCGGCACGCTGAAGAAATCCGTCGGCAGCAGCATGGTCATCCTGGCGGCGGCGTTGCATTCCACCGGGACCGTTTATGTTGAACTGGGGAATCTCAGCCTGACGGGTGGCGGCACGCTCGCCGGCGTTTCGACCAATGTGTCCGGCCAGGTCTTTGAACTGCGCACAGGGACCTTCCAATGGCTGTCGGGCATGCAGTATGTGGGGACGGGTGTCGGCCGCATCCTCACCGGAGCGACGGTGGATGTTGCCACCAACGTCACGGTCACAATCAAAGGCGGCGGCATGCAGCATCTCGGTGGGACCTTGGGCGGGGCGGGGAACGTCCAGGTCCAGGCCTTCACGTCTTACATCTGGTCGGGTGGCAGCATAAACGGCAGCGGCATCTTCACGCTGGCGACGAATGCCACGATGCTGGTGGCGGGATCGGGCGACCTTGATCTGGGCCGGCAGCTCGACAACTATGGCACGGTCTCCTGGAGTTCCGGCCGGCTGCTCGGAAGCACTGGGGTGACGATCAACAACTACGCCGGAGCCCTCATCAACACCAAGGCGGACGTGACTCTGTTTGAAAGCTTCGATGCCACGACCAAGACCTTGAACAACTACGGCACCGTGCGGAAATCCACCGCCACCGGCACGAGCACCTGGTATGGCGTCTTTAACAACAACGGCACGGTGGACGTGCTGACGGGCACGCTCAATCCGGTCGGGACGGTCACGCTGAACACCTCCGCCTACAGCGGCTCCGGGCGGTTCCTGCTGGGCAACTGCACGGTGAACGGGACGCTGACCAACGCAAGCGGGTCCAATGTGGAGTTTGCCAGTGGCACCCTGTCCGGCACGGGCACGATCATCGGCACGTTGAACTGGACGGGCGGAACCTTGGGCACCGGTGGCACGCTGACGATTGCGACCAATGGTGTCCTCGTGGCCAGCGGCGTGACGGACAAGTCGTTGAACCGGCGGCTGGACAACCTGGGCACCATCACCTGGACCGGCGGGCGGATCATTGGTGACAGCAGCCCGGTGCTGAACAATCTCGCCGGAGCCGTGTTCGACAGCCAGACGGACACGACGTTGTTTGACAGCAACGACGCGACGGTGAAGACGTTCAACAACAGCGGCACGGTGAAGAAGACAGCGGGCACGGGCACCAGCACCTGGAATGGCTTGTTCAACAACAGCAGCACGCTGAACGTGCAGACCGGCACCCTCGCGCTGACCGGTGGCGGTTCCAGTTCCGGCACCTTTACGAACGCGACCGGGGCGGTGACGGCGTTCACGGGCGGCACGCAGGTGCTGGCCAACGGCGTGTTGTTCACCGGTGCCGGGACGAATCAGATCGCGGGCGGGACCGTCACGGTGGTCACGAACGGGACCGCGTCGGTGACGGGCACCTTCGAGCTGGTCAGCGGCGTGCTGGGCGGCGACGGCACGTTCCTGGTGCCCTCCGGCAGCCAGTTCAACTGGAAGGGCGGCGTGATGAGCGGCACGGGAACCACGACGAATGCCGCCGGAGGGATTCTGACGGCAAGCACGGCGACCGACAAGTCGCTCAATCGGCGGCTGGACAACAGCGGCACGGTGACGTGGACCGCCGGGCGGATCATTGGTGACGAAACTCCGGTGATCAACAACTACGCCGGGGCGCTCTTCGACACGCAGGTGGATGCGACGTTGTTTGATAGCAACGATGCGACGGTGAAGACCTTTAACAACAGCGGCACGGTGCGCAAGTCGGCGGGCACGGGCAACAGCATCTGGCAGGGAGTGTTTAACCACAGCGGCATCGCGGACGTGCAGACCGGCACCTTGTATCCCTCCGGCACGGTGACGTTGAACACGTCCACGAACCTTGGGCCGGGCCGCCTTTATCTGACGGGCTGCACGATCAACGGGACCATCACCAACGCCGCCGGTGCCAACGTGGAGTTCGCCGGTGGCACGCTCTCGGGCACGGGGACGATCATTGGCACGTTGAACTGGACTGGCGGCACCTTCGGAACGGGCGGCATCCTGACCCTCGCCACCAATGGCGTGCTGGTGGCCAGCGGAGCGACGGACAAGTCATTGAACCGGCAGCTGGACAATTACGGCACGATCACCTGGACCGGTGGCCGGATCATCGGTGACAGCACACCGGTGCTCAATAATCAGGCGGGCGCCCTCTTCGATGCCCAGGTGGACACGACCTTGTTCGACAGCAACGATGGCACGGTGAAGACGTTTAACAACAGCGGCACGGTGCGCAAGTCGGCGGGCACGGGCACCAGCGCATGGAATGGCCTGTTCAACAACAGCAGCACGCTCAGTGTGCAGTCGGGCATCGTCGCGCTGACCGGCGGCGGGGCCAGTTCCGGGGCGTTCACCGTGTCGAGCGGCAAGGTGCTGACGTTCACCGGTGGCACCCAGGTGCTGGCGAACGGAGTGACCTTCAGTGGTGCCGGAACGAGCCGGGTGGACGGCGGGACGGTGACGGTGGTCACCAACGGGACCGCCTCGGTGACGGGCACCTTCGAGCTGGTCAGCGGCGTGCTGGGCGGGGATGGCAGCTTCAATGTTCCGGCCGGCAGCCAGTTTAACTGGAAGGGCGGCACGATGAGCGGATATGGCCGGACAACGGTCGCCAGTCTGGCCACCTTGACGGCGAGCACCGTGGCGGACAAGTCGCTGAACCGGCGGCTGGACAACAACGGGACGGTGTTGTGGACGGCGGGACGCATCATCGGGGACGACAGCCCGGTGATCAACAATAACGCCGGGGCCGTGTTTGAAACCCAGGTGGATGCGGCGCTGTTCGACAGCAACGACGCCACGGTGAAGACCTTCAACAACAGCGGCACGGTGCGGAAGACCGGCGGCACGGGCACCAGCACCTGGAACGGCGTCTTCAACCAGAGCGGCACGCTGGAGATTCGGAAGGGCATCGTCTCGATTGCCGGCAATTTCTCCCCGGCCGCCGGCAGCGCGGTGACGATCTACATTGGTGGCTTGCTCGCCGGCACCCAGTCCGGCCAGTTGCAGGTGGGGGGCACGGCCACGCTCACCGGCACGCTGAATGTCGTCCTGACCAACAGCTTCCTGCCGGTCGTCTTGAACGTCTTCCCGGTGTTTACCAGCACCAGCCGCTCCGGGACATTCGCCACGATCACAGGTGACAATCTGGGCGGCAATCTGTCGCTGATCCCGAGCTATCTGCTGGGCAATCTGAACCTGGTGGCCACCTTGAGCCTGGGGCTGCCGCGCCTGGCTCCGCAGGTCATCACCGGGGACCGGCAGCTCCGCTGGCCGAATGACGGCAGCGGCTATGAATTGCAGACCGCCACCGCCATCACCGGCCCCTGGATGCCGGTGCTCGCTCCGGTGGCCCAGGAGAACGGTGACAGCGTCATCCACCTGCCCGCCGAGGGCACCCGGTTCTATCGTCTGGTGCAGCCCGCCCCGCCGCGCCCCGTGGACAGCCAACCCCAATAAACCAACCGCCAGTGCACGAACTCATCTTACACCTACTCGGCGACTATGTGCTCCAGACCGAGCAGATGGCCGTGCGCAAACTGCGGAGCTGGCCGTGGGCGATCATCCACGCCCTGGTTTACTCGTTGCCGTTCCTGGTCTATCTCGGGGTCATCAACGGCAACTGGACCAGGGGCCTGCTGGCCTGGTTCGTCATCTTTGGCACGCACGCGGTGATTGACCGCATGGCCATCGCCACGACCATCTGCCGGATCAAGAATCTTGTCTGGATCGGCGGCGATGTGCCGGAGAAGGAGGAAAACACCGGTTACGGTGTCGAGACCCCGCCCTTCATCCGCTTCTGGCTGGTGGTGATCGTGGACAACACGCTGCACTTGATCATCAACCACATCGCTTTGAATTATCTCAACTAGCAGGCGCGGCACCAAAGGCACCTCATGACGGACAAAACCATTTTCCGGCTCAACCCGGCCAAGAATCCCTTCCTCGGCAACCTCCCCGAGGCGGCGATGGAGGACCTGATCAGCCGGGCGAAAGTTCAGCAACTGCTGGAGGGCGACGTGTTCATCCGCGAGGGTGAGCCGTCTGATTCCATCTTCTTCATCAACTACGGCGAGGTCGCCATCCTCAAGGGCGGCGTCGAAATTGACCGCCAGCGCGCCGGCGGAGTCATCGGCGAGATGGGCGTGCTCACCAACGCCTTGCGCAGCGCCACCATCAAGTGCGTTGGCGAGGTCGAGTTGCTCCGCGTCGAAGCGGAGGATTTCGTCCGGATCGTGGACAGCCAGCCAGCGATGCTGCGCAACCTGGTCATCGACCAGTTGCGAAAGGTGACCTCTTCGCAAAACGTCCGTGTGGACCAGGGCAAGCAGATCGTTGAGGCCAAGGAAGTCTTCGGCCGGCTGGTCTCGCCGGAGGTCTATGAGCGTGTCATCAGCAAGCGCAAGCCGGAGGAGATGCTTAGCGGCACGCTGGAGGACGCCGCCGTGCTGTTCTTCGACATCCGCGGCTTCTCCACGGCTTCGGAAAAGATGGGGCCGCAACCACTCCTGAAGGCGCTCAACGACCACTTGGGCATCATCAACGCCCGGGTGGCCAAGCACCGTGGCACGATTGTCAACTTCATCGGCGATGCCGTGCTGGCCATCTTCGGCTGCCCCGTGCCGCTCACCGACGCGGCCGCTGCGGCCGTCCGCTGCTACCTGGAGGCGCGCGAGGAACTTGCCGCCTTCCACCAGTATCGGAAGGAAACCGGCGAGCACTGTTTCGATCTCGGGGCGGGGATCAACTTCGGCGGACTGGTCTCCGGAGCGATCGGCTCGAAGGAACGCATGAGCTACTCCGTCCTCGGCGACGAGGTGAATCTCGCGGCCCGGCTGGAAGGGCTTACCCGCCACTATCCCACCGAGGTGATCTTCTCCGAGTCCTGCTACGACCAGCTGCCCGAGGAATTGAAGAAGCAGTCGCTGCTGATGGACCGTTGCACGGTGAAAGGTCGCAAATCACCAACCGGCCTCTATTCGCTGCTGCCGATGACCGAGGGCGAAATGGCCGCCTACGACGCCGCGCTGAACAAATACCTTTCGGGGGACTTCCTGGCCGCCGAGAGCGCCTTCAATGCCATCCCCGGGCCGCTCGCCGCCTACATGCGCCGCCGCTGCGGCCAACTCCAGGTGGAGCAGGGCAAGTTCTGGCCGGGCTATTATTCCTGGGATGTGAAGTAGCCTCTCCCGCCGCTGCTGCGCAGCGGCGTGGAATGGAAAGAGGCGGGCAACCATCCGGGCATGCCCGCCTCTCGTTCACTGCCAGTCTGCCTTCACGCCACCTTCACTTCCATCGGACTGGGCTTGGGCGTCGAGGTCTTTGGCAGGTGGACCAGCAGCACGCCGTCCTTGAACTCCGCCGCGACCTTGTCCGCCGGAGTCGCCTCTGGCAGCGTGAAGCTCCGCATGAAGCTGCCATAGGCGCGTTCGATGCGGTGATGCTTCTTTTCCTTCTCGTCCTTCTCGAAGCGCCGCTCGCCGGTGAGGTAGAGGACGCCATCGGTCACCGTCACTTTCACGTCCTCCCGGCTCACCCCGGGCAGTTCAACCTTGAGCAGGAACTCCTTTTCGTCCTCGGTGATGTCCACCAAGGGCGTCCAATCCGCCACCGCCAAGGCTTCCAAATCTGCGGCGGCGCGCGCCGGAACGTGCATCCACGAACCAATCCGGCTCTGCAACTCCTCCATCTCCTTGAAGGGGTTCCAACGACCCAAAGCATTCATAACCATTTCCAATCTGGCGGACTGGTGCCCGCCGGACCAGGTGCCGCCGTTGCCTGACCCGGCTCCCCGAAGGAGAGGGTGGCCGCTCCACCCCTCCGCTCCGACCCTCTCCCCCCTCCTCAGAAGATATGTCGTCCGCCTCCAGCCTATCCGCTTGCCGGGAATTGGCGGGGAGTGCGCCTGGATTGTTGTGGGACGCGGTGCGAGAACGGCGGCAACGAAGTTCAATAAATGCCCGGCAAAAACCTCCAAGTCCGCTTTCGATATGCCGCATACTCCGGGAACTTCGCCAGCAGCAGGCGCTCTTCCACCCGGGCTTTCGCGTCAAAAAAGACGCAGAGGATCACGGTTGAAACGCCGGCCGGCCGACTTTCCCAAATCAGTGCCCAGCCCACGCTGGCCAGCATGACGCTGCTGTAGAGCGGGTGCCGCAGCCAGTGGTAGATGCCGCGTTGCACCAGTTCCGCATCTGCTTTCGGCGTTGGAAATGGCGTGCGGCTGCGGCCCAGCGACCGCACGCCCCAGATCCCGGCCACCGCCCCGGCAAGGAAGAGGAACATCCCAGTCGCGAAAGCCGTCCCGTCGTGGCGTGCCCCGGAATGCAACACTCCCAGGAGGATCACTGCGAGCATGAGCACGGACTGTCCGGTCACCCAGAGGCGGTCAGAATTGCGGTTGTTCACAGGCGGAGCCCCGGGATTCATTTCACAAGGCCGTCCCTTCTAGAAACGATTCGCCCAGCCCGCCCCGGTGGATGTTGGTGCTCGTCACCCGGGCAATCTCGGCCAGCGCCTCGCGGGTAAGAAATGCCTGATGCGCGGTGATGAGCACATTGGGAAAAGTCAGCAAACGGGATAGTTCATCGTCTTGCAGCACCTCGCCGGAATGATCTTCGAAGAAGATGCCTTCCTCCTCCTCATAGACATCCAGCGCCACGCCGCCGAGCTGGCCGCTCTTGAGCGATTCAATGACGGCGGTCGTGTCCACCAGTTTGCCCCGGCTGGTGTTGACCAGGACGGCCCCGGGCCGCATGCGCGCGAGGGACGCCGCATTGATGAGGTGATGCGTCTGGGGCGTGAGGGGCAGATGGAGGGTCACCACGTCGCTGCCGGCGAGCAGCGTGTTCAGGTCCGTATAGGTCACGTGCAGCTCGCGCGCCCAGTCGGGCGAGGGCAGCGGGTCATAGGCCAGCACGTGCATGCCAAACCCACGCAGGATGCCGGCTGTGATGCGGCCGATCCTGCCCGTTCCCACCACCCCTGCCGTCTTGCCGTTCAAGTCGAAGCCCACGAGCCCGTTCAGCGAGAAATTCAGCTCGCGCACGCGGTTGTAACCGCGGTGGATCTTGCGGTTCAGGGCGAGCAGCAAGGCCAAGGTGTGCTCGGCCACGGCGTGGGGCGAGTAGGCGGGCACGCGGGTGACCGCTAGATGCAGTTCGCGGGCCGCAGGCAGGTCCACGTTGTTGAAGCCCGCGCAGCGCAGCGCGACATGGCGCACGCCCAGCTCGGCCAGCACCTTCAGGCAGGCGCGGTCCACCCGGTCGTTGACGAACACACAGACGGCCTGCGTGCCGCTGGCCGAGGTGGCCGTGGCGGCGTTCAGCCGGAGATCGTGGAAACGCCAGAGCAGTTCCTCCGCGTGCGGAGCCCGTTGGAAGTAGTCCCGGTCGTAGGGCTTGGTGTCGTAGAAGGCGACGTGCTTCATGGGCTCCATCGTTGCCGGAACGCCTTCCAGGTCTCCAGCACAACCAGCGGCACGAGCGACCAGGCGAGGAGTCCGGCGGTTTCGCCGGGTGACATCACCGTGGTTTTGAGGACACGGACCATAAACTCGCTGTGATTGCAGAGGATTTGGAGGGCAATGGTCGCGGTCACCACGAGCCACAGACGCACGTTCCCGAACAGGTCGGTCTGCCACAGTGGACGGGTGTCGCTCCGGCATCCGAGAGCGAAGAAGATCTGCGCGAAGACCAGGGTGGTAAAGGCATGGGTCCGGGCGACTGCCTCAGACGGCAGCGCGAGCAGGTAAACGGTGAGGGAAACCCCGGCGGTCAGCGTGCCGACGAGCAGCATCGTGCCAATAAAGCTGCGATTGGCGATGGGCTCGTTGCGCAGGCGCGGCCGGCGCTTCATTACGTCTGAGTTGATGGGGTCCGCCGCCAGCGCCAGCGCGGGCAGGCCGTCGGAGACCAGATTGATCCAGAGCAACTGGACCGGCAGGAGCGGCATCGGCAAACCGATGGCGATGCAGATGGTCATGAGGGCCAGCTCACCGAGATTGCTCGCCAGCAGGAACTGGAGGGTCTTGCGGATGTTGTCGTAGATGCCGCGGCCCTCCTCCACAGCGGCGACGATGGAGGCGAAATTGTCGTCGGTGATGATAAGATCGGCCGACTGCTTGGTGACCTCCGTGCCGCTGCGGCCCATCGCAATGCCGATGTCCGCGCCCTTGATGGCCGGTGCGTCGTTCACGCCATCGCCGGTCATCGCCACGACCGCTCCATGCGCCTTCCACGCCCGCACGATACGCAGCTTGTGCTCCGCCGTGACCCGGGCATAGATCGCGGCGTTCAGGACGCGCAGCTTCAGTTCATCCTCGCTCAACTGATCCAGTTCCGCGCCGGTCAGCACGCTTGCCTCCGGGCCGGCAAGACCGAGTTCACGCGCCACCGCACGTGCGGTGTGCGGATGGTCCCCGGTGATCATCACCACGCGGATGCCAGCATCCTTGCAACGGGCCACGGCCACGCTTGCCTCCGGGCGCGGCGGGTCCTGCATTCCCGCGAGCCCGACGAAGACCAAATCGCGTTCAATGTCGTGCGCCTTGGCATTCTTGAAGGGCAGGTCGCCCAGATCGCGGTAGGCGGAGCCCAGCACGCGAAGCGCATGACCGGCCATGGCGCAATTCATGGCCTGAAGGCGTTCCCGGTCCGCCGAGGTGATCGGGCGCACGCCGTCACCGGTGTAGATGCGAGTGCAGTGCGGCAACAGCGCGTCCGGTGCCCCGTTGATGAGCGCACGGAATTGCCCGTTTTCCAGCCGCCGGATGACCGTCCGGCGCTTGCGGTCTGAATCGAACGGAAACTCATGGTGCCGGGGGGATGCCATTTCCAGATGGGTCCGGTTGCCGCCCGCCTTGTGGCCGGCGGCCAGCAGCGCTCCCTCGGTAGGATCGCCCACCAGCAGCCACCGGCCTTCCTCGAGCGCGATTTCAGCATTATTGCAGCCGATGAGCACGGTGCCGAGTTCCAGCAAGTGCGGGGCATGGCGAAAGTCCGCACCCTTGCCTTCGAAGAGTATCTCACCGCGCGGTCCGTAGCCTTCCCCGGTGACCTGGAAGAGCGTGTCCGCCACGAATAGTTCGCGCACCGTCATCTGGCCGACCGTCAAGGTGCCGGTCTTGTCCGTGCAGATGACGTTCGTGGAGCCGAGGGTCTCGACAGAGGCGAGCTTGCGGACCAGGGCACGCCGCCGGCTCATGCGCGTCACGCCCAGGGCCAGGGCGACCGTCACGATGGCGGGCAGCCCCTCCGGGACCGCCGCAACCGCCAGACTCACGGCGGTGAGGAAAAGGTCCAGCCATGGCATTCCGCGAAGGAGTCCGAGCGCGAACATGAACGCCACCACCCCGAGTGCCGACCACACCAGCATTCGTCCGAACGCATTTAACCGTTCCTGCAATGGCGTGGCAGCCTCCGTGCCGGCCGCTTCCATGAGTGTGGCGATGCGGCCAATCTCGGTTCGCATGCCGGTGGCCACCACCACCGCACGACCGATTCCGCTGGCAACGTTGGTGCCCATGAAGACCATGTTCGCGCGCTCAGCGAGTGGCACTTGGGTGTCGGCGAGCGGTTCGGGATGCTTGGTTACCGCATCAGATTCGCCGGTGAGCGCGGATTCGATAGTTCGGAGAGAGGCCGCTGTGAGCAGCCGCGCATCCGCAGGAATGATGTCCCCCGCTTCGAGTTCGAGCACATCTCCGCGCACGACTTCTGCGGCGGGAAGGGTGATCAGGCGCGTGCCTCGCCAGACCCTAGCCTGCGGTGTCGTCATCTGCTTGAGCGCAGCTATCGACTTTCCGGCGGTGAATTCCTGGTAAAAGCCGATCACAGCGTTGAGCACCACAATGGCGACGATGGCGATGGCGTCGATCCATTCCCCGAGCACGCCCGAGAGCACGCCCGCCGCAAGGAGGATCCAGATCAGGAGGGAATTGAACTGGCCGAAGAAGAGTCGCCATGGGCTGGTCGGCAGCGGTTCAGCGAGCCGGTTCGGGCCTTCTGTGGCGAGCCGGTGCGCGGCTTCGCGGGGAGTCAGGCCACGCGGTTGCGAAATCAGCAGGCGCAACACCGCATCACCTGACTGGCAATGCCAGCTGCTGGGCGTCGGTGCCGTTTCCGTTGGAGCCTCGGGAATCATTTACGCTGGCTCAGCAAAGCCGCATCCGGGCGCGAGCGCTCTGAGTGGGTTGGCAGAAAGCAACTGTATCTTGCTCTCGGCCAGCCAATTTACGGTCGGGCGAATGAGTTCCCGCCAGACGACGGCTTAATGACAGCAAGCCCCGGTGGAGGCCGGACTGAGATAGGGAATGCCGAGCGCGAGACCACGCAGGACGAGCAAGACGCCAACGAGTGCCAGGCTCACGGGGATCAACCGCTGCAGCTTGAACCGCAGCACAGTGTGCAACCGTGGTCCGGCGAGGGAGAAGCCCAGCATCATTGGAACCGTGCCCAGGCCGAACGCGACCATCGCGGCGGCCCCATCGAGCAAGTTGCCCGTGGCGGTCGCGCCGGCACAGGCAGCGTAAACCAATCCGCAGGGCAGGAGGCCGTTCAGCAGGCCGAGCGCAAACACGGAACCGAGGGAGCGCCTGCTGAGCAAGCCGCTCAGCGTGGATTTGAGCCAGGTGACGGTGGTGATGGCTGGAAGACCGAGCGTAAAACGTGTCGATACGATCAAGCCGATCAAGATCGCAGCGCCGGCGGCAATGGAGAGCCATCGCTGGAAGCCCGCCCAAACCAGGCTATGGCCCACCAGGCCGAATACCGCTCCGAGGGCAGCGTAGGTCAGCACTCGACCCAGGTTGTAAAGCAGGCGGCCGGCCAGAAAGGTGAGCCTAGTGTTTCCCGTGGCGGGCAAGGCAAGGGCGAGCGGACCGCACATGCCGGCACAGTGGGCACTGCCCACGAAGCCCAGAAGGAATGCGGTCCAGAGTTCCATGAAGGAGGAGAGTCAACCAAACCGGGGCAAGCTGTGATTCGCTGCCTGCCATTGCAACCAACGTGGACTCCCGAAACTCGCTTCCGCGTTGGCTTCCGGACGTTGAAGTGGCTCGAACGCCGTGCTCCGGGGATTGGCGATGACCATGGTTTGATCGAAGAAATACTCTTCACCGTTGACGGTCCATCCCACGCGCACCTTCCAGAGCCCCGGTTGTAGCGATTTGGCGTCGATCCTTTGTTCACCCGCCGCGTTTACCGAGAGTTTGAGTTCACGGTCCAGCCTGGCATCGGAGGGACGATAGAAGGTGATCTTGCCGAGTGCGTGCGTGGCGTGAGCGGCTGGCAGCGAGACGGTGACCCGTTGCTCGGCCGCTTCGTAGGTCACTTTCACCATCGCGCCCAGTGGCAAGGTGCGGGCATTCCTATCGATCTGCTGTTGGTATCGGATCTCGTGTTCGTAGTAATCACGGCTCACCAGGTCAATGTTCTGCCGGACTGCCACCGAGATCCAGACGACCATCGCTGAGCCAAAGAGAATGAACCAGGCGACAATGGCGTAAGGCCAGGGACTACGCGGCTGGCGAGGCTCAACTGAGTTTGGGTTAGCGTTCATGATGCTTCTGTCCTTCGTGGTGTTCCATCTAGCGCGGTCCGACAAAGGTGGTGTCCACCGTTTCCAGCAGTTTGCCTTGGGTGGTGTAGACGCCGAGCTTTAGCGTGGTGCTGGCTCCGTCGAGGTGCTTCGGCTCGAGTTCGATGAGCACCGAGGTCTGAGCGAGCTTTGCCGCAGAGACCGTGAAGTCACTGCTGCCCATCACCCGGACCTGGCCTGGGTGGTTGATCAGCCGTAGCTCCACGGGGATGTCATGCATGGTCTTGTTGACCACCTTCATGGTGTAAAGATTTTCAATAGACCCTTTGGCCGTGATCATGAACAGCGAACCAGGAGCGCGCAGCAGGGTGGTCTCGACATCGCAGCGGGTGAACACGAGGAAGAGGAAGAAGGCGACCAAGCCCGCCAGCACAACCGAGTAGAGCGCCATGCGCGGCGTGAAGCGCTGTGGAGTGCCGTGCGCGATGTTGTTCATGGACGCGAAGCGGACGAGCCCGCGCGGCTGGCCGACCTTGTCCATGATGGAGTCGCAGGCATCAATGCACGCCGTGCAGTTCACGCATTCCATCTGGACGCCGTTGCGGATGTCGATGCCCGTGGGGCAGACCGCCACACACGCCCGGCAGTTAACGCAATCGCCTTTACCCTCGGCCTTGCGCTGATCGAAGGTCTCATCCCGGTGCAAGGGCGCCCGGGCTTCACCGCGCTGGTTGTCATAGGCGACCAGGAGCGTGTTCTGATCCAGCAGCGCGGATTGGAAACGTCCGTAAGGGCAGATGAAGGTGCAGGCCTGCTCCCGGAATCGGGCGAAGATGGCATAGAACACCAACGAGAAGAGCAGTGTGAACATAAGGCCGGCCACATGATTGCGCGGGTCATCCAACTGGATGTGCAAGAGCTGCTCGCTGCCAATGATGTAGGCCAGCAGCGTGTTGCCGACGATGAAGGACGCCCCGAAGAAAACGAGGTGCTTGAGGAGTTTCTTGGCAATCTTCTTCGGCGTCCAAGGTGCGGCGTCCAGCGCGCGTTGTTCGACGCTGTCGCCTTCGATGAGGTATTCCAGTTTGCGAAAGACCATTTCCATCATGACGGTCTGCGGGCAGGTCCACCCGCACCAGAGCCGGCCAAATGCTGCAGTGAAGATCATGATCCCGGCGAAGAAGACGAGCATCGCCACGGCGAAGATGAGCGAATCCTGCGGCCAGAAGATCTGGCCGAGGATGGAGAAGCGGCGCTCAACGATGTTGATGAGCAGGAGCGGGTTCCCGTTGATCCGGATCCATGGCCCCGCAAACATGACGGCGATCAGGAGCCAGCTCAGCTTGGTGCGGTGCTGATACCAGAAGCCCGAGGGCTTTTTCGGGTATAGCCAGCGCCGGTGGCCCTGCTGGTCCGCCGTGCTGAGATGGTCACGGTAGTCCCCCCAATTGATGTCCTGAGCCACCCCTTTCGGGTCGTGCTCGTCCGACTTGGGTTTGGTTTCCACAGGGGCAATCATGGACAGGGCGCGTGGCGGAGGGCGTGACTCACTCAAACGGGCTTGGCCCCGTCTGTTTGGGTGCCTGGTCCTCGCGGGGCTTGGGATTGGGAGGCTTCGTGCCGCGTAGGGTGTAGATGTAGCTGGCCACGGCGTGGACTTCGCCCGGCTTCAGGATGCCACGCCAGGTCAGCATTCCCTTGTCCGGCACCCCATTGATGATCACCTTCACGTTGTCCACAAAGTTGGAGCCGTGAATCCAGTAGTCATCGCAGAGGTTGGGACCGACCAGTCCACCACCATCCGGACGATGGCAAGGTGCGCAGTAAGTCATGAAGACCTGCTGGCCCTGACCGAGAATCATCTGGTCCGAGACAGGGGCCAAGGTGGCAATGGTAGCTTCGAATTTCGCAAGGGCGGCAGACTTGAGCGCCTCGCCTGCCTTCCATTCTGCGTCGTATTCGGCGGCCTGGAGCGGGCCGGACTTCAGCACATGGTAGTAAACCATGTAGGCGACCGAGTAGGCGATGCACCCGTAAAAGAGCCACACCCACCAGCGCGGGAGCAGGTTGTCGAGCTCACGAATTCCATCGGCATCGTGTTCGAGCAGCTTGGGTTCGTGCGGTTGGTTATTCATGGGCGACTCCCTTCTTAGTGGCTTCGCCGTCCTCGAGCGGCAGCGAACTCATCTTGTCGGCGAACGCTTTCTTCATGCGGACGGTGAGCAACAGCGCGCCGATGAACACGGCGAAGAACAGCGAGATCGAAATCACGCCGTAGATGCCTACACCTCCGATATCAGTGAGCACATTTTTGATCATGGCAGTCTCCTTAGTTGCGGGTTGGGGTGGTGGTCTCCAGTTGAGCGGTCTTGGCGGCGGGCGGCGCGGCCGGAACTGGCTGGGCTGGAGGCACAGCAGGAGCTGCCGGCGCGAGGGGCTTGGTCTTGATGTCCGAGCCGAGCCGTTGCAGGTAGGCCACCAACGCGATGATTTCGCGGTCGGGCGGGGCGTTGGTGATGGCCCCGAGCTTCAAGTTGTCGACGATCTTGACCGCCTGTGCCTGGAGGTTCGTCTGCGCGGTGGCTTCGAAACCGGGAGGGTAGGGCACCCCGACCTTGCGCAAGGCGCTGATGCGGGCGAGGAGCGAGTTCGTCTCCAGCTTCTGCGTCAACAGCCAGGGATAACGGGGCATGATCGAGCCGGGCGAAACCAGGCGCGGGTCGTCCATGTGGTTGAAGTGCCAGGCATCGGGATACTTGCCACCAATGCGATGCAGATCGGGTCCCGTGCGTTTGGAACCCCAGAGGAAGGGGTGGTCGTAAACGAATTCGCCCGCTTTCGAGTATTCGCCGTAGCGCTCCGTTTCGCTGCGGAACGGGCGGACCATCTGCGAGTGACAGCCCACGCATCCCTCGCGGATGTAAATGTCCCGACCCAGCACTTCGAGGGGCGTGTAAGGCTTAACGCTGGCGATGGTCGGGATGTTCTCCTTGATGATCCACATTGGGATGATCTCGACGATGCCCCCGATGGCCACGGCAACCAACGCGAAGACGGTCATGACCATGGGCTTGGATTCAATCCAGCGATGGCCCCACGGATGCTTTTCCTCGGGATGCTCAGATTGCGATTTCAAGGCCGGGGCCTGCACCTCCACGTCGGGCACGAAGACGCCGGACTTCGCCGTCTTGTAGAGGTTGTAGGCCATCAGGCATGCGCCCAGGATGTAGAACGTGCCGCCGATCGCCCGGAGCTTATACATGGGTATGAGCTGCAGAACTGTCTCGAGGAAGTTCGGATACTGCATGAACCCTTCGCTGGTGAACTGCTTCCACATCAGGCCTTGCGTGATGCCGCTCCAATACATCGGGATGACGTAGAACATCATGCCCAGCAGCCCGAGCCAGAAGTGCCAGTCGGCCAGCTTCGTGGAATAGAGCTTGGTATTGTAGAGGCGTGGAAACAGCCAGTAGAGCACGCTGAAGGTGAGGAAGCCGTTCCAGCCCAGCGCCGCCGTATGCACATGGGCGATAGTCCAGTCGGTGTAGTGCGAGAGTGAGTTGACGCTCTTGATGGCGAGCATCGGGCCTTCGAGGGTGGCCATCCCGTAGGCGGTGAGGGCCACCACCATGAATTTCAGCATGGGCTCCTCGCGGAGCTTGTTCCAGGCACCGCGCAATGTGAGCAGGCCGTTCAACATGCCGCCCCAGCTCGGGGCGATCAGCATCAATGAGAACACCATGCCAAGGGATTGCGCCCAGTCCGGCAGCGCCGTGTAGAGCAGATGGTGTGGTCCAGCCCAGATGTAGATGAAGATCAGCGCCCAGAAATGGATGATGGAGAGCCGGTAGCTGAAGACGGGCCGCTCCGCCGCCTTCGGCAGGAAGTAATACATCAGGCCGAGGTAAGGCGTGGTGAGGAAAAACGCGACGGCGTTGTGCCCATACCACCATTGGACCAGGGCGTCCTGCACACCCGCATAGATCGAGTAGCTCTTGAACCAGCCCGCCGGGATCGCGAGCGAGTTCACGATGTGCAACATCGCTACTGTGACCGCGGTGGCGATGTAGAACCAGATGGCGACGTAGAGGTGCTTTTCCCGGCGGTTGAGGATGGTGCCGAACAGGTTGATGGAGAACGCCACCCAGATGACCGCGATGGCGATGTCGATGGGCCACTCGAGCTCTGCGTATTCCTTGCTGGAGGTCAGGCCGAGCGGGAGCGTGATGGCCGCGCTGACGATGATGGCCTGCCAGCCCCAGAAGTTCAGCCAGCTCAGCTTGTCGCTGAACATGCGGGCTTTGCACAAGCGCTGGAGGGAATAGTAGATGCCCATGAACATGCCATTGCCCACAAACGCGAAGATGACGGCGTTCGTGTGCAGCGGCCGCAACCGTCCGAAGGTGGTGTATTGCAGGTTCAGGTTCAGGTCCGGCCAGAAGAGCTGGCACGCGATGAGCAGGCCCGCGCTGAAGCCGACGAGGCCCCAGATGACGGTGGCAATCGCGAACGCGCGGACGATGCGGTTGTCGTATTTGAACGTTTCGAGGTTGGTGTTCATTTCGTTTTCGACTTGGGAGGGAGAACCGGTGCGGTTTCTGGCTGGCGGGCAGTCTTCTCATCAAGGAGGAGACGCATCGAAGGGGTGGTGGTGTCCTCGTATTGGCCGGAACGGACCGACCAGATGAACGCGAACAGAAAGGCGGTGGCAAAAATGATGCTCAGGGGAATCAGCAGGAAAATGACGCTCATGCAGCACCTCCAGCGGGTTGCGCGTTGAGGGTTGCGAGTTGCGAGTGCGAGCTCCGCTCCCGCTCGGCAGCCAGCTCACCAACACTCAAGTTCCTTCCCAGCCACGCGGTCATGCCACACGCGAAAGCCACGACCGTGATGGAACTGACTGGCATGAGGATCGCGCAGACCACGGGCGAGAGATTCCCGGTGGCGGCGATGCTCACCCCGATGATGTTGTAGAGCGTGGAGATGAGGAAGGCCGCCCGGACGGTCGCGACCGACTGCTTGGCGAAAGCGAGGATCTCGGGCAGGCGGGGCACCATGCTGGCCGAGGCGATGATGTCGCTGGCCGGAGAGAAGGCGCTGACGCTCTCCACCACGGCCACGCCGACATCCGCCTGCTTCAACGCTCCGGCGTCGTTCAAACCGTCACCCACCATCATCACGGTCCGGCCCTGGCGTTGCAGCCGCTGGATGAAGCTGAGCTTGTCCAAGGGGCTTTGGTTGAATTCCAGTTGCGCGTCGGAACCGAAGAGCGCCCGGAACTTGGTGGCTTCCTTTTCGTTGTCGCCGCTTAGAAGCGCCAGTTGATAATTGGCGACGAGCTTCGCGATGAGCTTGCGGGAGTCCGCCCGCAAGGCGCTTGCCAGCACGTAGCAACCGCGATACTGGCCATTGATCGCGACGTGGACGTTGCTGCCATTTACCTCGGAGTGGGTTAAAGCGCCGGGGCGTGGCACGGTCGAAGCGGAGGCGGTTTCAACGCCTCTTGATTCGAGCCATGCGGAGGAGCCCAGCCAGACCTCTTGTCCTGCGACGCTGCCTTCGATGCCGCAGCCGGTGGTTTCGAGAAATGACCGGACTGGCTCAGGGAAATGCTGCCGGGCAATCGCCTCGCCAATGCGCACGCAGAGGGGGTGCGTCGAGTGCCGGGTCATCGAGTAGAGCCAGCGCTCCTCCGTTTCACTCAAGGGCGCGCCCTGCCAGAGCACCGACCCGGCACCCACGGCAGTAAGTGTGCCCGTCTTGTCGAAGACAATGGCGTCCACCTTCGCGAGGCGTTCGATCACAAAGGGGTTCTTGAGAAATACGTTTCGGCGTCCGAGCACCCGCTGAGCGGTGCCGAGCGCGAATGGTGCCGCAAGGGCCAGGGCGCACGGACAGGCCACGATGAGCACCGCCGTGAAGGCGTTGAGCGATTTGCTGGGATTGACGAAGGCCCAGAACACCGCTGCGCCCAGAGCGATCACCATTACGATCTTCGTGAAGCGCTGGCTGTAGGCATTGGTGATGGCATTGAAGGTGTCCGCCTTGTCCTTGCGAAAAGCGTCCTGATTCCAAAGGGAAGTGAGGTAGCTTTGCGCGACTGGCTTGACCGTCTCCAGTTCGATGACCCCGCCCATCTGCCGTCCACCCGCGTAGAGATAGTCGCCAGGCTGCTTTTCCACAGGCTCGGATTCGCCGGTGACGAAGCTGTAGTCAATCAACGCGGGACCAGCCAGCAACCTCGCATCGGCGGGGAGGAGTTCTCCGTTGCGGAGGAGCAGTCGATCGCCGATGGCGAGTTGAGAGAGGGAGACGCGTGCTTCAGCACCCGCTCGCACCCGCATCACTGACAACGGGAAAAACGATTTGTAATCGCGGTCGAACGCGAGGCGGTCGAAGGTCTTTTGTTGAAACAGCTTCCCGCACAACAGGAAGAAGATCAGGCCGCAGAGGGAATCAAAATAACCTTCGCCACGGCCACTGGCCACTTCCCACACGCTCTGAGTGAAGATGGCGAAGATGCCCGCAGCGATGGGCACGTCAATGTTCAGCAGCCGTGCGCGCAGGCTGGTCCACGCCGAGCGATAATAGTCGGCGGCGCTGAAGGTCACGACCGGCACCGCGAGCAGCAGGTTCAGCCAGCCGATGAACCCCTTGAGCTGTGGCCCCGTGAACATATCGAGCCCGAAGTAGGTTGTGATCGCGAAGAACATCGCGTTGCCAAACGCGAATCCGGCCACGCCGAGCTGGAGCCACAGCCGCCGCGCGGCAGGATTCACCGGCTTCGCATCCAGGTCGGAGAGGTTCAGGGCCGGTGCGTAGCCCAGTGAGGCCAGCAACGCAGCGATCTCGCTGAGCTTCACCTGGGCGGGGTCGAAGGCGATGGCGGCCTCCTTGCGGGAGAAATTCACCTGGGACTGGCCGATGCCGGGTTTGAGGCGAAAGAGGTTCTCCAACAGCCAGACACACGCAATGCAGTGGATGGCTGGAAGCTGGAACGTCACCCGGGTGAGCACTTTGTCCGAGAAATCCACCAGGCGCGCACGCACGCTGGGTTCATCCAGGAAGGCAAAGCCATCCCGGTCGGTCGGGGTAGCGACACGCACCCCAGCCTGGCTGCTGAGCTGGTAGAAGTCGGCAAGTCCGTTCTCCGTGAGCAATTCGAAGACCGCGCTGCATCCAGCGCAGCAGAATGGTCTGCCAGATCGCAACAAAGGCGCAGGACCGCAAGGGCTGCCACAGTGGGCGCACCCCTCCGATCGGCGGATGGCCGGGTCGGTTTGGCCTGCTGTTGCTGGCAATATGGTCATGGCTGAATGCTGCTATTGGGGGTCTCGGGGACTGGATTGCCCTTGCCGGGAGCAAGATGGGGCAGGGGAACCCACCGTGCTTTTCAGGAATTGCCCAACCCCACTCCGTTCTTGGCGTGCGGTGGGCAAGGAGAGCCCGATCAGGGCGGCCCCTAGGTGAGCATCGGGAAGCCAGCCTGATACCGCTGCGCGCGCCCGCGCGTAATCTGAGGCCATGAAAACGAACACGTTCACAGCCACGAACGCCGGAAAAGTTGCGAAGGCCATCCGCGTGCAGTTCGCAGCGGAGCCCGCCGTGCGCGTCGAGGTCCGCCAGCAGCCGCTGATTGCCTGGGTGCCCCGCCGCCCGGTCAACGCATCCAGCGTGGCGCGCCCTTCCGTGAGTTTCATGCTGGCGCTGCTGTTGGCGCTGCTCACCGGTGGCATGGTCAAGCCCGCGCAGGCCGCGCTGACGAATTCCGCCACCGACCTGGCGGTGCTGGTGG
>CAZOCL010000017.1:32478-39693 GCA_964578245.1 uncultured Klebsiella sp. | reverse complement strand
GCAGCTCGAACTTGAAGTCCCGCAGCACGCGCTCGCACACGGTCATCAGGCCGCGTGCGCCCGTCTTCTCATCCCCGGCCCGCTCGGCGATGCGGCGCAGGCCATCCTCGTGGAAGAGCACTTCGATGCCATAGGCGGCAAAGTCCTGCTCGTATTGGTGGATGATGCTGCCCTCGCTGGTCTTGAGGATGTGGAAGAGATCATCCACCGCGAGCGGCTGGCAGACCACGCGCACGGGCAGGCGACCGATGAACTCCGGCTCAAAGCCGAAATCAATGAAATCGCGCGTCTGGGCGTCGCCAAGGACACTGGCCGCGTCCGCCTGCATCTGTGGCTTGGCAGCAAATCCAATCGTCGCTTCGCGCAGGCGTTTGCGGACGATCTTGTCCAGACCGTCGAACGCGCCACTGACCACGAATAGGATGTGCTTCGTATTAATATTGGCCGGTCCTTTTTTGGTGCCGCGCTGCACCTCCATCATCGCTTGAATCTGTCCGGCGATGTCCTGGGGCGAACGTGCTGGCACTTCGGTCTCCTCCATTAGCTTGAGGAGGTTCGTCTGCACGCCGCGCCCGCTGACGTCCCGGCCGGAGGAATTGCTGGCGCTGGCGAGCTTGTCGATTTCGTCGATGTAGATGATGCCGTGCTGGGCACGGGCCACGTCGCCATCGGCGCGGCGGACGAGTTCGCGGACGATGTCTTCGACGTCACCGCCCACATAACCAGTCTCGCTGAACTTGGTCGCATCCGCTTTCACGAACGGCACGCCGATCAGTTCCGCCATGCTGCGGACGAGGTAGGTTTTGCCCACGCCCGTGGGGCCAAGGAGGATGATGTTCTGCTTGGCGTAGTTCGGCATGGCCTTGCCGCCAAGCGCGGCCTGCACGGCGTGGTAGTGGTCGCACAGCGCGACGCTCAGGACCTTCTTGGCTTCGTCCTGCTGGATCACGAAGCGATCCAGATGGGCTTTGACATCGCGCGGCTTGCGGTTGAATTGGAATACCGGGTTGGTCGCGTCACCGGCCGGGGACTCGGCGCTGGAATCAAAGTTTGGCTGGCCTTCGCCAGGGGAGGGGGGCATGTGGAGGTGGCGCATCAAGTCGTTGAGGCGGCGCTGGAATTCCTCGGGCGTTGGCTGGTTGGTGGCGGTCACGTCGCGCATGGCGGCGATACGGTGGCATTGAAGCGTTGCTTTGCAAGCTGTAGGCGGCCAGGGGAGAGAAAGCGCAAAATGATGCCGTATCGTCCGACCGCGATACACAACTCCCTGCCGCGATATGTCAGCAGCTCCCTTTGGAACGGTTGGCTGCCTGTCAATTGGCTGCCTGTCAATCTGCGCCGGGGTGGAATTAGCGCACCGACCTTGCGCGGGGCTGGGTTGAATCCGAACTCCGAAGCTGGGATCGCTGGCGTGGCGTGAACGCCTCACTCCGCGCCCCGGGTGCCTGCCTGTTTCGGAGTTGGTTTGAAGACCACGCCAAATAGAAGCTGCGCGGAGCAATGGTTTGGCTAACATTAGACGCATGAACCGCCGTTGCTCGCTTCAATTCCTCGCCGCCGGATTGGCACTGCCCTTCGCCCTGACGGGTTGTGTCAGTTTCCCTGCGTCCTCGAAAACCATTCAACGCGGTCCACGCGCCTTTGACTTCGCCACCGATACCCTGGCGCTGCCCCCCCCGGAACCCCTGCCGGTTCAGGAGCCTGAACCGTTGTCCGCGCCCGGGTTGCGCGGCCATGTGGAGGCCAGCGTCGCGCGGCAGTTTTTCCTCCATGCGCGATTCGAGCCGACACTGCCTCCGCCGACCACGGCCCGCCGCGTCGCCCTCGTGCGTGAGGTGCTGGCGCGCAAGTCGAGCGAGCGTTCCGCAGTGGACCAGCGGGTCGTGATCCCCGGCTACGAGAACCTGCAGGAGTTCAGCCGGCTGCAGGGGCACGTGGTGCGGGCGGAGTCCTGGCTGGTTTGTCCGAGCGAGGCCATCACGCCGGTGGAGCTGAAGGCCTTCGGCGGCCGTAATTCGCACCGGGATAGGGACGTCGAAGAACTTACCGCCTTGCTGGCGGCCAATCGCCCGACTGTGGTGCGCCTGTTTCGACAGCGGGTCTTGAATTATGACCGCTCGTTATTGCTTTTCAGCATGCACCAGGAGCCGAGCGGTGAAGTGCGTTTTCAAGCCTACGACCCTGCCACGCCGAAGCAGCCGGTGCAGTTGACCTTCAACCGGGTGAACCATGCGTTCGCGCTCTCGGATGATCCCGCCGCCAGCGGCCCAGCCTTGGTGGTCAAGATTCACTCAAGGTGACCGGAGTGCCGCTGGCCCGTAGCTCGATGTTGCGATGTCGAGCTACGGACTAGGAGACTGGAGCTTGAGCGCTCTACGCGCCGCGGCTTATTTCTTCTCCGCCGGCTTGACGAACTGCTTGGCCGAGGGCGGCACGGGATCGCTCGGCGTCGGCTTGAGGTAGGTGTCGTTCAGCTTGTCGCAGGCCCAGAGCAGGCCGCGGGTGACGAGGTCGAGGTAGCGGGGGTCGCCCACGGTGGCGTTGTTGTGGCCCAGGGTGGTGCTGAACACGCGGGTCTTCCCATAGAGGTTTCCCCAGGTGACGATGGATTCCACATCCTTCTCCGTGCCGTCCTTTTGCTTGATGACCTGCTTGCCCTTCATCAGCGGGATGGCAGTGGGGAAGACCTTGATGTTGTTGTAGAGCTCCTCGTTGACCGTGGTCCAGCCCGAGAGGGGCTTGGTGATGGCGTGGTTCTGGTCCACGATGGTCACCTGGATGGGCACCTGCGGGCCGTGGGCGTTGGACTGGATGCCGAGCAGGTCAAACCACAGCGCGTCGGGCGAGCCGGGCTGCACCGGGGCGCGGAACTCGCCGACCCGGTAGCTGTGCATGGCGCAGTGGAGGTTCACGGCGGCGACGCCGGCCTTGTGCGCGGCGAGGACATTGTTCACGTAGGCGAGGTCCTTCACGTCGGCGGAGCATTCGTCGTGAATGATGACGTCGTAGCCCTTGGCCCAGTCGGGCTTCTCATACTTCTCGAACTTCGCCTTGGTGCTGCGGTCGGGCTTCTGCGTGCCGGGCTCGACGGCGACGATGAAGTCCACCTCGACATGCGCGCGGGCCTCCAGGCCTTCCTTCAGGATGACGGGCTGCATCGCGTAGTCGTGGCAGCAGCCACCGGCGATGACGAGGACCCGCAGCGGTTTCGGCGCGGCGGAGGAAGTGGAGGCGGCAATCGTCGCAAGGACGAGCAAGGGAACGAACAGGCGTTTCATAGGGGGCAATTCGAGCACATCGCCCGCCGCGTGGAAACCGAGAAATTGCATGCGACGCGAACCTTCCGGATACGCAGGGACTGGCAAGTTCGGTCAACGACAGTGCGCTGCCGTTACAGAAGTGGGGACGATGCGTGTGCCGGAGCTTGCGCTCAATACGTGTGACCCAGTGCCGCGCGATTGCACGTCGGTTCCTGGTTGAGCCGACGAAGCGTGTAGGTGCCGCGGGCGGGACATACCGGCATCCGGTTCTGGCCGAAATAGACCTGAAGCTGTGCTGCGGTCGGGGTGACGGTCGGCTGCTTGTTGTTTTCAAACCCCCACTGCTGCTTGGTCTCGGATAAGAGGTGCAGGTTCTTGATGCAGGCCCGTTGCTGTGACGTGGCCCGGGCCTTCGCAAAGTTCGGGAGGGCGATCATCGCCATGATGCCGATGATGGCCACCACGATCATGATCTCCACGAGCGTAAATCCATGCGCCGGTTTCGGGGCGCCGCTTGCTGATATTGAGTTGCGTGTCTGCATGGGCCGATCACGTCCGGCTCTTCAAAGGCCTTCGGATTTCACACTGGCTGGCGTGCACTGAAAGTAGCACCTGGCGTGACGCCCTCAATCTGTTTCGCCCCCAAATGCGACTAGGGGATTCTCGGAGAGCATGCGGCCCCCCCCCTTGAAATTTCCCATCTCAGGCCGACGTTAAGTCATGAAAACTCTCATTCTATCCCTTGCCTTGCTGCTGGGAGCCGGCGCGCTCCCCGCACCCCAGGCGAGCCAGGCGGAAAATCAGTTCGGTGACTTCAGCTTCGTGCCCTACGGCGGCATCCAGATCAACTGGCCGCAGGCACTGAATGCCCGGGTCATCCTTGATCATGCGGTGCCGATTTACCTCGGCCTGCCGCAGCGCAATTACACCCTCATGGGGCGCATTGTTGCGTCGCGCGTGACCGTGGCCGGCATGAAACAGTGGCCTCCCGACGAGATCTTCAATGAGATGGGCCGCCAGCGGGATTGCGCGACCCTGGCCCTCCAGCAGGGTGGCAACGCGGTGATTGTGACCGACCACCCGGCGATTCTGAAGGCGTTCAACCTGACGAAGGAGGAGATCGATCGCACGGCACCGTTGCTTGCGAACAAGGAGAAGCTGGTGCTCGTGATCCAGTTCAACACTGCACTCGCGGGCAACAAGTAGCGGCCTCGGGGAAATCGGGAAGCCTCGCCACTGAGACGCCCGGATTGCTTTCCCGGTGGACAACTCCCGCAGCAGGACTAAATTAGAATATGAAAACTAAACTGTTAACCTTGCTGATTCTCCTGGGTTTGAGCGCCGCCCCGCTCAGCCAGGCTGGTGACGAGCGAAAGTTCGGTGATGCCCAGTTCATTGCCTTCCAAGGCGACCAGAAAATCTGGCCGACGGGCGAGGGCACGATGGTCATCCGTGACTACGCGGTGCCGATCTTCATCGGGCTGCCGAAGGTGAAATACACCGTGCTGGGTCGCATTTACGATCCCCGCACCGGCCCCTTTGGCATCGTCGGCCGCGGCCTGGCGGAGGGCCTCTTCTCGGAGAGTGACCGGCGGCGGGACTGCGCGCGTCTGGCCCAGTATCGCGGTGGGCAGGCCCTGCTGGTGACGAGCCACGAGCGGATCGTCAAGGCGTTCAACCTGAGTCTCGATGAAATCGAGAAGACCGCCCCACTCTTTGAGCACAAGGACAAGCTGGTGCTGGTCATCAAGTTCGAGACGGATATCGCCGCCCAGGAATAACTGGGCTCGCATCGCGACGCGACCGCCATCTGGAGCACGGCTGTATCCCGCTCGATGCGGGATACAGCCGCAGCCACGGTTGAGTGTGGTGTTTCAAAGCTCTCCGCCAGACGCACCGTCACGGTTGATCTTGGTGGCATCTAGCCCCTCGTCGGTTTGGCGGTATTTCAAGTGCCCTTGCGGCGGCTGGGTCATTTGAAATTGGACAACCGCGCCCAGCGAAGCCATTCTGCGGCATAGAATAATGAGCGCCGACCCGGGCAACCTGAACTCCGAACTGGAAACCCTCAAAGCCCAGGTGCTCACGCTCCATGAAAATGAGCGGCGGCTCATGGACAAGCTCAAGGTTTACGTCGGCTTGCTCATCGGGATCGCGGCCATCCTCGTGATCTTCGCGTGGTCCGCCAGCCAGAAGAACTACGAGAAGGACAAGCTCGCCATCCAGAAGGCCTTGGAAACCTCCAACGTGCAGCGCTACACGCAGTTCAACCAGGAACTGGACGCCACGCTGAACGCTCGTCTGGCGGCCCGCGAGCAGGCCATGGACCGCAAGCTCGCCGAACTGACCGTAAGCCTGCGCGGCCAGCTCAGCTCCTTCGGCAGCGTCTCCACCAACTCCCAGGCGCAACAAAATGAGGACTTCAACCGCAAGCTGCTCCTGATGGTCGAGGTGATCGAAAACCGCAACGCCCATCCCTTTGGCCTGCTTTACTTCGACTACGCCATCCGTGCCGTGAACTCCAACCCGAAGAACTTCCTCGCTGCCACGGAATACTTCACCTCCGCCGCCAGCGCCTTTCTCCGGTCCCGTGATGAGCAAAACCTCAACACCAGCCTCGCCAGGCTGTCCCAATTGTGCTTCCCGAACCTCAAGGCCGACGATTTCACTGCGCGCCCGCAGGTGGACGAGAAATTCGTCCAGCTCGTGGATACCCTGGACAAAGGGAACGTGAACGGAAAATACACCGTGGCCTTGACCGATCTCCGCCGCGAATACTCCGAGGCCAAGAAGCGCACCAAACTCAAGTAACCCGGCCGGTCAGACCGGATGTGGCCTGACATTCCCGGAAGCGTGGGGATGTGGCCGCACGGTTCCCCTTGGGCTTCCCCACTTCCTCGGTTAAGCTCCGTCCGCGATGAGTCAAAAGGAAATTCTGGACATCTTGATCGCCTATTTGTGCTTCGTGCCCTTGATCACGATGCACGAGTGGGCGCATGCCTGGGTCGCTTGGAAATGTGGCGACAACACGGCCTACAACGAAGGCCGCGTGACCGTGAATCCCATCGCGCACATGGAGATTATCGGCACCGTGGTTCTGCCGCTGCTCGGTGCCGTTGTCGCGCTGAAGAATCCCGCGCTGGCCGGGTTCATCATCGGCTGGGGCCGGCCCGTCCCCGTCACCATCTCCAACCTGCGCCGCCCGCAGGTGGACGACGTGCTTGTCACCATCGCCGGCCCGACAATGAACTTCATCATCGCCTTCCTGCTCATCGCGGTGGCCAAGTTGTGCATCGGTTTCGGATTGGGCGTGTTCGTGCATGACCTCGAGCGCACGGCGACCGTCAGCCTCTTTCTTTGCTTCTTCAACCTGCTGCCCATTCCGCCGTTGGACGGCTCACAGATCATGCGGAACCTCATCGGCATGAGCTACGACACCTACGCGCAGCTCAGCCAGTGGGGTTTCATGCTGCTGATATTGGTCATCAATTTCGTCCCTGGCGTGATGCAGGGGTTAGGTGCCATCACCTTTGGGACGCTTCGCTTGATGAAGTCGTTGTTCGGCCTGCATTGACGGGGATTTGCGTTGAGTTCTCCGGAGTCTCGCCCGAAACTTCCCGTGTTCGAAAGTTGTGATGAAGACCTTCGCAGAACTCGGTTTCCCCGGCCGCCTCATCGCGGTCGAGGGCTTGGACGGCTCCGGCAAGTCCACGCAGATCTACCTGCTTAAACGCTGGCTGGAGCTGCGCGGCCTGAAGGTCTTCTTCAGCGAGTGGAACTCCTCCGAGCTGGTCAAGTCCGCCACCAGCAAGGGCAAGAAGATGACCTTGCTGACGCCCACCACGTTCAGCCTTATCCACGCCACCGACTTCGCGGACCGCTACGAGCGGCAGCTTGTCCCGCTGCTGCGCGCCGGCTACCTCGTGCTCTGCGACCGCTACATCTTCACCGCCTT
>CAZOCL010000017.1:11364-32378 GCA_964578245.1 uncultured Klebsiella sp. | reverse complement strand
CGCTGCTGCGCGCCGGCTACCTCGTGCTCTGCGACCGCTACATCTTCACCGCCTTCGCCCGCGATGTGGTCCGCACCTGCCCTACGGAATGGGTGCGCGGCCTCTACAGCTTCGCCGCGCTGCCGGACATGACCTTCTTCTTCCGTGCGGACCTGGAAGTCTCCTTGAACCGCATCCTCGACGGCCGCCCCGAGCTGAAATACTTCGAGGCCGGCATGGACATGGGCTTCTCCACGGACCCCTACGAGAGTTTCCGCATCTTCCAGGGCCGCATGCTGGAGCAATACCTCGCCATGAGCCGCGAGTTCTCCTTCAACGTCATTGACGCCAACGAGACGGTCGAGACCCAGCAGGCCATCGTGCGCCGCCTCGTCGCCGACCGCATTGACCTCCCGTCCTTCAGCATCCAGAAAGCCTGACCATGGCCCCCCCGCGCAAAGTCAAACGCTTCGTCCCCACGCCCCGGACTCCCGAGGTCGTCATCCCCAAGCCCACGCCCAAGCGCTTCTACGGCGAGGGCATCCCGGGCGTGGATGAGGAAAAGCTCCGCGGCAAGCTCATCGTCGTCGAGGGCGCGGACGGCTCGGGACGCTCCACCCAGATCGCGCAGCTGGTGCAATGGCTCGAAGGCAGCGGCCACGCCACGGTGCAGGTCGGCCTGAAACGCTCCTCCCTCGTCAGCGAGGAACTGGAGAAAGCCCAGCAAGGCAACATTCTGAGCCGCACCACCCTGAGCCTCTTCTACGCCACGGACTTCGCCGACCAGGTCGAGAACATCATGCTCCCCGCGCTCAAGGCCGGCTTCATGGTGCTGGCGGACCGCTACATTTACACGCTCATGGCCCGCGACCTCGTGCGCGGCATGGACGAGGCCTGGCTGAAGAACCTCTACGGCATCGCCCTCGTGCCGGACGCTGTCTTCTACCTGAACATCTCCCCCGAGCAACTCGTGCAGCGGAACTTCGCCAAGAACAAGGCCCTCGACTACTGGGAAAGCGGCATGGACCTGGGCCTGACCCGCGACATGTTCGACAGCTTCCTGAAATACCAGGCCCTCATGGCCCGGCAGTTCACCCGCCTCCAGGCCACCTACGGCTTCGACATCGTGGATGCCGACCGCTCTCCCGAAGAGGTCAACGCCGACCTGCGCCGCAAGATCGAGTCGGTGGTGGCTGGGCGGTAGCTCCCGGCGCGCGGCGTTCACGCCGCTTTACGGCAGAAAGAGGCATAGACGCGAATTGCGCTAATTGACGCGAATTTCAGACCGCTTCAATTCGTGACAATTTGTGTAATTCGCGTCAAAATTTTTCCTTTCAAAACCATCCTTGGTTCAGTCGCGAAATTCGAATCGGGCAAACTGCCGGAATAGCAGCAATCCAATTTTCGCATCCATTCGCGTGTTTCGCGGGCATAAAATCGGGGGTTGAGATCAAGGCAAGGTGCCCGCCCACAATCCTGTTCCGCCTCCTCACCTCGGCGGCTACCATCTCGCGCATGCGACGCGGACACTGGCTCCTCCTGCTCACGCTGCTGCTCCTCGGCGGCGGCTGGCTCTGGCTGCGTCCGGGCAGGACTCCGAGCTACGTCAACTTCCCGCCCAGGGCCACCGGCGACTGGATCGCCTTCGGCGACAGCCTCACCTCCGGCCATGGCGCGAACGAAGGCGGGGACTACCCCATCCAGCTTGCCAAACGCCTCCGCGTGAAGATCCAGAATCTCGGCGTCCCCGGCCACACCACTGCCGACGGCCTCGCGCGCCTCGACCAGGCCGCGCAACTCCAGCCCCGCGTCGTCCTCCTCTGCCTCGGCGGGAACGACTCCCTCCGCAGCGTGCCGTCAGAGACCACTTTCGCGAACCTCGCCACGATGATAGACCGCTTCCACGCGACCGGCTCCTTCGTGGTCCTCCTCGGCGTGCGCAGCGTCGGCCTCTCGGACAAGAACGCGAAACGCTTCGAGCAACTGGCGAAGTCCAAGCGCGTGCTTCTCGTGCCCAACATCCTCGACGGCATCCTCTTCACCCCCAGCCTCATGTCCGACGAAGTCCACCCCAACGACCAGGGCTACGCGAAGATCGCGGAGCGCTTGGAGGAAGTGCTGCTGCCCCTGTTGCCGAAGTTGTAGGGCCAACGGCCCGCTCCATCCCAGCCTGGGGCATTGCCCCAGGAACCAAGCCAAACCAATTCAATGGCTGAAAGCCCAGAAAGTGACAGCCTAGGCTGAAGGCCCAGGAACAGTATCCCCAAAAATCTTATCGGCCTGTAAGGCCGAAACCAAGCAGTGCGGTCCAGCGTGCTAAGGGCGGCCTACTAGGCCCCAAGATTCGTTGAGGAGCCGGGCGCCCCACTCGCGGATCGGTGCCGCCGGCTTCTCCGCCGGAAGGCCGTCACTGTTCTTGAGGCGGTCCCGCTCCCGCGCTTATCCGAAGAGCCCCATGACCGGCTTGCCCGAGG
Organism: uncultured Klebsiella sp.; assembly: GCA_964578245.1. Classification (GTDB taxonomy): domain Bacteria; phylum Verrucomicrobiota; class Verrucomicrobiia; order Limisphaerales; family SXTU01; genus SXTU01. Next base: position 29,925 of record CAZOCL010000017.1, on the reverse strand, counting down.
AGAAGGGCGGACGGATGATGCCGGTGTTCTTGCCGAGGTCGTTCAGCGGCACACCCAAGGCGTGGAGAATGGTGGCGTGGAGGTCCTGGGGCGTCACGGGATTGCTCTTCGGAGCGGAAGCGGTTTTATCCGACTCGCCATAGACGGCCCCGCCGCGAATGCCACAGCCGGCCACAATCGCGGAGAAGCACTGCGGCCAGTGCTGGCGGCCGGGCGGCCCCTGCGTGAGGATGACCGGCGTGCGCCCGAACTCGCCCATCGCGACGACCAGGGTGTCGTTCAGCATGCCGCGCTCCTTCAGATCGGTCAGCAGCGCGGAGAGCGCCTCGTCCAGCCGGGGCAGGCAGAAGTTCATGCCGTAGGAACCGTTGCTGAAGGCGTTGCCCATGCCCATGTTGCCGCCGTGCATGTCCCAACTGGAACTGGGCGGCCCGCCACCGGTTTCCCCTGGCGCGGGACCAACCCAGCCATTGACGGTCACGAAGCGCACGCCGGCCTCCACCATCCGCCGCGCGAGGAGCAGGTTCTGCCCGAGCGGGTGCATGCCGTAGCGTTCGCGGACGGACAAAGGCTCTTGTTTCAGGTTGAATGCTTCCCGTCCTTCGGGCCGGGTCATGGCGTCGTAGGCCAGTTCGCGCAGATCACCCCAGTCCTTGGCCTGCGCGTCTTCTGACAAACGGTCAGATTCCAAGCTGGCCAGCAGCTTGCGCCGTTCCTGCATGCGGGCGGGATCGCCGGTGTCATAAATCTCGGGCAGCTTGAATTTCGGCATCGCCGGATGATTGTCAGCCGATCCGATGAACACCGGGGCGTAGCTTGATCCCAGATAGCCACCGGAGCCGATGTTGGGCGCGCAGAAGACGGGCGCTCCGACACACTTGATGAGCCATGCATTCGTGATCAGGTTGCGCTCATTGGAGAGATGCTTGGCCACCACCGATCCGAGGTAGGGGAGATCGTCGGGGACGCCTTCCCGGACCCGCTCGACCACCTGCCCGCACAGCAGGTTGTGCATGGCGTCGAAGTGGTTGTTGATCTGGCGGGGATGGGTCATCGAGCGGATCAGGCAGAACTGATCGGTCACCTGGGCCAGCTTGGGGTGCAGTTCGCTCAACTGCATGCCCGGCACCTTGGTGCGGATGGGTTTGTAAGGTCCGCGAACCTCGGACGGGGCGTCTGGCTTCAGGTCCCAGGTGTCGAGCTGGCTCGGGCCGCCACACAGGAGCACGAAGATACAGCATTTCTTCGAGGCCACGGCCTTGCCTGAGGCGTCGAACTTGTCCTTCCCGACGACCAGCCCGGGGACTGCGAGGTTGAGCAAGCCGACACCGCCGGCAGCTTTAAGAAACCGACGCCGGGAAGTCTTGGGTAGATTCATGGCCAATGTTCGGTTGAGATGAACTGGATGGACGTGAGGGTGAGCCTACCCCCTGCTTGCCCCGACGCAACGAGAATACTTCAGGCTCCGATGGGAGGAAGCCGTGCGCGGTGCGGCCCTACGAGTTCAGCCAGCGACTCGTCACTTCGTCGCCCGGAGGCGCTCAGCTACTTGAGGCTGGCCGACAGCCGCACGTCGAACACGTCCAGGATTTCGCGGGTCGCTTCCAGCAGGCGCACCACTTTGCCTTCGATGGTGACGGTGATGACGCCCTTGGGCGGCGGCGGCAGCTTCACCACCAGCTCCGGCGGCAGCGGATGGCATTCCTTGTAAACTTCCGCGGGCATGATCTGGCTCTTGACGAGTTTCTTTTCCCACCCGGGCGGGAGGCTGCCACCACGGTCCAGTTTCTTTTGCAGTCCAGGCGGGAGGGGTCTGGGTTTCTTGCCTTGCTTGACCGGCGGTTCCTCGAAGGTTTTCACATAACTCCGGATCACCTCCTGCTCGCCGGCGGTGATCGTGACCCCGACCCACGGTTCCCTTTTGGAATCACCGGGCTTGGTCTCGGTCTGGCTGTCAGAGTCCTTGGGCGGCTTGTCCTTTTTGCCCTTGCCCTCGGCTGCGCCCGTGGGAAGGCCGGTCATCAGCAAGCTCAGGGCAACGATGGGAATCAGATGGGTGGGATTCATATCATTCTGGGTTAAGGCCACGGTTCAGCGTCACTGCAACAGCCAACCGTAACACACTTTTGAGGACCGGGCGAAATGGGGTGAAAGCCTCCCTCGTGCCGCAGCCCGCACCAGAATGAACTGAGGATGGTTCAGGCCGGCGCTCCAGCGGCGTGAACCGATACCAGCCGGCCCACTCACACTCGACGATGCCCTCGGGCTGAATCACGCGGCCAGCCTGCCGCGCCTTGCGTCAGCTCGCCAAAATCTTCCGGCAGGCCGTCTCCAGCTTCTTCATCTGCTTGACGGACTTCGCCTCGATGTAGCAGCGGATGAGCAAACCAGATGCGCGCTAATTTCCTGGCAATCCTCCGAGTTCTCGGATGCGTGCGCCCAATACCGGTTCTTGTCCGGCCTCGCGGTATTGGATGACAAGATCGAGGGGAGTCTTTCCTTGCTCGTTGAGAGCGTTGATGTCCCCGCGGTGGGCAATCAGCAAGTTTAAGATGTCGAGCCTCACGACAGAATCCGTGCGGCGGTCGAGGCGTGCAGCTTCGTGGACCGCAGTATTGCCATGGGCGTTCGGCAGGTTTGGGTCAGCACCGTGCTTGAGCAAAACCCCAACTACAGCGAGCCGCCCATGCTGCACGGCCAGATGCAACGGAGTCATCTCCGAGTAATATTCCCGTCGAAGGCTCGCCCCATGCGCCAGGAGGAGTTCGGCGACTTCCGGCTGGCTGGTGGCCATCAAACCGGATTCCGCGCGCGGGTTGATCGGATCCGCTTTCGCCCCGTTGTCCAGAAGCCACCTGAGGATTTCCAGACGTCCATGCTCGCTCGCCGTGCGAACCGGGCCCCAGCGGAACTTCCCGTCCTGCATATCCGGCCATTGCTTGACCAAGGCTTGAACCTTCGCAATGTCATTGGCAATGACGGCGTCCTCCACCTGCTTCGCCTGATTCTCTTTGGAGTCGTTGTAGGCATTGTAAGGCGCCCAAATCACGTTACCCGCCACAGCAAACGGAACCAGCGGTAACACGATGAGATTTTTCGCTTCTTGGCGGGAACGGCAGCCGCCTCCGATCACAACAATGCAGCCGGTCAGGGTGCAGAATAAAAACTGTCTCAAACTGCCAAGCCGCTTGGATGACGCGCTCATGGTGGCGCGGTCAACCTACCTGGCGAGAATCGCGCGACAAGCAGTTTCCAGCTTCTTCATCTGCTTGGCGGACTTTGCCTCGATGTAGCAGCGGATGAGCGGCTCGGTGCCGCTGGCGCGGAAGGCGACCCATTCACGGTTGGGCAGGAGGAACTTGAAGCCGTCCGTGGTGATGAACTTCTCCACCGGGATGCCACCGATGTCTTTGAAGCCGGAAGTGAGCTTGCCGAGCAGGGCGTCCTTGGTCTCGGGGTTGATCTTGACGTTGATGCGCGTGGTGTGGAATTCGCCGGTCTGCTTCTCCAGCGCCTTGAGGATCTGACCGAGGGATTTCTTCTCGGTGGCGACCAGTTCGGCCATGAGCAGGCAGGCGAGCACGCCGTCCTTCTCGGGCACGTGGCCCTTCACGCTGAGGCCGCCACTCTCCTCGCCGCCGACAATGATGGGCTCGCTCTCCATGAGCGCGCCGATGTATTTGAAGCCGACGGGCGTCTCGTGGAGTTGCACGCCGAGCAGTTCGGCCACGGCGTCCACCTGATGGCTCGTGGGCACCGTGCGGACGACCGCGCCGGTCCAGCCGCGGTTCTTCTTGAGGTGATAGAGGGCGAGGGCGAGAATCTGGTTCGGGGTGAGCCAGACGCCGCTCTTGTCCACCACGCCGAAGCGGTCGGCATCGCCGTCCAGGCCGAGGCCGAACTGGGCCTTGCCCGCGAGGACGAACTTGCTGACCTCCTCCATGCCGTGTGCGTCGGGCTCCGGGTGGTGGCCGCCGAAGAGCGGGTTCAGCTCGTTGTGAAAGGTGGTGACCTTCGCGCCGCCGTCCTCGGTGAGCAGCGTGTCAAGATAGCCGCGACCGGTGCCATACATCAGCTCGACGGCGATCTTCAGCTTCGCCTTCCGGATGGTGGCGAAGTCAATCAGCTTGCGGATCTGCTTAAAGTAGTCGGGCAGCGGATCAATGGTTTTGCAAGTGAAGGTGCCTACGACGGCGGCCTTGAAAGTCCAGCCCTCGGCCTGGCGCTTGGCGATGTTCGCCTCGATCTGCTTGGTGACTTCGGGCGTCGCGGGTGCGCCGTTGTAAGTGGAGAACTTGAGGCCCTGATACTCCGCCGGATTGTGGCTGGCGGTCATGTTGATGCCGCCGATGGCCTTGCGCGCACGGATGGTGTGCGAGATGACGGGCGTGGGCGCGTCGCGCTGGCAGAGGAGGCAGGTGAGGCCGTTGGCCGTGAGCACCTCGGCGACGGCCAGGCTGAACTCGCGCCCGAGGAACCGTGTGTCGTGACCGAGGATGACGACGGGCTTGCGGCTCGCGATGGGCGAGGCGGGATTCGCCCGCTCGGCATTCAAGTAGTCCGCGATGCCCTGGGCCGCGAAGCGGACGCCGTCAAAGGTGAAGTCGCGCGCGATAAGACCGCGCCAGCCAGAGGTGCCGAATTTGATGGAGATGCTCATGAGGAAAGTAATTAGTAATCAGTATTCAGTCGCGCAGTCTGGCCGCTGACAAAAAGGCCGGGCAGTCTGGCCCGGCTTGGTTTCCGCATTCCGGCTTCCGCGTTCCGCGTTTCATTCAGCTTTTCCAGTCAAACGCGCCCTTCTTGAGCGCGTAGATGTAGCCGATGAAGAGCGTGCCGACGAAGGAGGCCATGGAGCCGAGAATCAGCGCGGCATTGGTGGCGAGGACTTCCTTGTAAACAATCGCCCACGGGTAGAGGAAGACGACTTCGATGTCGAACAGGATGAAGAGCATCGCCACCAGGTAGAACTTTACCGAGAGGCGTGTGCTGCCCTCGCCGATGGGGAGCATGCCGCATTCGTAGGCCGTGTCCTTCACCTGCGTGGTGCGCGCGGCGATTTTGCGGTTGAAGAAGCGCCCAGCCAGCTCGGACAACACGAGAATGCCACCGGCAATGGCCAGCGCCACGAGAAGCAGGAACAGGACCGGAATGTATTGCACCAACTGCGAATCCATGCGGCGGACGGTAGAAATGGGCCGGAGGTTTGGCAAGGTCAAAGCCGGGCCGCGCGGATGCCGGCAAGACGTAGCGCCGGCCTCTGGCTGGCCGTGCCGCAAGCGTCCCCGCTGGCCCGCTTCGCGTCCAACGGCCGGGGATGCGCCTCCCAAGCGTGGAGCCGCGTAAGTGCTTCCGTGCCGGTCAGACACTTTCGCCGAAAAGGTTCGCCATGCGGGCGGCGAGCTTGCGACGGGCGACTGCGTAGGAGAAGTATTTGAGGCCCAGCTTGAAGTTCGTCTCCGCCCATTCGGCGCGCAGCACCTGGTCGTGCAGGAGCTGCCGCGTCTCTTCGACGACTTGGTTGGTCACCAGTTGGGTCATCTCGATGGTCTTGAAGCCGAGCGGGTCAATATCGCGCGCATAGACGGCATAGGTGTTCACTACCACCGGCTTGCCAAAATAGACCGCCTCGAGGAAGGCGTTGCCAAAACCTTCGTAGTGGCTGGGATACGTGATCAGATCGGCATGTGGATACACGTCCAGAAAGGTGTAGATCTTGCGTCCTTCTGCATCCGTGCCGCGCTGCTCACCCACGCGGTCGGCGATGAAGCGCACATCAATGCGGGCGTCCGCGATGCGCTCTTGAAGCAGTTGCATGTAGGCGCTGCCTTCATCCCCAGCGGGGTGGGAGAAGACAAGCTTGGCGCGCGGGTCGTTGAGGCGGCGCACGAGTTCGATGGCATGCTCGATCCCTTTGCGCGCCACCACCCGCGTGGGCTGAAGGATCAAGAGGTCGTCGTCGCGCAGACCGATCTCACGGCGCAGGTCCGCGTTGTAGGCGTCAATGCCCGGCGGTGGCGTCTCGAAGTCGAAGATGTTCGGCACGATGGTGGAGGGAATGCCCAACCGGCGGGCCAGTTCCTTCTGCGCCATCGAGTTGATCACGACATGCTCCATCGCAAACAGCGCCGGCGGGAACGCGGCTTGCAGATAATCGTTTACACAATTCAGGGTGAAGCGCTCCCGTTCCCACGCGAAGTCGTGGTGGTGCGCGATGACCGGCAGGGTGGTCTCGGCGATGACTTCCGTCATGGCCAGCCCGAGTGGAACGTGCATCGGGATGGCGAGGATGTTTTCCGGGATGAGCACCTCAAGCTGAAACTGTTCGATGAAACGGTAAAGCTCGTCTTTGAGCCGTTCCTTGATGGCATTGATCTCATTGGTCACGGCGCGGGCGCGAAGCGAGACCCCGAAGAGCCGGCTTTGCACGGCGGCGACTTCAGGATGATTGAAGAAGGCCAGGGGTGCGTGCTGGCTGACGGCGGGCGGGGCGTCAAGCTGGCCGGCCATCCAGTAGCAGGTGTGGCCCATGCCTTCGAGGATGTGCGCCCATTTGCGGGCCTCCAGCGTGACGCCGTCGGTGCCGTGGAAACGGGTGGAGATGAAGCCGATGCGCTTGGGCGCACCAGAGGTGAGGATGACAGTGTTCATCGGGTCACGGGGTTGAGGGTGGGGAGGTGCTTCAAGAAATCTGCCCAGAGACCGCCGGGCGGTTGAGTGGTCTGGCGGGCGAGGTGCCAGGTCTGGAATCCCTGCGCCCACGCCGGGGTGATGTCCGAGTCCAGCCGGTCGCCCACGACCATGGCGTCACCCGGTGCGATGCCACGGATTCCCAGCCGGGCGGCGAGCAGCCGGAAGACATGCGGGTCGGGCTTGCTGAACCCGTGTTGAAACGAAAAGAAACAGAGGTCTGCCGCGAAGAGTTCACGTCCTAGACCCGCGGCGGCCAGCGCCTCATCGAACGAACGCAGCGAGTAGGACTGGCAATTGGAAGCAAGGCCCAGCAGGAAACCCGATCGACTCAGGTGGTGCAGGGCCTCCGCGGCCCCGGGCATGAGGCGGAGCGTGTGGCGCAGCCGGGAGTGCTGAAACAGAAATTCGCTCTGGACGTCGGGGGCCAGTGTCATCAGCTCCGGCAGCACTTTTCCGGCGATGTCCGGCCAAAGGACTTCCGGGTGCCGCACACCAGCCACATGTCCGGCGGCGTGCTCACGGGCAATGGCCTGATCACACTGCGTGGTGAACTCCTGAAGCGTGAGGCGGGGCAGGGGACCGAACGTGGCCCGCCAAAGTTGCTGCCACTGATCGGGTGCATCCGCCGGCGGCGGGCTGATCTCCAGCAGCGTGCCATAGAGGTCGAACAGAATGGCGCGAAGATTCATGTGCGGGCCGCCCAGAGCAGCGGAAAGAGGTTCTCTGCGCCGAGTCTCTCGCGCATGAAATCGCGTTGGGCGGCCAGGCCGGCAGCAGCAGGAATCGCCGTTGTAGCTCCGCGTGTGGCGATGGCATGGAATCGTTCACCATAGGCTGCCCCGCCGAGCCATTGACCGGCAGAGCGAGGCCACGGCGTGCGCCGGAGCCGCTGCGCCGTCGCCCGCTGACGCCAGACCTTCAGGAACGGATTGAGTGGCGCGCAGACAGCCCAGGAGCGCTGGAGAGGCTGGGCCAGGACTTCGAGCTGCGCGGTGAGCGTGAGCCGGCAGAACGGGACCGCGAGCGAGGGCTTGGTGGCTGCCAGGATCGAGGGTTGTCCTGCCAGCGCTCGGCATTCTCGTGGCAGGTTCCTCCGCCAGGCCTGAAAGAGTTGGTGCTGACGCGCCTGCTCGACGCGACAGTCAAACAGCCGCGGGTCCACCAGCAGCTCTTCGTAGCCCTGCGGAAAGCGGAAGCCGAACGTCGCGAGGTCGGGCGCGATGTTGGGCAGGAGCCGTGCGATGAGCGGACGACCGGCAGCGGCGGCTTCCACGTAAGGCAGGCCGAAGCCTTCCTGGATCGAGGTAAGCAGCAGCGCTTCGCTGGCCGCCAGCAGCTCTGGGACAGCTGGCCGGCCTGCATCGTTGCCATGCAGCACGCCCAGCCGAACCGGCCAGTCGTGCGCGAAGGCGGCCGTCTCAAATTGCTTCAAGTAACCCCGCTCGTCGTCCGAGCTCGCGCCTCCGGTGGTGACCAGCCACGCGCCAGGCCGCAGCCAGCGGGTCAGCAGCAAGGCCTCGGCGAGGTTCTTCCGGCGCAGCAGTCGCGTTGGCATCAGCCATACTGGCGCATCGGTGCCGATCCGTTCCTGCAGCCAGTCGCGGGCGGCCTGCACGCGTGCAGGTGTGGGCGGTGGCGTGCGCTCGACCACGTTGGGCAGCCACGCGGCATGGCTGCCTAGGTGACGGCGCAAGATGCGGTGATCCGCGCGGTTGATGCTGATGTGTGTCACTTGCGGCTGGCTTGCAAAAATGGCGTCCGCGGTCGCCTGCAAGGTGCGGAAGCCGGCCTGGCGAATCTCCGGCCAGCGCTGCCACCGGTTGTCAAACCACCAGTCGTGGTGGTGCGCGATCAGGCGGATGCGACGCTCGACGCAGGCACGGGTGAGTTCCCGAGTGAACGGCAGATTTCGCGCGAGCCCCAGGTTGTGTGCCCAGACCAGGCAGTTGTCCGGGCCGGCCCCATCCAGCAACCTGCGGATCGACAGCCGCAGCCGGCGGGCCAGCCCGGCGCGCGGATTAGTTTGCTCGGAAGCATATCCGAACGCGGGTTCTATATAATAGTCCACGCCTGCCGGCTTCATCCGCTGTGCGAAGGACGCTTGCCAGTGCGGGTCCGCGGCCTCACCGGTGGCCACCGTGACCGATTTGATCTTCCCGCGGAAGGCGCGCAGGACATGAGGCGTGGCCAGTTCGATGATTCGCCGCACTCCTCCCGGTCGCAAGTGATGGTGGACAATGATCAGCTTCACGCCGGTCCGCTGTCCTCCGCCCGGCGCAGCGGTGAGAACTGTTTCCACATGTTAAAAGTCGGTTGACCAATGCCAGTCGGCAAGCTGTATTGTCATCATGGCAGATTTTTTCCAAACGGGAGCGATTGCCACTCTGCATCGCCTGGGCCGCCCCGATGTGGCCCGAATGGAACGGGAACTGGAGAATTTCTCCGTCGAAACCCCCATGGCCCTCGTCCTGCCATGTCATGTCAAGGAACTCGGCACCCCGGCGCTGCACGGCATCATCCGCGAACTGAAAAAAGTCACTTATATCAAACAGGTGGTCGTGGGGGTGGACGGCGCAACTTCCCGGCAATGGCGGACGGCACAACGCGTGTTTCGACAACTGCCACAACGGCCGATCCTGCTTTGGAACGACGGCCTCCGCATGAAAGCTTTGCTGGAGAAGCTTAGCGAGGCCGGGCTCGATGCCGGTCCGATGGGCAAGGGCCGCAACGTGTGGCTCTGCTTCGGCTACGTGCTGGCGAGCGAGCAGGCCCGCATGGTGACGTTGCACGACTGCGACATCCTCACCTACAGCCGTGAGCTGCTGGCGCGGCTCTGCTACCCGGTGGCGCACCCGGCGCTCGGCTTTGACTTTTGCAAGGGCTACTACGCACGGGTGAGTGACAAGCTCAACGGTCGTGCCATGCGCCTGCTGGTCACACCGCTGATCCGCGCCCTCAAGAGCATCCTGGGGCCACACCCATTCTTGGTGTATCTCGACTCCTTCCGCTACCCGCTCGCGGGCGAGTTCTCACTGGATGTGGACCTCGTTCGCCGCGTGCGCATTCCGTCGGACTGGGCGTTGGAAGTAGGCCTGCTGGCCGAGGTGTTCCGTAACAGCGCGCCCCGGGCGATCTGCCAGTCCGAGCTGTCGGACAACTATGACCACAAACATCAGGAACTCTCCGCGCGCGATCCGGAGAAAGGCCTGAACAAGATGGCGGTGGACATCAGCAAGGCGGTTTTCCAGCGCATGGCCGCCGAGGGGATCAAGATCGACACTGGCCTGCTGGACACATTGCTCAGCAGCTACCTGCGGCAGGCGGAGGACTCCCTGCGCTTCTACGCGGCGGATGCCACGGTCAATGGCCTGCTCTATCCGCGTCACGATGAAGAAAGCGCGGTGGCCACTTTCGTCCGCAGCATTCGCGCCGCTGCCAAGGCGTTCCAAGACGATCCGCTTTCCACTCCGCTCATCGCGAACTGGAACCGCGTTCAGTCCGCGCTGCCGACTTTTCTGGAAGAGTTGCAAGGGGCGGTGCGGGAGGACAACGAATAGGACTGTGGTGACGCGGCACCGGGCCTACCCGATCTGATGCCCCGGGCGTCTGTCCGCTTCCGTTGTGCTGACGGGCGTGCTAAATCCATCCCATGAATGCCGGTGGCTGCTTCCTGCTCTTCTTCGGGCTCTTTTGGTCCAGCATCACGCTGGGATTCGATGCGTTGATTGGGAACACGGTTTACCAACGCCTGCGCGCCGAGCGCTATGCCACCACGCCGGGTCGCGTAACCCAAAGTGAGGTGAACCGTTCGCGCGGCGGCAAGGGCGGATCAAGCTACCGGCCAAAGATCCACTTTGCCTACACGGTCGGCGAACGTGAGTTCATCGGGCAGCAGTTCCATTATGGCGACACGGGGAACTCGGACGACCGCTGGGCCATTGGGATGGTCGCGGCCTTTCCGGTTGGCAAGTCCGTGACGGTCCACTATGACGCGACAAACCCCGAGGACGCCGTTCTCCTCACCGGCCTGGAAGGCAGCGAACTGTTCATGGGACTGTTTCTCACTCCGTTCAACTGCATCATGCTCGCGATCTGGTCAGTGCCCCTCGTTGCGCTGCGAAGGAAGTTTTGGCCCCTCCCCGCCGGGGTGCGGCTGACGCAGCGCTTCCGTCGCACGCATGCCTGTCTGGCCTCGGTCCAGCCCCTGGCTGCGGCGCTGATCACGCTGGGCGGGACGGCCTTCGCCGCCATTTTCATCGTCGGCTTCAGCTCGGGTTTCAGTCCTTCCTTGACGGTCGCGAGCTGGACCTGGGCGGTCATCCTGGGCGCAGCGGGGTTCGCTTTCGCCTTCCGGCGAGTGCGCCTGAATTCAGGAAACGAGGATCTGGTGCTCGACGCGCAGGCCGGCACGCTGACCCTGCCGCGCACCTTTGGACGCAAGACCCTGACCCAGGTCAGCCACAGCGAGGCCAAGTCGGTGAGCATCGAGTCCGTCGCCCACCAGAGCAGCAAGGGTGGAACCACCTACTCCCACGTGCCGACGTTGCAACTGAAGGATGGCCGCTCCGAAGCGCTGGCCGACTGGTATGCCGAGGTGAAGGCCAAGACCTTTGCGGCCTGGTTGCGGGCGCAAATTGGGCTGTCACCAGCCGCCTGACCGGACTCCCGGCGTCAGTTCAGCTTGGGGAAGGCACCCCGGCAGGCTGCCACCACGCCGCGGGCCATCTGCTCCATGGTGAAGCGTTCGCCCACGGCCTTCCGGCCCGCATCGCCCAACGACCGCAGCCGTGCGGGATCGAGCAGCAGGCCCTCGATGCCCGTGGCCAGCGCCGCCGCATTGGCCTCGGCGATGACGCCACCACCGGTGGCCTCGACGAGTTCCGGGAACGCCGCGTGGCGCGGCTGCACCACCGGCACGCCTGCGGCGAGCACTTCGATCAAGTAGAGGCCGAAACCCTCCCCATAGAGCGCCGGCACGGAGAACACCGTGAGCGATTGCAGGAAGCTCACTTTCTCCTCGCGCGTGAGATTCGGATGAAACGTCACGTCCTCCAGACAGCCCGCGCGGCGCAGGTGGGCCTTGAGCTGCGCAACGAACGCCTCGTCGCTGGGGCCGCACCCGCCGCCGACTTTGAGCTTGAGGCCCGGCACCGTCCCGCGCCGCTTGAGTTCGATGAACGTCTCCACGAGCAGGTCGAGCCCCTTCTCGCGGCACATGCGGGCGAAGTAGCCAAGCGTGGGGGAAGTATTCAGTGAGCAGTATTCAGTATTCAGTGCCGGGGCACTGGCAGCCCCCTTGGACTGATCACTGATTACTGAATACTGATTACTTCCATACCCCTCCAAGCTGATCCCATTGAAAACCACCTTCACCTTGTCTGCGGGCAGGCCGAGCCGCTTCGCCATCGTGTCGCCGAAGTAACGCGTGGGGGCGAGGAAGAGGTCGCAATCGCGGCAACGTTCGGCCAGCAGCGACCAGACCTGCTCGCGCATCGGGCTGGGCATGGAATCAAGAAAAGCGTCTTCGCCCTGCAGATTGCAGACCACCTTGCAGCCGAGTTCCGATTTGAGCCGGCGCGTGAAGCCGACGAGCAGCGCGTTCGAGAGCAGCACCACGTCGGGGCGTGGCTGGGTCTTGAGCCACGCGACCAGTTCGTCGAGTTCACGCACCTGATTGCCCTCTTCGCCGCGCAGCATGGACAGCGAGAGTTCACCCACGTCCGCTGCGCGGGTCTTGGCGGCGCGACCGGCGGCCAGCTTGAGCAGAAACGGCGAGTCCAGCAGCGAATGCAGCCACTTGGGCGCGCGCCGGAAAAAGGCCGACTGCTGCTGGAGATAGACATTGATGCCGCCGAAGAAGGTCGGCGTCCCGGCGCTCTGGTTCTCCTCGTCCAGCGTCATGGGCAGATAGAGCGGCACCATGAGGACCTCGTGCCCTTGGCGACGCAGCGCGGCGACGAGCGCGTTGTCGCGGAAACAGTTTCCGCAATACATCCCGCCCGCTCCGGGGGTGATCTGGACGATGTTCATCTGGTGCTGCTGAACACACCGCAAGCGGCGAGCTTCGTCAAGCGGCCACGGGTTGCGGTGCGCTCTTGGTCAGCGGTTCGCCATAGGGCAAGTCATCCGGCAGCGGCACCTGCTCGCGGATGCGCGCCCAGAGCTGCGAGAAGTCCTTGTTCACGTCACCGCTGAGGCAGTCGGTGATTTCGCCGGCCGCGTCGGGATACTTGTCGATGGTCCGCTTGAAGGAGAAGTTCGGATCGTAGAAGGCATACACGAGCTTCCTCATGTTCTCCACGCCCTGCCGCATATATTTCGCATAGTCAGCGAAGCGGGCCGGGGAGAAATCCTTTTCCAGCAGCGCCTTGTGCACTTCGTCGCCCGCCAGCACGCCGCTCTTGAGTGCGAGCATCAGGCCGCTGCTGAACACGGGATCAAGAAACGCGAAGGCGTCGCCCACCAGCAGCAGGCCGTCGCTGCCGCAGTGGCGGGCATGGTGCGAATACTCGCTGGTGAGATAGTAGTTGCCGGTGGAGGCACCGGTGGAGAGATGCTCTTTGATCCACACGTTCTCCTCCACCTCACGGTGGAAGATGGCCTTCGGGTCGCGCACGCCGTCACGCGTGAGATACTTGCCCTCCGCCACCACGCCCACGCTGACCATGTCGTCGTGCTGCGGGATGTGCCAGAACCAGCCCTTGTCTGGCACATAGGCCACCGTCGTCTGTCCCTCGTCAATGCCCGGCTCGCGCTTCGAGCCTTTGTAGTAGGTCCAGACCGCAATCTTGTTCAGGTAGGGGTCCTTCATGCGCCAGCCGTTGCGCACGGAGCTGAAGGCCTCCTTGCCGGTGCAGTCCAGCGTGATGGGGGCATGGAACTCGACGACTTCGCCGGACTTCAACTGCGCCTTCACCCCGATGACCTTGCCGGTGGCGTCTCGGAGCAGTTCCTTCACGGTCGTCTCCTCGCGCACCTCGACGCCCTTGGAGCGCGTGTGGTCCAGGAGGATCTGGTCAAACTCCGAGCGCAGCACCTGCCACGTCTGCGCGATGCTCTCGCGGTCGTAGCGGGTGAAGAAGTAGAACGGCTGGGACTGCCGCCCGTTCGGCGACACAAAGATCACGCTGTATTTCTTCACGAAGTTGGAGTTCTTCATGCGCGGGATCAGCCCGAGACGCTCCATTGGCCCGTAGGTGAACGGGATCATGGACTCGCCGATGTGGTAGCGGGGGAACTTCTCGCGCTCCAGCAGCAGCACGCGATGCCCGTGCTCGGCGAGGATGTAGGAGGAAGCAGAGCCGGACGGGCCGCCACCGACAATGATGGCGTCGTAGGTGTTCTCAGATTTCATACGTGTGCGTAGGATAGGTTTCCGTGCGGCGGGTGCAAGCACGGAAGTGCGAACCGGTGCCGCAGGCCTGGAGTCCCGCCTTCAGGCGGCGGGGCGTTCGGCCGTCGGTGGGCATTCTGCGCAGCGTCTGGATCGCGGGTGCATTCCACCGGCTGAAGCCATGACTCCGAGTGCGATTCTTGGAGCGGGAGAGCGATTAAGGATTGGGATTTCTACGGCTGACGCAAGCTCCTCCCCACCGCTTCCAGCCACGCCGCGTCCGGCAACGCATAGGGGCGGAACGTCTCGAGCACGCCTTGCTGGCCGTTGTGGAGCAGCGCGCGGTGCAGGCCGAGGTCCGAGGCCTTGGGCGAGTCGCAGAGCGTCGCCGAGTCGTTTGCGCTCATCTGGAAGAGCACGCGCAGTTCGAACTCGCTGACGGCCTTCCGGCTCAGAGCCCGGGCCAGGCTGTTGTAGCTGTCACAGGTGCAGATCACATGGATGCCCACGCCGGGGCCTTCGGTGATCAACCGGTCGAACACCGCTCCAGGACTCGGTGCCTTCGGCTCATCACTGGAGTAGCTAAAGTCCTCCTCGTGGCGCAGTTTCTTGAATTTCTGCAACTCGTGGACCACCACAAACCACGGGGCTCCGGGTGCGGACTCGTCGGCCGTCCGCCGCGTCAATTCCGTGAACAGTTCTACCATCACCGCCTCCAGTTCACCGGCCCGGGCGGCTGTGAAGCCACGGGGCAGGCTTGCGCCCACGGACTCCAGAAACTTCCGCTGGGGTGAATCCGGCGTGGTGGCTTCGATCAGGATGAGCCGTGCCGCTCCTTGCGCCGCCAGCGCCACCAAGGAGGCCCCCAGAATCGCCAGCGCCGCTTCTTCGCGCTGGCCGACCAGCAGCAGATTGTTGCCGCTCTGCCGATGGAAGACCGCCTCGGTGGGGCCCTTGATGGAATTCGGTGCGCCTAGCCAGGCGCGGGGAACCGCTTCGGAACGCGGCGTGGCCAGCAGGTCGGCCAGCAGCACGTTCTCTCGCACGTCCGCCGGCGCATTGCCTTCGAAGACCACCGTGCCGGGTGCGCGCAAGGCTTTGCTTTGCGTGAGCGCGTTAACCTTCTCCAGCCAGTTGTCCCGTTCCTCGTCACCGATCCAGACGGTCTGGAAGGGGCTGTTGCCCTCGACGCTGCCGGCCGTGTCGTTGTAGATCGCCTCACCGGGCCGCGAGAGCAGGCGCGGCGCGGGGTTGTTGTCATCCATGATCAGCGCGGCATCGGCCTCGTTGCACTGCAAGGCGATGCGAACAACCATCTGCCCCAGCGTCGCGCGCGCCAGCGAGTAAGCCCCGCCGAGTGTCTGCGAACCGAGAATCACATGGATGCCGAATGCCCGGCCCTGACGCACGATGCGGTCCAGCAGCAAGGCCGCGCCCTGTGCCACACGATCGTCCGCGACGAAGAACTCCTGGAACTCGTCAATCAGCAGCAGCGTGCGGGGCAGGGGAGCGTTGCTTAGCCGCCGGTAGCTGGGCAGATCCTGCGCGCCGACCTTGCGGAACAGCTCGCCGCGGCGTTTCAGTTCTTGGTCCAGGCGCTCCAGCACGCTCAGGCCAAACTCGCGGTCGCTTTCGATGGCCACCACGCGCGCATGGGGCAGCCGGTGCGCGGCGTAGCAGCGGAACTCGACGCCCTTCTTGAAGTCCACGAGATAAAACTCCACCTGTTCCGGGCTGCACCACATCGCCAGGTTCGTGATGATGACGTGGAACAGGGTGGATTTGCCGGAGCCCGTCTTGCCCGCCACGAGTGCGTGCTGACGAGTGCCCTTGCCGAGGCACAGGTATTGCAGCTTGGTCGCGCCGGTGCGGCCGATGGGCACGCGCAATTCGTCGCCGGTGTCCAGCGTCCACTCGGCTGCCACGGCTGGCGCGATGTCGGTGAAGGGCACCTGGACGCGGTTGGAATCTACGCTGGCCTGACCGGCCTTGTGGAGCAGTTCAGTCGCCACTTCGGGCGCAGGTGGCTGCTCCAGCACGAGCGACACTCCGTGCAGCACCTCGCCGCCCAGGAGGAAGGCGTTGCCCTCGCGCCGCACACAGACGCTGCCTTCGCGCAATTCATCCGGCACGAATTCGGCTTGGGCCAGCTTGCGCTGGTCCCAATGCAGCAACGTGTAAACTCCGCAGCGTGCGCCGCTCGCGGCGATGCTCATGAGCCGGCGCATCGCCGTGTCGGAGAAATTCGCCGGGAAGTCCGCGACCACGAGGAAGTGATAGCGCTCCGCGATGCGTCCGGCCTGCTCGTTGTAATCCACCACGGTGGCGAACTCGTTGCGCAGATACATCTGCGAAACCTTTTCGATGTGTTCGTTGAGCGTGGAGAGCTGCTCCTCGATCTGCGCGGGCTGCGTCCAGATGCGGCTGTTGATGAGTCGCTCGTCGTAGTCTCCCAGGTGCATCAGCCCGGAGAAGCTGCGGCCCAGCTCGACCGGATCAATCAAGGTGAAGCTGAGTCGTCCCGGCGGAGCGCTGGCGAGCAGGCGAAGAATGGTGTCGTTGAGCGTCGCGATGGCCTGGGTGCGGCCTTCGCCTTTGGTCTCGACCAGCAGCGAACCGTGCTGCGGCACAGTCAGCAACAGGGGCAGCGAGAACGCTGCCGGGCCGGGCAAGGCGAGCCGGGAACTGCGGGGCAACGCACCGGCCAGTTTCGCCACGTCCACGTCCAGCCGCGCGAACTGGGCCGCGTGCGCGAAGGTTGTCGGGGGCCTCCATTGCTGGGCGAAAGTGGGCGACCAGTCCGGGAAACGCTCCATGGCACTGCGTTGCGCACCCGCCAGTTCCGCAAAGAGCGGGCCCGCCGCCGCACGCCATTCGGCGGCCAGCGCCAGCCAGGCGGCTTCGCGCTGGTTCGCGGCGGTCATGAGCGTGGTTTCATTGGCCACGGTCGTGTTGCGCAATTCCTCCTCGGCAGTGGCACGGGCGGCGGCGAGTTCGTTGCTAATCGCGTGCTCGAGAGAGTCCAGGGCAAAGCTCCGCAGTTGCTCATAGCGACGGAGGGCGCGTTCGAGGCGGACGTCCATCTCCCGCTTGCTCTGCGCCTTGGTGATTTCGGTTTCGCTGAGTGCGTGCTGCCATTCTGCGTCGTGGCCCTGGCCGGCGGTGCTGGCCTCGGTGGTCAGCCGCTGCTCTTCGGCCTGCCGGCGTGCCAGGGCCTGAGCCTCGCAGGCAGCGGCGAACTCCTGCGCCTCGTTGAGTGCCTGCGTCAGCGACCTGGCTGCCTTGCCGCCGGCCAGCCAGCCGGTGAGATAGACCAGTCCGACGAAGGACAGGCCGATGGCGGCGACGATGCCAGCACCGGCGAAGCCAAGTGTCGGCAGGTCGAAACGCGCCATGTTCACGAACGGCAGTGCACCGGCCAGCAGCACCACCGCGCCGCACCAGAGCCAGACCGGCAGGTAGCTGAAGAGCACTGGCAGGCCGGTGGCGCGCACGTGCTCCAGGTCATTCGTAGCGGCGGTGAGCCGTAGCCGGAGCTGTTCCAGAGACTCACCGGGATCGCCCTCGGTGACCGCGGCAGCGGATGGATTGAGCAGCCGGGCCCAGACTGGATAGCCGCGCAACGTGACGCGGGCACTGGCGTCCACTTTGGCGAGCGTCTCCTGCTCCACTTTGAGCTGGGCGGTCAGTTCCGTGAAAGCGGTGCTGGCGGCCTTTAGACCGGCCTCGCGCTGGCGTTGCGCGCCGAGCATCTCGCGTTGCAGCTCAAATTTGCGCAGGTTCTCGCGCTCCTCGATGCGGGTGAGGCGCTGCCGGAGCGCGTTCTTTTGGGCCCGGATCAATCGCGCACGGCGGTTGTCCCAACGGGTGGTGCGCTGGGTGCGGGCCTCGTTCAACGAGGCTTCCAGCGTGGCATGCTCGGCCTGGAATTGTTCCGAGCGCTGGGCGAGGACGGACTCCGCGCGTTGCTTGAGGCGGGCCTCGTGGGCCTGCTGCTCCCGCTGAAGCTGCTCCTCGCGAGTGGCGAAACTGCGCACCGTGTCGCGCAGCCGGTGCAGCAGTTCAAGCGTAGCAGTGGCGGAGGTGAGCTTACTCACAGTCGCGGCGGATTTTGGCGAGCCCCTCATCCAGGCTCTCGATGCTGGCGGCGGTGACGTTCACCCGGTTCAACAGCTCGTCCAGATAGCGTTTCTGAAACTCGGCGGCTTTCGCGTCCTGCCAGTGTTCACGGGTCTCGTTCCAACGGATCGAGAGCTGCTTGGTCAGCATGAGCAGGCGCGAACGGGTGGAATTGAGGCTCATGGCACGGAATGAAGGGGAGTTCCGTTGCAAATCCCCTCTCCCCCATCAGGGGAGAGGGTTAGGGTGAGGGGGCGGCGTGAGAACGCGATGCTCATCCGAAGAAGCCTGAACGCAGGCGGAGTAAGGTGTTCGTGGAACCGACACTCGTTCGACATCGCACAGCCTTCCCCCCCCCCCCCCCCCCCCCCCCCCCCCCCGGCGGGGGGGAGGGGGGGGGGGGGGGGGGGGCCCGC
>CAZOCL010000017.1:0-11354 GCA_964578245.1 uncultured Klebsiella sp. | reverse complement strand
CTCACCCCGGCCCTCTCCCCCAGTGGGGGAGAGGGAGAAGAGGGTGCGGTAGCCTGACCCGTTTGTTGGCGCGAGCAGCTTCATTCAGCAGGGGGCGGTGGTGCGGGCAGGTCGGCCGATGGTGGTTTCAACTCCGAGTAGCCATGCAAAGTCTCGACCATCTGGCTGAGCAATCCCACCGCCTTGCCCATGTCGTTGGCCAGCGCGTGGCGGAGCAGGTCGGCGTGGCGGCCTTGCGGTTCGATTTCCACGGGATAGTCGCGGAGCCATTGCTTGATCACTTTCACCTTGGCCTCGGCTTCCTCCAGTGCTTGCTTGGCCCGGCGGACGGCGACCAGCTCGCCCTGGATGTTGCGCTTGGTATTGGCAAGCTGCGCACTGAAAAGTTCCTGCTGGCGCGCCTCCAGGTCGAGGGTCCGGCGTTTGACTTGTTGCGCCCAATAGCGACCCCGGTCGTCCTGCAGCCAGGCACGCGTGCGCGTGATTTCCTCGCTGACCTCGTCCACCACATTGCGGGCCTTGTCCAGATAGACGACCAGGTCGGTGCGGAAGGCCTCGATGGCCTCGACGGACGTGATGCGGACCTGCTCCGGCATGGTCAGCGCTGGTTGAGATACTCCTCGATCTTCTGGGCCTTGCGCAGGAGGAAGGGACCATGCTGGTTCGAGACCTCGACGAATTTCTTTACGACCTTCATGGCCTGTTTGAATTCTTCCGCGAACTTGGCGTGCTCCTGGTCCTGCCAGGTGTCGCCCAGCGCCGCAAAGCGGGCCTGGAGCTGGGCGGTGCGTTCGGAGACATCCACGTTGAAGCGGCGCAGTTCTTCGGCGAAGCGCCGCACCTCGGCTGGGTCAATGATGGCTTGGGACATGGTGGTGTTGGTGGCCCGGCACTCGCGTCGGGCTGTTGGGAACAAGCTAGCAGACGCCCCCGGCATGGCCAACTGTCTTCAACTACGGAAAAGCACGCGGACGGGGTCAATTGAACCAGTTCCAAGCTGGGGGGAACCCAATTCTAACCACAGAGACGCGATGAACACAGAGATCTGCTTCGGTGCCTGTCTCTGTGTTCATCGCGTCTCGGTGGTCAAAAATGAGGTGGCTGGGTATTGTTGGGACAACCTTCACTTTGCGATCTCTATTTCGGTTCTCCGCTGTTTTCAGTGGAATGGGTGTGGGAGAAGCTCCAATTCCCAAGTTCCAAATTCCAAAGAAGCGCCAAACTCCAAATTTCAAAGGGAGGCGTCGCACGGCACTGGCCAGCCGGGCCGAACCAGCCCTTGGGCCAGGGTCCGAATCAGGGCGGAAGCGCAGGCGGGGTGCCACGCTAAACAATTAGAATTTGGGCTTTGGAGTTTCTTTGGAGCTTGGGACTTGGAATTTGGAATTCCCTGCCCGCCTCCCTGTTCCACCGAAAACAGCGAAGAACCTCGATTTCAATTCCAAGTCCCTCGTGCTGCGTTTAATGAAGCTCGGCGGCCAGCCAACGCACGGTTCCAGCTACGCCACCGGCTTCTTCCAGATCGGCACCACCCGCTTCATCTCGTCGATCAACCACTGGCAGGCGGCGAAGGCTTCACCCCGATGGGGGCTGACGAGTTCCACCCAAAGGGAGGATTCGTTGACCTTCACGAGCCCGAGGCGGTGGACGAGTCGGACGGACTCGATTGGCCAGCGTCGCTCCAGCTCATCGAAGAGGCGGTGAAACTGATGCTCGGCCATTGGACGGAAGCACTCGTATTCGATGGCGCTGATGGGCTGGCTGTCCTCGCTGCCGCGCACGACGCCACTGAAATACACCGCCGCACCCATGCCGCCGGACATGCCCCGCGCGGCGACGAGGGCGGGTTCGTCGATGGGGTCGGGAGAGAGGGTGAGGGAGCGGAGCAAGGAAAGTGATTAGTGGTTAGTAATTAGTCAGGTCAGCCGCCTTGGACGGGGGGGAACAGGCTGACTTCATCGCCGTCCTTCAACACGTAATCGCGGTTCTGATACTCGACGCCGACGGCGATCAAAGTGGAGTTCTGCATGGCGACGAGTTTGGGGAAGCGCGTGTGCAGATGTTGGACCAGGTCGCCAATCGTGGCACCCGGCGGCAGTTCCTCACTGCTTTGCGCGCAGCCAGTGAGGTCTTTGAAGTAGGACCAGAATTGAACGTGGACGGTCATGGGAAAGTGACAGGTGGCTGGTGACAAGTGACGGGCGGTGCGAAGCGCGTGAATGCGCCGAAATCTCGGCGCACCCGTCTGTTACGCAACACGCAACACGTCTCACTTCCCATACATCTCCGGGCGCAGCACGCCGACGAACGGCAGGTTCCGGTAGCGCTCCGCGTAGTCCAGGCCATAGCCAACGACGAAGAGGTCTGGAATTTCAAAGCCAGCGTAATCGGCCTGCACGGCTTCGACCCGGCGGGCGGCCTTGTTCAGCAGCACGCAGGTCTTGATCTGGCGCGGCTGGAGTTGCTGGAGCTTGGCGATGACGGCGGTCAGCGTTTTGCCCGTGTCGAGGATGTCGTCCACCAGCAGCACGTCGCGGTCACGGACGTCGAGGCGGAGTTCCTTGGTGAAGAGCAGTTCGCGGGAGACGGTGCCGCTGCCGTAGCTGGAGACGCCCATGAAGTCCAGGCGCAGCGGCATGTTCAGGCCGCGAATAAGGTCGGCGAGGAACATCACCGTGCCGCTCAGGAGTGAAACGACGACGAGGTCGCGACCGGCGAAGTCCTTCTCGATTTGCCGGGCCAGCTCGCGGACGCGCCGGTGGATCTGCGTGCGGCTGATGAGCACGCATTCCACTTCCTTCCGCAAACGCGGCGGGGCGCGGCGGACGAGGGAGAGCGGCGATGGTTTCTTCACAGCGCGGGCATTCAAGCAGAGAGGCGGGTAGATGGAAAAGGGAGAATGCGGGAATCATTCTGGAAACGCCGATTGGGACCACGGAATACGCAGAATACGCGGAAGAGGAAAGAGAGCCGTGCTAATCGGACGGTTGCCTGCTGGGTGATGGGTTACCGCCGGAGACTACCACTCACCCCAACCCTCTCGCCTCCTCCGAGGAAGGGAGAGGGAGCCGGACGTGCGTCGCGGTCCCTCAGCGATTCGAGCGAAGGTCATCGGCGACTCTCACTTGCCCTCGGCTGGCTTCACGGGCTGAGTGGGCGCTTTGTTTACGGGCGGGGCGCTCTCCCCTCGACCGGTGAACAGGGCCACTCCGAGCAGGCAGAAGGCGATGGCGATGGCGGCACCGGTGACGTAGAGGCCTTTGATGGGTGGCTCGTATCGAAACTCGACTTCGTGCTTTCCGGCGGGCACTTGCACGCCGCGCATCAGGTAATTGCAACGCAGCAACATGGCGGGCTGGCCGTCCACGGTGACTTTCCAATTGGGTGCGTGCTTGTCGTTGAGCAGCAGGACGGATGGGGCGGTGGCGGTGGCTTCGAGCCGGACGCGCTTGGGGGCGTAGGCAAGGAACTTTACCTCGCCGGCGTTGGTCCCCGGAGCGTTGGTGGAGGGTGGCAGCGGCGTCGAGACGATCACGGCCTCGTGCGGTTTGAAGGTCACGTTGGTCAGAAGGCTGAGCACTTCCGTGTCATTGGTCGTGGTCAGCCAGGTGGTGAAAAGCTTGGCCCGGGGCAGGGCACCGGTGAACTCGACGAGCGCGAACTGGCCGCCGGCATTGGTCGTGACGGTGACCTGATCCAGCCGGGTAGGATTGGTGATGCCCGGCTTGGGCACGATTTCAAAAGCGGTGTGGATGCGGAAGCGGCGCTGGAGCGGATCAAGCTGGTTGGCGAGTGAGTTGATGAAGTTCGGGTCGTTGACGCCGAAGACGAACCGGGTGTTCGTCAGCTCCCAGAGCCGGGCCAGGGTGTTGGCGTGGCCGAGCAGGGCTTCTCGATAGAGCTTGTTGTCGGCGGTGGAGCGCGGTTCCTGCGTGATGTCCAGGCACTGGATATTGTTGTAGAGGAAGAGGTGCTGTGTCCACTCCAGCCCATAGAGCTGCTGGAAGATGGCGAACTGCTGGTTGATCTGGAAGGGGAGCGACTGCACTCGCTGCTCATAAGGGGAGCGCTTGAGCAGGTCGATGATCGGATTGCCCGCGTATTTCTCCTGGTAGTTCCAATAGATGATCCAGGGGGTGTTGGCCCGCGCGAGGTCCACGACCACCACCAGGCCCAGCACCACCCCCGCCCACCGCGCCCGGGAGCCCGACCAGTAGCCGCTAAGCGCCACCACTACGGCCCCGGCTGAGAGCGCGAGGAACGCGATGAAGACCCCCACCTCTCCAATGCTGTTGGAGGCGATGGACCGGGCGGTGTCCTCGTTAAACGCGACCGAGGTGAGGTGCTTTTCCAAATCCTTGCGCGCGGAACTATAGAGTAGAAGAGCGAGAAAACTTGCGGCTACTGCTGCGCCGGTGGCCATCGCCCAGGTCCGGTCGAAACCTTGGACCGTGCTCCACCAGCTCTTCACGCGGTCGGTCAGTCCGTCGTTTGCCAGCGAGGCCGTCGGCTTGACGAACTGCTTGGCCAGCGCGTGCAGTCCGTAGCCAAACAGCACCAGCAGCGCGATGTGGAACGGGTGCATGAACTTGACCGGGTTGCGGATGGTCGAGGCGTAGGGCAGGGAGTAGAAGAGCTTGTAGAACGGGGCATGCTTGCCGAACGCGAACAGCAAGGAAATCAGCGCAATCGCCGCCCAGAACCAGACCAGTTTGCGCTCCGTGTCGGTGTAGGCCCCTTGCTTCCGGAACGCTTGCGCAATCGCGAAGGCAGCCAGCAGCACTACCAGCACCCCGCCGTATTCGCCCGAGCCGGAGTGGCGGTGCAAAGTGGGATTCCCGAGCATGGCCCGGGCTTGGGCGTCACCCCGCTCGGCCGCCGCTTTGAATTGTTCGATGGCCGGATTCTGGCCGACGGTGCCCCAGTAAGCCCCGCCATCGGGCGTATCCATGCGATACCCGAACAGTCCGGGAATCAGCACGCGCAGCGCCTCGATCTTCGGCAGGCTCCACATGGTCGCCTCGGCGAAACGGCGATCGCGCGTCTCCTGGTCCTGCGCCATCCCGACCACGTTCAAGAGCTGCGTGCTGATGAGCGTGCCCAGCGAGTAAGTGGCGATGAAACCAGCGCAAATGGCCACCAAGGCGACGCGTCCGACGCCCTGCGCCAGCCGCAAACCTGGCGTGCCTTGGGTCACCGTCCAGGTGAGGAACAAGCCGAAGGCCGCGATGACCAGGCTGAACAACGCCCCCGTGTCAAAGCCCTCCATGACGCCTAGGCCGGTGGCGAAGCCGGCAAGAGCCGAGAACACCAAACCGCGCCGCTTGGTAGCTGCCACCAACGCCGCCAGGGCCAGAAACACCGCCGCCGAGGCCATCACCCACATCGAGAGACCCCATGCGGCGACCGAGAAGCGATCTCCATTCAAGGCCGCCGCCAGTCCGCCCACGGTGCAGACCCAGGGCGCGAACCCGCACTGGCGGAAGAACACCCACGCCGCGCAGCCCAACAGAGCCAGCGACAACGGCACGATGACCTTCGCCATGGCGACCGGGCTCAGAACCACGGCGAGCAGGTTGCAGACGCTGGGCGCGGGGGCGACGCCTTCGTTGCCCACCCAGTTCAGGTCCGCCCACATGCCGAACATGGCGTCCGGCATCCGGCCGGACGCGGCGGAAGTTGCGCCCAGGGGGCCGTCGTTCGCAAAGACGATGTATTCAGGGAGGAAACTCTTCGCGAAGAGGAGGCCCAGCACGGCGACCAGCGCCGCCAGAAGGGCCAGGAAAGCTGCGCGGCCATTCTGCACCGGAGGTGCGGCAGCGGGAGGGGTCGGGTTCGCCATAGCAAGGCCGGTGGCAGTTTGCCAGCCGACGCGCGACGGTAGCGGAACCCCCTGTCGTTCCAAGCCGAAACTCAGGGCGGTGGGCTCGGGTGGTTACCTTACGGCAAGACCGAGATGGAGGCGGCGGCGTTGATCTCCTGGAACGGGCCGAGCGGCCGCTTCTTCTGGTCGAAGCGATCCACGTTCGGCTGGCCGGACCAGAGCTTGTAGACCACTTTGCCGTCGCTCAGCAGAAAGAGCGCTTTGAAGTTCCATCCGGTTTCCTTGGTCTTGCGGTTGAAGGCGAACACATCGAGGCACAGGTTCCCATAGCGCTGGCTGTTCACCACGCTCAGCTCCAGTTCATAAGCCACCGACTTGTCCTGCGCGCTCAACGACTGGCGGACCGGCCCCGGCAGGTCTTCCATCCGGACCGACTGGTTCGGGAGGAACCGGCCCTGGATGTCGAGGTAGTTGAGGATGCGCACATTCGGGTTCAGGTAGGGGTTGAAGCCCAGCTCGTGGAGTTCGCCGACGGTCGTCCGGTCTGGAGCGATGCTGTCGAAGGCCGCCTTGGCGGAGACGAAGTTCGTCCAAGGTGAGATGGTCGTGGTTTTGCCGCTGGCGTGCATGGATGCGCAACCGGTGGTGTAGAACAGTGCCGCCAGCGCGCCGAGCAGGAACAGGATGCGTTTCATGGTGGGAGTTGGTTAAGTGCCAATGAACGGTGGAACAGTCGTGGCCGCTCCGCAGTCTTCGGCATGTGTCCCTCCGCATGCTGTCCGAAGGCTGCGGAAACCTAGCCCGCACCGGAGGAAACGCACTCCGGTGTTGTCCCGATTTACAGATGGCCGGCTGGAGACTATATTACACTGAGTCGACTTATAGGACGGTCAATCGGGCACAAGCCAACACAGTTGTGGGCTGCAAGGCACCGGCATTTGTTGGATGGTAGACGGTTAAATCCAAATCCTCACGCAGGCGAATACCAAGGCGAGGAGCGCGGCCTTCAGGCCGCAGAAACGGGAGCACGCCAGGAGTGGTCCGAACGCACGCTTCCAATTGGAGCCTTCTGCGGCGTAAACGCCGCGCTCCGCGCACGCTCCCTCCGCAAGAAGCTACTTCTTCGGCGGTGCGTTAGTGGCGTCGCCGGGTTTGGCCGGGGCGGTCCCGGCGGATGGCGCGGCTTCTCGTTTCGGTGCATCGGGCGTCTTGAAGAACGCCAGCACCGCCAGCACCACGCCAACCGCCGCCAGGCCCACCCCGACGCGCGAGAAGATGGCACTGCCGGTGAGCAAGGTCAGCGAACACAGCACGATGGCGACCTGCAACGCGATCTCCGCCCGGTCGAAGGCGTCGTTCTTTTTGCCCGCGAGTTCCGCCTCGGCCTTTGTGGCTTCGGCTTCCTTCAGGATCTGTTCGTTTTCCGTTTTGTATTCGGCGTTCTTCTCCTGAAGCTTCTTCTTCAGCTTGCCCATGGCCTCGCGCTGCGCGTCGGTGGGGTTGCCGAGGAGATCAAGGTCCATCTGGCTGATGGACTGCTCGTTGAGCGCGCCGCGGATGCGTTTGGCCTGATACCAGGCGAAACCATTCGAGGCTTTTACCTCGTTGATGATCATGTCGTTGGCCGCGTTCTTTCCGTAGGAGGACACGATGGCCATGATGACGGCGATGATGGCGATCTTGATGCCGACGCGCTTGTCTTCCTTGGTGCCGGCCTCGGTGGGGATTTCAATTTCTGCCATAACTCGGATGGATGCGGTTTTGAGCGGCGACTCGGTGCGTCGCGAGTCGGGTGATTAACAACCAGACGGGGGCGTTGCCAAGTTAAATGCAGGTGACGGACGGCTGGCCGAGCTGGGGAACGGCAAGGAATCGGTTGCCAGCCCTGCGCCGGTTGCTCACTCTTGCGCCGTGAAAAGCCGCTACCTGACCTTGCTCGCCTGTGCCATGATCTGGCTGGCCTCCCCCGCGCTCCGCGCCTGGGATTACGAGGGCCATCGCACCGTGAACCTCCTCGCGCTCGCCTCGCTGCCGACAAACCTCCCGGCCTTCCTGCGGGATGCCGCCGCGCAGGAACGGGTCGGGTTCCTCGCGGGTGAGCCGGATCGCTGGCGCAACACCACGGACCGCCCGCTCCGGCATTTCAACGGCCTGGACCACTACCTCGACGTGGAGGACCTGGACACCTACGGCATCGCGGTGACCAACGTGAGTCCCTTCCGCTTCGAGTTCACCGCGCAGCTCGCCGTCATCCGCGCGAAGCATCCGGAGAAGTTCCCGGCGGACGACAAGGATCTGGACCGCACCAGGCACATGCCCGGCTTCCTGCCCTGGGCGATCATGGAGAACTACGCGAAGCTCAAATCCGGCTTCAGCTACCTGAAAGTTTACGAGGAGATGGGCACGCCAGAAGAAGTGGCGGAGGCGCGGCGGAACATCCTCTACATCATGGGCGTGATGGGCCACTACGTCGGTGACTGCACGCAGCCGCTCCATACGACGCGTAACTTCAACGGCTGGGTGGAGGCGAATCCCAAAGGCTTCACCACGAACAAGACGTTTCACTCCTGGGTGGATGGTGGCTATCTGAACAAGGTCGGCGGGCTGAAGTTTGATGAGTTGCGCGCGCAAATGCGGCCCGCCAGCACGCTCACGAACGCGGGTGCGACGGTGCGCGGTTCGGAGGAGGTCTTTGCGGTCGTGCTGAACTTCATTGTCGAGCAGCACCGGCACGTCGCACCGCTCTATCAGATGAACAAGGACGGCAAACTCTCAGGCAACGGCGAAGTCGGCATGGAGGGGCTGCCATTCCTGAACAATCAGATCAAACTCGCGGGCCAGATGCTCGGCGACCTCTGGGTCACTGCGTATGAGGGCGCTCCGGTGGACAGCTTTCTCAAGAACCAGCTTGCCCGCCGCCAGCTTAAGGACGCGCCGCCAGGCACGGAGAAGCCCAAGACCACAAAGAAGAAGAAATCGGAGAAGTGAAGCGTGCCGCGACATTTCGGGTCGTGCTGGTCACCGCGCCTGACCTGAAGACGGCACGGGCGCTGGCCCATGCGGCTTTGACTGCCCGGCTGGTGGCGTGTGCGAACATCGTGCCAAAGATCGAGTCGCATTACTGGTGGCAGGGGAAGATCGAATCCAGCCCGGAGACGCTGGTTGTGTTCAAGACCACGCGGGTGAAACTGGCTGCGCTGGAGCGGCTCATCGTGGCGGAGCATCCCTATGACACGCCGGAGTTCGTCGCGTTGCCGCTAGCGGAGGGGAATGCCAGGTATCTGGCCTGGCTGGGCGCTGCCGTCGGTTGACTTCAGCCTTTGGCCGCATCGAAGCCCAGCGCATTCGCTGCCGAGCCATAGGCCCCGGCGTAGTCACCGAGTTCCGCGCGGAGGATCTTCGCCTGATGTCCACCGGCCTGCCACTCGTAATGGCGCACATACCGCTCCAGCGGCACGAACAGCGCCTCGCCTGCCCGTGCGATGCCCCCGCCGATGATGATGGCGTCTGAGTCGAGCACGTTGATGAGCGAGCCGATGCTGCACCCGAGCGCACGCACCGAACGGTCCCAGATTTCCTTTGCCGGGGCATCGCCCTTTATGGCCGCGGCGACCAGTTCATGCGTGCTGGCGAAGCGGCCTTTCGTGCGTTCGCGAATGAACTTGTTGCCCATGAAGTGCTCGAGCGAACCGGCGGTGTTGAAATCGTCGCGGGGGCCGTTCCAGTCCACGGTGATGTGGCCGAGATGCCCCGCGCGGCCAATCGCTCCACGCAGCAGGTGGCCATCCACCATCGCCGCGCCACCCACACCCGTGCCCAGCGTGAAGAGCATCACGTCGCGCAGCCCGCGCGCCGCACCGCGCCAGACCTCGCCGAGCAGGGCGGCGTGCGCATCGTTGAGAATCGGGATCGGACGCGGTGAAGCGAGATAGTCCGTCCAGTCGAGCCGCTCCAGCCCGAGCAGCCGGCCCGGCATCACGGCGATGCTCCGGGCGTCCCTGGCCGCAAGCCCCGGTGCCGAGAGGCCGATGCCCAAAGGCTCACCCAGGTCCCGTCGCCATGCGCGGACGAGCGTGCGGATCTTCCTCGCCCATTCCATGTCCCGGTCCACAAACGGCACGCTGCGCTGGCGCAGCTTTTCACCTTCGCTCGTCACCGCGACCGCCTTGATGCTGGTGCCGCCGAGGTCGAGGCCGAGCCAGTAACCAGTATTCAGTGGGGCGGATTTGCGTGGCTTGGTCGAGCGCATGGGCATTGGAACTGAAAACTGATTACTGATTACTCGCCTGCCCCTCCGACACACACCACCCGCCATCCACCGCCAGCACCTGCCCGGTCGCAAACTTCGACTCGTCGCTCAGGAAGAACACGGCGGCGGCATCGAGGTCCTCGGGCTGGCCGATGCGTCCGCCGTCCAGCGGTTGCTTGGTGCGGATGAAGGCGAGGATCGCCGGGTCGGCCTGCGCGCGGGTGGACATCGGGGTGGCAACCAGTGCGGGGGCGAGCACATTGAAGCGGATGTTGTCCTTTGCGTAGTGCGCGGCGGCCGTCTGCGTCAGGCCGATGATGCCAGCCTTGGCCGTGGCGTAGGCGTGCGTGGCGAAGAAGCCGGGAGCAGGGGACCAGCCCAACACGCTGCCCATGTTCAAGACGCTGCCGCCGGTGCCTTGCGTGAGAAACTGTCGGACGGCGGCGCGGTTGGAGTAGAGGAGCGAAGTTAGATTCTCGTTCAGTGTGAACTGCCAGCCTTCGTCCGTGAGTTCATGCAGGGGGCCGTCCCCGTGCTTGCGCCCGCTGCCGCCGGCGACGTGATACAGCCCGTGGAAACCGCCGAACTTCTCCAACGCTAGGGCAATGGCTCGGGCGGCACTGTCCGGCTGCATCGCATCAGCGGCGAAACCAGCCACGGCAGGGCCGAGTTCCCGCTCGACTGCTTGGACCTTCTCTCCGCTGCGTCCAACCACCACCACGCGCGCGCCCTCGCGCACAAACGCCTTCGCTGCTGAGAGGCCGAGGCCGCTGGTGCCGCCGATGACGACGAGGACTTTGCTGTCGAGTCTGCTCACTGGCGGAGTTGATGGGGAGCACCGGCAGACGAGCTCCACCAGAGGAAGTTAGAGACTCCTTACGTCGTCTCCTACTGGGTGGCTTCAGATCACCGTCCCGTGGGGGATGACGCCGTTCTTCGGGATGATGACGATGCCGTCGCGGATGACGTAGTTCGGGCCGTCGAAGTTCTCCGGCTTGCCTGCGGGCGAGATCACGCAGTTGTCTCCGATGCGGACGTTCTTGTCCAAGATGGTGTTCTCGATGCGGCAGTGCTGGCCAATGCCCATGCGCGGTTTGCCCGCGTTGAGGTTCTCGTGGAGGCTGGCCTGCGATTCGTAGTAGTCCGCGCCCATCATGATGACGCGGTGGAAGTTCGTCCCGATGCCTACGAAGCTGCGGATGCCGACGACGGAATGGCTGATGTGTGCGTGGCTGATGATGCAGCCGT
This sequence comes from uncultured Klebsiella sp., assembly GCA_964578245.1. Lineage (GTDB taxonomy): Bacteria > Verrucomicrobiota > Verrucomicrobiia > Limisphaerales > SXTU01 > SXTU01. Next base: position 33 of record CAZOCL010000017.1, on the reverse strand, counting down.
CGGCGACGAGCGCGTGGTCAATGCTCGCGCCGT